>NZ_JAGKRK010000015.1:0-48500 GCF_017939325.1 Aeromonas sp. MaB10011B | reverse complement strand
CTGAGTTTACGACGTGCTACTTTCTCGTTGGTGGTCATACGGTGACTCCAGATAACACGGTAGGGGTACCGTTTTGTTATCCGGTTTGAAGCCGTATGACCACTCCCTTTTGTGGGCAACTGTCAGGTGAATACCATCTCCATACAGATTAGCCGTCAGGCGTAATCGGACGTTCGCGTAAATCGATTCTCCCGCAATCACGGCCAGCCGCACTTCCCCCCTACGGCTGGCCGCCCCTGCATCACGGCAACAACCGTAATCAAAGCGTCTCGTTCGTCCGATTACGCTTCGCTAATCGAACCTACAGGGGGGTAATGAGCTGTTATCATTTGAGACAGTGCCCAGCGCCGCCACGGCCAAACAGAGGAACGTCATGGATATACCTGCCGCCCCGTCCTCCACCCTCTGCCAGCAGTGTCATGAGCAGGTGGATCTCGACTTCGATTTCACCATGGCCTTCCAGCCCATCGTCGATTGCAGCCAGCGCACCGTCTTCGGCTACGAGGCGCTGGTGCGGGGGATCAACAACGAACCGGCGCAGAGCGTGATTGCCCGGGTCAACGACGACAACCGCTACCGCTTCGATCAGCTTTGCCGCATCAAGGCCATCGCGCTGGCCGCCCGGCTCGATATGCGGGGCATGCTGAGCATCAACTTTCTGCCCAACGCGGTCTACCGCCCGGAGCGCTGCATCCGCACCACCCTGCAGGCGGCCCGCGAGCATCTCTTTCCCATCGAGCAGATCATGTTCGAGCTGACCGAGGTGGAGCAGGTGCAGGATAGCCAGCATCTCCGCAGTATCGTTGATCACTATCAGGCCCTCGGCTTCAAGACGGCAATCGATGACTTTGGCGCCGGTTACTCGGGCCTGAGCCTGCTGGCCGATTTTCGCCCCGACATCATCAAACTCGATATGCACCTGCTGCGCGGCATCGACCAGGACCCGATCCGTCAGGCCATCGTTCGCCACTGTCTGGCGCTGTTTACGGAGTTGCAGATCACCCCGCTGGCGGAAGGGGTCGAGACCCGCGACGAGATGGCCTGCCTGCGGGAGATGGGCGTCAGCCTGATGCAGGGCTATCTGTTTGCCCGCCCCGGCTTCGAAACCCTGCCCGAGGTGGATTTCGCCAGCCTGTGAGCGGCGCTGGCTATCTCCCTTTGTTGTCGTTCATTCGGGCAAGGCGGCCCGGAGGGTATCCACGGGCGGACGGCAGAAAGCGCTGGACCGGGCAACCCCCTGGGCTAGGATAGGACTGTCACCCTTTGCAACCACCGCTCTGACAGGGACACCATGGCGCAGGTTTCAGGATACCGCTTCTTCGCTCTTTCACTGCTCTTGCTGCTGGCCTTCCAGGTATGGGGGGCGCAAGGCAGGGGCAACATCACACTGGTGAGCTCCCTTGAAACTAGGGACTCCCCCTATGGTCGCTGGCTCGATCTCATCTATCGGGATGCGTTCGCCCGCCTGGGCTATGACTTCCAGTACCAGGGCTACCCCGGGGGACGGGCCCCCCTGCTGGCAGAGCAGGGACAGGTCGATGGCGAGATCCACCGCGCCGCCAGCTACCAGCAGCAGACCCGCACCCTCCAGCGCGTGCCCGAGCCCCATTTCGCCGTCTCCTATCAGGCCTATGCCCACCAGCCCGGGATCCAGCTGCAGGGGTGGCACAGCCTGCTGGGCACCGGTTATCGGGTCGAGTTTCGCCGTGGCGCCAAGCTGCCGGAGATGATGCTGGGCAAGGTGGTGGCACCGAACCGGCTCTTTGCCATCACCACCGCCGAGCAGGGGATGGGCAAGCTGCTCAAGGGGCGCAGTGACCTCTATGTGGAGCAGACCCTGATTGCCAGCCAGGCCCTGGCCGCCCTGACGCGCCAGGACCCGGGCTATGCCGGCATCTACTCCGCCGGGGTGATGGAGCTGGCCGATTCTTACGTCTACCTGCACGAACGGCATCAGGATCTGCTGGCCCCCCTTGCCAGCGTGATCCGGCAAATGAAGCAGGACGGCACGGTGGCGCGCTATGAGCAGCAGGCCATGGCGGCTGAGGGCACCAGCCAACCTTAACGTCCTCTTTTTCCGCAAGCCCTCCCGCGCCCTGACCATGCAGGAGACCCGGGGCGATCAATTCTGTCGCAGACTCATGGCCGCAGCGGGCACCCTGTTCGTCAACACCACGTTGACAAAAACGCCCCCTGTATCAGGGAACTCACCATATAAAACCCCAGCGACCTTGTGTTCATCTGGCTTGCGGCCAAAAGGCACCATGTCCGTCTGTACATACCCCAAATCTTGCAACATCCCCCACTCCGACCGCCCCATCATTTCGATGGAGTCGCGTCATCGTTCAGGCATATCTTCCCCTTGAGGCCCGTGCCAGGGCCCGATCACAGGAGCAATACATAATGAAAAAAGCAGTAACGGCCGCCTTGCTGGCCATGATGATGGCGGCCTCGGTTCAGGCGGCAGACAAGGTGACCACGGTGCCGGTGCACTTCGCCAAAGGCGCGCACAGCGCCAAGGTTGATGGCACCTTCTCCGGTTATGACACCATCAACTACACCCTGGGCGCCAAAGAAGGCCAGACCATGACGGTCGCCATCACCGGCAGTACCAATGCCAACTTCAACGTCTTCGCGCCGGGCGCCATCCCGGGTCAGGCCGAGGCACTGGGCGGCGGCAACGTGGACACAAAATGGCAAGGCACCCTGCCCAAGTCGGGCAAGTACCTGATCCAGGTCTACCAGATGCGCGCCACCGCCCGTAAAGGCGCCAAGGTCCCCCACTCCCTGTCGGTCGGCATTCAGTAACCGACGCCAATATTGCCTGTGTGACAAGCAAGAAGGAGCCCATGAGGCTCCTTCTTTGTCATTGTGTGCTGGCACTGCGACCCGGGTAACGGCTCAGCCCTTGTAGGCGGGCAGCAGGTCCACCATGTTGAGCAGGTGGAAGGCGGCGGTCAGCACGCCGAACAGGATCACCAGGACGATCATGAAGAGGCCGCCGGGGGCGCGGAAGCCCTCGCCACCTTCTTCGCGCCGGGCCGCCCGCACCTTCCAGGCCAGCAGGGGCGGGATGATGCAGGTCCACAGGGTCGCCACGGCGCCCGCATAGCCGATGGCCACCAGGAAGCCGAACGGGAACAGCAAGGAGAGCACCAGGGGCGGCAGGAAGGTCACCGCCCAGGACTTGGCGCGGCCACCCCGGCTGTTGTCGAACTTGAACAGATCCGCCAGGTAGTCGAACACCCCGAGCCCCACCCCGATGAAGGAGGAGAGGATGGCCGCCATGGAGAAGGCGTTGAGGGCGCTGGCCACCGCCTTGGACTCGATCACCGAGCCGAGGGCCTTGAGCAGGGCATCCACGTTGCCCCCCTCCGCGATCACCGGGCCGAACTCGCTGCGGGGCAGGTTGCCAAAGACGCTCACCAGCCAGATGAGGTAAAACGCGAGTGCGATCAGGGTGCCCCCCAGAATGGCGCGGCTGGCACGGCGCTCTTCACCGTAGTAGGCGCGCATGGAGGAGACCGAATGGTGGTAGCCGAACGAGGTGAGCGCCACCGGCAGCATCACCAGGGCATAGGGGGCGTAGCTCACTTCGCTGCCCACCCGGTCGAGCAGCAGATCGAGGCGCACATTCATCGACAGGCCCGAGATGCCGAAGGCAAAGCTCAGCCCCATCAGGATCACCAGCAACACCGAGATGCGGTCCACCGCCCGGGTGGAGTGCCACACCAGCAGGGAGAAGGCCAGGGTAAAGAGCACGGACGCCCACTGGCTGCCCATCCCCGTCATGCCGTCGATGATGAGACCGGCCGAGGTGATGTAGGCATAGAGCAGGATGCCGCCGACGAAATAAACGCTGAGATTGTTGAGGGCGTTGACCTTCTCCCCCAGCAGATCCCGGGTCACGGTATCGAAGGAGACGCGCAGGGGATAGCCCCGATAGGACTCCAGCAGCATCCAGCCGGAGACCGTCATCACCACCATGGTCAGTGCCACCGCGAGCATGGACCAGAGGGTCCAGGCGCCCGCCCCCGCACTCGGCAGCCCCAGCATGCCGGCCCCCACACAGACGCCGGCAATGATGCATGCCCCGCCCACCAACGATGGTTTCTGTTCCATTACTCCCCCAAACGGATTGTCGACTGGTCACGGCACACCGCCGTGCTTCTCCTGCGTTCGCCACTGCTGGCGCCGGGGGACTTTACCCTGCATGCCTTCGGGTATCAAATCCGGAGGGGAAATGGGGGGAAACGGGCCGGATCCTGCGCCCCATCCGTGGAATATGTTCGGGATGGGGCCAGGTTCGGCACACCAGGGTCAGCCGGTGTAGACGGGCAGCAGACCCGCCATGGCCATCAGGTGGAAGATGGCGGTAAGCACCCCGAAGACGATGACGGCCACCACCATGGGCTGGCCGCCGGGGGCCTTGAACCCCGCCTCGTCCGGGGCCAGCTCCCGGGACTTCTTCGCCAGCAGGGCCGGGATGATGCAGGCCCAGACGGTCGCCGCGGCCCCGGCATAGCCGATGGCCACCACGAAGCCGAACGGGAACATCAGGGAGAGCGCCAGGGGGGGCAGGAAGGTCACCGCCCAGGATTTGGCCCGCCCCCGGCGGCTGTTGTCGAACCGGAACAGATCCGCCAGATAGTCGAACACCCCGAGCCCCACCCCGATGAAGGAGGAGAGGATGGCCGCCATGGAGAAGAGGTTGATGGCCTGGGAGACCTGCCTGGACTCGATCACCGAGGCCAGCGCCCCCAGCAGCACATCCACGTCACCCCCCTTGGCGATGACGGGGCCGAAGGCGGGACGAGGCAGGTTGCCGAAGATGCTGAGCAGCCACAGAAGATAGAGCGCCAGGGCGATCAGGGTCCCCCCCAGGATCGCCTGTCTGGCTTTCTGCTCCTCGCCGTAATAGGCGCGCATCGATGCCACCGAGTGGTGGTAGCCAAACGAGGTGAGCGCCACCGGCAACATGGCCAGGGCGTAAGGGGCGCGGCCCAGCTCCTCGGCAAAGGAGTTGAACAGCTTGGCGGTGTCGACCTTGCTGGCAAGCCCGGAGACCCCGAACACGAAACTCAGCACCATGAAGACGATCAGGACGACCGAAATCCTGTCCACCGCCCGGGTCGAATGCCAGACGAACCAGGAGAACACCAGCACGAACAACACCGAGGCCAGCTGGCTATTGATGCCCAGCAGGCCGCCCAGGATGAGACCCGACGAGGTGATATAGGCATAGAGCAAAATGCCGCCCACGAAATAGACGGTGAGGTTGTTGAAGAGATTGATCCTGTGACCGAGCAGATCCTTGGTCACCGAGTTGAAGGAGGCGGTCAATGCGTAGGGTTTCAGGGCTTCCAGCAGCATCCAGCCTGAAACCGTCATGACGACCATGGTAAGAATGATGGCGAGGGTTGACCAGCTGGTCCAGGCCCCGGCTCCCGCGCTCGGCAGCCCCAGCATGCCGGCACCGACACAGACGCTGGCAATGATGCAGGCCCCTCCGATGACGGACGGTGTTGATGTCATGTGTGTCACTCCAAATCTTTCACAGAGCAGTGAAAAAAAAGGGCACAGAAAAATCTGTGCCCCTGACTCGTTATGCTTCTATCAATTTTTTCTGCGTCTTGCCGGCTGACGGGTCGTTATGCTCGACCTCTTTCAGTCTGGCGGTGAAGTGACGCAGCACGGCCGGCTCGTAAATGAAGTCCAGCCCCTTCACCCGGTGGGCGTTCTTCTTCACCTCGCCGAAGGCCTCGATGACAAAGTCCATGTGGGTCTGGGTATAGGTGGCACGGGGGATGGTCAGGCGCAGCAGCTCCGCCGGGCAGGGGTGCTGCTTGCCGGTGGCGGGGTCGCGCCCCAGCAGCAGGGAACCTATCTCCACCGCGCGGATGCCGGCGACCTTGTAGAGCTCGCAGGCCAGGGCGTGGGCCGGGAACTGATCCGCCGGGATGTGGGGCAGCAGCTTGCCCGCATCCACGAAGGCCGCATGGCCCCCCGCCTGCTGGCACACCACGCCGATGGCCTCCAGCCCGTCCACCAGGTACTGCACCTGGCCGATGCGATAGGCCAGCCAGTCCTGGCGCATGCCGTCCCGCAGGCCCACCGCCAGGCGCTCCATGGCGCCCCCTTCCAGGCCGCCATAGGTCGGGAATCCCTCCTGCACCACGCACAGGGTGCGGCACTCGGTGTAGACGTCCAGCATGCTGTCATCCTTGAAGCACAGCAGCCCCCCCATCTGCACCATGGCATCCTTCTTCGCCGACATGGCGAGGCCGTCGGCGTACTTGTAGGACTCCCTGGTGATCTCCTCGATGGTCCAGTTCGCGTAGCCGGGCTCCCGCTGCTGGATGAAGTAGGCGTTCTCGGCGAAGCGGGCGGAGTCCATGATAACGGGGATGTCATACTTTCTGGCGATCTCGTACACCGCCTTCAGGTTGGCAATGGAGACCGGCTGCCCCCCGGCGGAGTTGCAGGTGATGGTGCTGACGATGTAGGGCACGTTGGCGGGGCCCGCCTCCAGGATGGCCTCTTCCAGCTTCACCAGATCGAAGTTGCCTTTGAAGTCGGCGGTGACCGAGGTATCGAACGCCTCCCTGGTGTAGACGTTCTTCGCCACGCAGCAGTTGATCTGGGTGTGGCCCTGGGTGGTGTCGAAGAAGTAGTTGGAGAGGGCCACCATCTTCTTGCGATCCAGCCCCTTCTCCTGCTCCCGCTTCTTGATGAGCACGGGGATGTAAATCTGCTCGGCGCCGCGCCCCTGATGAGTGGGGATGGTCAGGGAGTAGCCGAAGATCTCCTGCACCGCCTGTTGCAGGGCATAGTAGCTGCGGCTGCCGCTGTAGGCCTCGTCACCGCGCAGCATGGCGGCCTGCATGTCCTGAGTGATGGCGCCGGTGCCGCTGTCGGTCAGCAGGTCGATGAAGACGTCTTCGCTGTCCAGCAGGAAGGGGTTCATGCCCGCCCGGACAATGGCCTCTTCCCGATAGGCACGGGTGGTGCGCTTGACCGGCTCGATGACACGAATACGGAAGGGTTCGGGCAGATGCTTGAAGTTTTCCATAATATAAACACCCCAGATTTAAATATTCAAAATGAGTCTCTTCCCCCGCCGAAAATAGAATGTCCGGCAGGTGGGAAATATTGGAAAATGGGTGCACGACATCGCCTCGCCAGAATAAACAGGCGAAGACGGGTGCAGCTATTTCAGTTCAGGAATGGAGGCGGGCTCGTGGCATGGCAGGCATGCCGCGCCGCCGCGGGGAATTACAGCGGGAAGAAGAACGCGATCTTATGGTCCAGGGTAAACCACTTGGGATAGCTGACCTTGATATTCATGTTGTTGCTCATCCAATTGATATTAACAACGCCAAATAACAGCACCCATTATGGTGGGGAGCGCTATATGATCAATTGCAATATGAGCAAAGTGGGATGGCGCTAACAATTTGGCGGGGGATTTTTATACAGCTTTTATCGCCAATCCGAAAGATCCCCCCATCATCCACCTTTTGCCCTTTCCCCCCTCAGTGGCTCAACCAGGGCAGCCGCTGCAACAGCTCGTAGCGGTCAGGGATCGGTGTCTGGCTGACCCAGAGATCCAGCAAGCCGTAAGCGAGCAGCGGCAACACCAGCAGCAACAGACAGAGCAGCCCCAGCAGTTGGCGGGAGGCGAGTCGCTGCCCTTGCGTGCCAAGATGCAGGGCATCGGCCCGCTTGGGGCAGGCGGCCACGCAGCTCTGGCAACCGGTACACTCGAGGCTCTGCACCGCGATGAGCTGGTGCACCTGGATGCGCGAGGGGCAGGCCCGGCTGCACTTGTCGCAGTCGTGGCCCAGGCTTCGCAGGCAGCGGGCCGGGTCGCGGCGAATGCGCACTGGGGTCAGCAGGCCGAGCAGGGCGAACCAGGCGCCATAGGGACAGAGGTAGCGACAGAACCCTTGCCGGAAGGTGGCGGTGAGCAGCAGCACCCAGCCAAGGCACAGGCCCGAGATCAGGGTCAGGTTGAAGAAGAAGGCCCCCATCTTCATGTCCGCCGCCTGATGGTAGGGGCTGGCAAGGTAGCCGGGCAGGGCGGCGGCGGGTACCGCCAGCAATATGATGAAGAGCAGAAAGGCGAGCACCAGAAACTTCTGGCCGCGCAACACGGCATCGAGCCAGCGCGGCGGGGTCCACTCCCCCGGCAACAGGCGCGAGCGCAGGCCGTGCAGCCACTCCCCCACCAGCCCGAGCGGGCAGAACCAGGCACAAAACGCCCGACCCAGCAGCAGGGCCGACAGGGAGAGCACCAGCACGGTGACGGTGGCCGCCGGGTGATGGGGGTCCGTCAGCCCCTGCCCGAGCCAGGCCCGCAGCCCGAGACCACCTGCGATGGGCAGGAAACCGTCCACCACGTCAGGGCGTACCAGCCAGGGGGTCATCCCCAGCCCCAACTGTCCGATATGAACAACATATTGAACCGCCACCAACACCCAACACAGCAGCAATAGCTGCCTGGTGGCCGTTCTGAGACGTTGACTGTCTATGTGGGCCAGCATGAGTAGGGGGCGATAGCGCAGCCAGAGCGCCAGAGTCGTGGCCACCAGCCCCAGTGCGAGCCAGAGTACCGAATCCGCCACCAGCAGCCAGAGCGCGGCGGCCAACAGCAGAGAGAGCGTCCAGCCCCAACCGCTGCGGCCCTGCCACAACAACAGAACCAGATAGACCAGACCCGAGGTCATGGTCAGGGCTTCCAACAGGCTCATGTTTCCCTCACTGTGCTCATCCGAATCGAGGGGGCAGGATAACCAACATCTGAGTTGATGATTTTGATCTGCATGGGCAGAGGGGGCATTTGCCCGCTCCGCCCCCTCAGCCTTAAACCCCGTTATTTGCGGCTGTGGAACAGCGGCTGGTCGGATTCGGCCTGCTCGGCCCAGAAGTGGATGTTGAAGCGGGCATCCTCCGACAGCTCAACCCTGTGCCAGTACTGGGGCGGGCTGGTGGCAAACTCCCCGGCCCGGATCACCAGGCTCACCTCGGGCTCCTCGGCCTGTTCGTCGGCAAAGCCGTGATAGGTGACTGTGCCCTCCATCACGCAGAGTTGGCCGAACACCCCGGCCGCGGTGTTGTGGTGGGTGAGCAGGGCCTGGGGCACATTCTCGCGGGTAAAGAAGGGAGTGGAACGGCGCACCACCCAGTGAGACGGGATCAGTTGCATGGCCATATCGGTTCTCCTCGTGTGGCCGGGTCGACCCGGCCGGTGCAATGAAAGGGGTTAACGGGGCAGCTGACGCAGCAGCGGGAAGGCGGCGCTCATCTGGTCACCCCCCACCACGAAGCCGCACAACTCGCCGGCTTGGTCGCGCGCCTCGGCCACCATGCCGTGGCTGTTCCAGCGGCACTGCCAGGCGAGATCCTCGCCCCGGGTGCGGCCAGCCAGTTGCAGCGGGTAGCGCGGCGTCTTCACCTTCACCAGCATGGGGGGCAGGGTCAGCGGGGTCGGTGTGCCGAGCAGGGTACGCGCCAGCGCATTGGCGCCCAGCACGATGGGTTGCAGGAAGGGGAGCAGCTGACCTTGCCACTGCACGCAATCCCCCAGCGCGAAGATATGGGGATCGCTAGTCTGCAGCCGATCATCGACCAGGATGCCGCGATCCACCTCCAGCCCGGCCCCGCGGGCCAGGGTCAGATTCGGCCGCAGGCCGATGGCGGCGATCACCAGATCCTGCGCACTGACGCGCCCGTCGGTCAGGGTGACGCGCCAGCCATCCCCCGGCTGGGCATCCACCCTGGCGAGACCCGTCCCGAACTGCAGACTGACCCCCTGGCTGCGCAGCGCCTGTTGCAGTGGCTGGGTCAGGGTGGCGGGCAGCAGGGCGCTGAGCGGGCTATCGGCCAGATCCAGCAGGGTGACCTCGCGGCCATCGCTCGCCATGTCCATCGCCAGCTCGCAGCCGATAAGGCCGGCCCCCAGCACCAGGATGCGGCGGGCCTGGCGCAGTTGCGCCTCGGTGGCGGCGTACTCCTGCTGGCTGTTGAGGGTGACCAGGTGTTCGCTGCCCGGCAGATCGGGGCGCACCGCGCTCGCCCCGGTGGCCAGCACCAGCTTGCCGTAGGGGAATTCCCCCTGCTCGGTCAGCACCAACCGCCGGGCTGGATCGATGCCGAGCACCGGGCTGTGGGGCAGCAGCGCGATGCGCTGCTGCTCGGCAAAGTCGCTGCCGCTAAGACGGGTCATGGCTGCGGCGGCGCAGCCCCGGCTCACCACATGGCTCAAGTCCGGCTTGTTGTACTCGTCGCCGCTGTCGGCGGTGATGAGGCGGATGGGCTGCTCGGCGTTAAGCTTGCGCAGGCTCTTGACCAGCTGCTGGGCAGCGAAGCCGCTGCCGATCACCACTATCTCGTCGCGCTGGGGGATGGCACTCATACGCAAGCCTCCACGGCGCAGGGTTCAAATACCTCCTTGCCGATGCCGCAGCCGGGGCAGAGGAAACTGTCCGGCACCTGGGCCCAGGGGGTGCCCGGCGCCACCAGCTGATCCGGCTCGCCCTGGGCCGGGTCATAGACCCACTGGCAGACCGTGCAGAGCATGGCCTGGTCGTCATCCCATTCGGCGGCGGCCGCTGCGGCTTGCGGCTCAACAGCAGGCATCGCGGGGACGGGCGTCACGGTTGTCTGGGTTGTGGTGATCGGGCGGGGTGCGTCCAGCGGGTGCAACGCCCACTGACGGGCGAGCTGGCGGCCGTGTTCGCGGCATTCCGCCAGCGCCGAGCCATCCGGCCGCCACTTGGCCTTGAGGGAGAGGCTGATGTCAAAGCCTGCATCCATCAATCGGGTCTGGATCCGGTCCACCGCACCACCTGTCCAGCCGTAGCTGCCGAAGGCCGAGGCGCGCTTGTTACGGAAGCGCAGGCCGGTGATCTCTTCGAGCATGCCCGCCACCTTGGGCATCATGACGTTGTTCATGGTGGAGGAACCCACCAGTATCCCCTTGGAGCGGAACACCTGGGTCAGGATCTCGTTCTTGTCGTGGCGGGCCACGTTGTAGATCTTCACCGCCACACCGGGGTCCACCTCGTGGATGCCCTGGGCGATGGCGTCCGCCATCATGCGGGTGTTGTTGGACATGGAGTCGTAGAAGAGGGTGATGCGGTCTTCCTGATAGTGGTCGGCCCACTCCAGGTATTTCAGGATGATCTGGGTGGGATCTTCGCGCCAGACGATGCCGTGGGAGGTGGCCACCATGCTCACCGGCAGGTTGAAGCCCAGCACTTCCTTGATCTTGGCGGTCACCAGGGGGCTGAAGGGGGTGAGGATGTTGGCGTAGTAGCGCTGGCACTGCTCCATCAGCTCGGTCTGATCCACCTCGTCGTTGAACAGGTGCTCGTCGCAGTAGTGCTGGCCGAAGGCGTCGTTGGAGAACAGCACCGCATCCTCGGTCATGTAGGTCATCATGCTGTCGGGCCAGTGCAGCATGGGGGTCTCGATGAACACCAGCTGCTTGCCGTTGCCGATGTCCAGGCTGTCCCCTGTCTTGACCGGGTGGAAGTTCCACTCCGGGTGGTGATGATGGCCGGTGATGGAGTCGATGGCGTTGTGGGTGCAGTAGATGGGGGTGCCGGGAATGCGGGCCATCAGCTCGGTCAGGGCGCCGGCGTGATCCTCCTCGGCGTGGTTGATCACCACATAGTCGATGGCGGCGAGATCGATCTCGGCCGCCAGGTTCTGCACGAACTCCCGGCTGAACTTGTGATCGACGGTATCGATCAGCACATTCTTCCCTTCGCGGATGAGGTAGCTGTTGTAGCTGGTGCCCTTGTGGGTCTTGTACTCGGTGCCGTGGAAGTCGCGTACCTCCCAGTCCCGTTGGCCGACCCAGTGGATGTTGTTCTTGACGTGAATGCTCATCAGGCAGTTCCTCGAATGCAATAGTGGATGTTCAACTGAACTAGCTATTGCAGCGGACGTGCCAATATGTAACTTGTTGTTTTTAATGAGTACACATATCTATCATTGTCATTTAGACAGCCTCTCTTTATAGTCAAAATCACAAACACACTGTCATTTGGACAATCATCGTGATCTCGACCGACAGCCTGGCGCGCATCGCCCTCGACCTGCAACTCGGCATCTCCCATCAGGACCGCTTCCACCGCCTGATCCAGAGCGTGCGCAGCCTGCTGAACTCGGATGCCTCGGCCCTGCTGCGCTACGAGGGGGGCCAGTTCATCCCGCTGGCCATCGACGGCCTGATGCAGGACGTGCTGGGGCGCCGCTTCGCCCTCAAGGATCACCCGCGCCTCGAGGCCATCGCCCGCGCCGGGGATGTGGTGCGCTTCCCTGCTGACAGCGCCCTGCCCGACCCCTATGACGGCCTGCTGCCGGATCACGACGACTTCAAGGTGCACGCCTGTGTCGGCCTGCCGCTCTTCTCGGATCAGGCGCTGATCGGCGCCCTGACCATAGACGGCATGAACCCGACCCAGTTCGACGGCATCAGCGACGAGGAGCTGCGTCTGGTGGGGGCCCTGGCCGCCGCCGCCCTCGACAACGCGCTGCTGCTGGAGCGGCTCGCCCGCCAAAGCAGCGAGCCCCTGGTCCCCGGCACCCGGCCCGGCCCCGAGCAGCCAGAGATGGTAGGGCACTCCCCCGCCATGGCCCGGCTGCGCCACGAGATAGACGTGGTGGCCAGCTCGGAGCTGAACGTGCTGATTTTGGGGGAAACGGGTGTGGGCAAGGAGCTGATCGCCAAGGCGGTGCATGGCGGCTCGCCCCGCGCCCATGCCCCCCTGGTCTACCTCAACTGCGCCGCCCTGCCGGAATCCGTGGCCGAGAGCGAGCTGTTCGGCCACGTGAAGGGGGCCTTCACCGGCGCCATCCACAACCGGGCGGGCAAGTTCGAGCTGGCGGACAAGGGCACATTGTTTCTCGACGAGATAGGGGAGCTGTCCCTGGCGCTGCAGGCCAAGCTGCTGCGGGTGCTGCAATACGGCGATCTGCAGAGGATCGGCGACGACACCCCCCTCAAGGTGAACGTGCGCATCCTGGCGGCAACCAACCGGGATCTGAAGCAGGCGGTGGTCGAGGGGCAGTTCCGGGCCGATCTCTACCACCGGCTGAGCGTGTTCCCGATCCAGGCCCCGGCGCTGCGGGAACGCCCAGGCGACATCCCCCTGCTGGCCGGTTACTTTTGCGAGCGCTGCCGGCTCAGCCTGGGGCTGGAGCGGCTGCGCATCCAGCCACAGGCGCTGCAACTGCTCGAGCGCCACGACTGGCCCGGCAACGTGCGCGAGCTGGAGCACGCCATCCACCGCGCCGCCGTGCTGGCGCGGGCCGAACAGGGCAGCCCCTCGCCGACCCTGGAACCCCACCACTTCAACCTGGGGACGACGGGCTCATCCCTGCCCGCCGACGTGGTCAGCCCACCCCCGGCCGTCACGGATCTGGGCCTGCGCGCCGCCACCGATCTGTTCCAGCGCCAGCTCATCGAGCAGACCCTGGCCGCCCATGACGGCAACTGGGCCGCCACCGCCCGCGCGCTGGATCTGGACGGCGGCAACCTGCACCGCCTCGCCAGGCGGCTCGGCCTCAAGGAGTAACGCTCCCAGAGACGAGAGGCGCCCAAAAACAGAAACCCCCTCGCTGGCGAGGGGGTTTCGTGTTCATGGCACCCGTGGCGCCGTCAGCGCAGGGACTTGACCGAGCGGCGGACGATGAGCTCGGGCTGCACCGTCATGGACTCCACTTCCAGTTCCTTGTTGCGGATCCGGCTCACCAGTTGCTGCACCGCCAGCAGACCGAGCTCGGCCTTGGGGTGGCGGATGGTGGTGAGCGGCGGGCTGGAGAAGCGCGCCATCTCCACGTCGTCATAGCCGATCATGGAGATATCGTCCGGCACCTTGACCCCGGCCTCCCAGGCGGCGCAGATGGCACCGATGGCCATGGGATCGTCGAAGGCAAAGACCGCGGTCGGGCGAGGGGTGAGGGCCAGGATGCGCTGCATGGCATCGAAGCCGCTCTGGCTCTCGTAGTCCCCTTCGAAGATCTGCTCTTCTTTCAGGGTCATCCCCTGTTCAGCCAGGGCATCGCGCACCCCGTCCAGTCGCTGCTGGGTGGTCGGCTTGGCGAGATGGCCGGTGATGCAGACGATGTTGGTATGGCCCTGCTCCAGCAGATGGCGCATGGCCAGCCGCGCGCCGATGCGGGCGTTGTCGTTGATCACGTTGGCGAAATCGCACTCGTTGCCCCAGTCCAGCACCACCTGCGGCACCTTCTTGTGGATACGCAGCATGTCCCTGAACTGGGTGTCGATATCGGTCCCCAGCACCAGCAGACCGTCCACCCGCTTCTCCATCAGCATGCGCAGATAGTGCTGCTGGCGGGGCGGCTGGTTCTCGGTGTTGCACAGGATCAGGCTGTAACCCTGCTCGAAGCAGTAGGCTTCCACCCCCTGTACCACTTCCGCGAAGAAGGGGTTGGCACTGGTGGTCACCAGCATGCCGATGGTCTTGGTCGAATTGATCTTGAGACTGCGCGCCACCGAGTTGGGCGCGTAGTTAAGCTCTGCCACCGCCTCAAGCACTTTCTGGGTTGCGTCTTCGCTGACCCGACGGGTGTGATTGAGTACATGTGAGACGGTGGAGATGGATACGCCTGCGCGCGAGGCGACATCCTTGATAGTTGCCATCTCTGTCTCCTGAATAACAAAGGCGGAACAGTAGCAGATTTCCCGAATAAAGGCTTGGTTTTAACGGGCGCTGCCAGTGAATTATCAATGCTGGCTAATCTATGCGGTCATTTCTTTTTGCGCAAACGGATTTTGGTCAAAATGAGAGCGGACGCAGAATGAAATATCGTCAGTTTTTTACTCTGGAAATTGTCACCATGACAATTTGTTATCTGTATGTTGCACCATCACAGCAACATTAAACTCCGATAAATAGCAATAAACTGCGCGTTAGTTTCACAAAACCCCTCTCGCGCCTGCTCCGGTTAGTATCTTTAACATCTTGTTATTGCCCGGCGAGGAATGATAGAACCTTATCTATCGCCGGGCTGGCGGGACACAGGCTCGGAATGACGTGCATAAAATGAAACAATTCACTGATTAAGGGACGAATCAATGCATAACTTCAGCAAAATGGCAGTCAGAGCAGCGGTTTCTTTGGCTCTGTTTGGATCAGTTTCCATGGCCAATGCGGCCGATACCATCAAGATCGGCATCGCCGGCCCCCTGACCGGCCCGGTCGCCCAGTACGGTGACATGCAGTTCACCGGCGGCAAGATGGCGGTCGAGCAGATCAACAAGGCGGGCGGCATCAAGGGCAAGCAGATCGAAGCCGTCATCTATGACGACGCCTGCGATCCCAAGCAGGCCGTGGCCATCGCCAACAAGGTGATCAACGACGGCGTCAAGTTCGTGGTCGGCCACCTCTGCTCCGACAACACCCTGCCCGCCTCCGACATCTATGAAGATGAAGGGGTCCTGATGGTCACCCCCGCCTCCACCAACCCCAAGATCACCGAGCGTGGCTACCAGATGGTGCTGCGTACCATCGGCCTGGACAGCGACCAGGGCCCGACCGCCGCCAAGTACATCATCGAGCAGGTCAAACCCCAGCGCGTGGCCGTCATCCACGACAAGAAACAGTACGGCGAAGGCATCGCCTCCAGCGTGAAAGCCGCGCTGGACAAGGCAGGCGTCAAGGTCGTTGCCTATGAGGGCATCACCGCCGGCGACAAGGACTTCTCCGCCCTGATCGCCAAGCTGCAAAAAGAGAACGTCGACTTCGTCTACTACGGCGGCTACCACCCGGAGCTGGGTCTGATCCTGCGCCAGGCTGGCGAAAAGGGTCTGAAGGCCAAGTTCATGGGTCCGGAAGGGGTGGGCAACAAGGACATCTCCGCCATCGGCGGCCCGGCTTCCGAAGGCCTGCTGGTGACCCTGCCGAACAAATATGACCTGGTGCCGGCCAACGCCCCCATCGTTGCAGCGTTCAAGGCCAAGGGTCAGGACTCCTCCGGTCCGTTCGTCTGGACCACCTATGCCGCCATGCAGGCCCTGGCGGCCGGTATCGCCAAGGCGGGCGAGGATGATCCGGCTGCCGTCGCTGCCGCCATCAAGGCCGCACCGATCGACACCGTGATGGGCCCCCTGACCTGGGCACCGAACGGTGACCTGAAAGGCTTCGAATTCGGTGTGTTCCAGTGGCACGCCGACGGTACCTCCACTCAACTCAAATAATCTGCCGGTCGGGGTGACGTGAGTCACCCCTCCTTTCTTTGCGGGCAAGTACACAGGGAACGCGGTATGTCCGAACACCTTCTTTATCTGGTTCAGCAGTTGCTGAACGGATTGACCATAGGCAGCACCTATGCGTTGATCGCCATCGGCTACACCATGGTCTACGGCATCATCGGCATGATCAACTTCGCCCACGGCGAGGTCTACATGATCGGCTCCTATGTCGCCTTCATGGTGATGGCCGGGCTCATGATGATGGGCATCGACAGCACCGTGCTGCTGCTGGGGGGCGCCTTCCTGGTCAGCATCATCATCACCGGCAGCTATGGCTGGTCCATAGAGCGGGTGGCCTATCGTCCGCTGCGGGGCGGCAACCGCCTGATCCCCCTCATCTCCGCCATCGGCATGTCGATCTTCCTGCAGAACATGATGCGGATGGCCCAGGGCTCGCGTGACATCGCCATGCCCACTCTGATCTCCGGGGGCTGGACCCTCGGCGGCGAGGATGGCTTCCAGGCCAGCCTCTCCTACATGCAGCTCATCATCTTCGTGGTGACCTTCGTCACCATGCTGGCGTTGACCCAGTTCATCGGCCGCTCCCGCATGGGGCGTGCCTGCCGTGCCTGTTCCGAAGACATCAAGATGGCCAACCTGCTGGGGATAGACACCCACGTGGTCATCTCCATCACCTTCGTGCTGGGGGCCGCCCTGGCCGCCGTCGCGGGGGTGCTGCTCGGCATGTACTACGGTGTCATCAACCCCTATCTCGGCTTCATGGCAGGCTTGAAGGCCTTCACCGCCGCGGTATTGGGCGGCATCGGCAGCATTCCCGGTGCCGTACTGGGCGGCCTGCTGCTCGGCGTGGTGGAAGCGCTCACCGCGGGCTATCTCAGCACCGAGTACAAGGATGTGATGGCGTTCGCCCTGCTCATCTTCGTGTTGCTCTTCATGCCCACCGGCATCCTGGGTCGTCCGGAGGTCGAGAAGGTATGAAAAACCAATCTATGCATGCCCTCGTGCTGCTGTTCATGACCATCACTGGCATTCTCGGCCGTCCGGAAGTGGAGAAAGTCTGATGAAACGTCAATTTATCCATGCCTGCATCGCCAGCCTGGTGCTGCTGGTGCTCTCCTTCTGGCTGCTCGGCTTCAAGCTGGAGACCGATGGCTCCCGCCTGCTGGTGGTCAGCCGCCTCGATGTATCGCTGGCCTGGCTGCTGGGGGGCGCCACCATCGTCTTCTGGTTCCAGATGCTGCGCGGCCAGATAAGCCGGCTGTTCCAGGCCTCCATCAGCGGCTTCTCCGTCGGCTTCACCAAGCTGGTGCTGCCAAGCCCCGAAGAGGCCCCCAAGCTCTATAACCTCACCGCCGTGCTGGTGCTGCTGTTTGCGGTGAGCTGGCCCTTCATGGCCTCTCGCGGCGCCATCGATCTGGCCACCCTCACCCTGATTTACATCATGCTGGGGCTGGGACTGAACGTGGTGGTGGGCCTCGCCGGTCTGCTCGACCTCGGCTATGTCGGCTTCTATGCGGTCGGCGCCTACAGCTACGCCCTGCTCAACACCTACTTCGGTCTGAGCTTCTGGGAGTGTCTGCCCATCGCCGGTCTGCTGGCGGCCACCTTCGGCTTCCTGCTCGGGTTCCCGGTGCTGCGGCTGCGGGGGGACTACCTGGCCATCGTCACCCTGGGCTTTGGCGAGATCATCCGCATCCTGCTCAACAACATGACCACCCTGACCGGCGGTCCGAACGGGATCTCCGGCATTCCGAAACCGACCCTGGGGGGGCTCGAGTTCAACCGCACCGTCAAGGATGGGGGCTTTGGCACCTTCCACGACTTCTTCGGCATCGCCTACAACGCCAACCACAAGGTGATCTTCCTCTACCTGATGGCCCTGGTGCTGGTAGTGGCGACCCTGTTCGTCATCAACCGCCTGCTGCGCATGCCGCTCGGCCGTGCCTGGGAGGCGCTGCGGGAAGACGAGATCGCCTGCAAGTCCCTGGGGCTCAACCCCACCATCATCAAGCTGACCGCCTTCACCATAGGCGCCTGCTTCGCGGGCTTTGCCGGCAGCTTCTTCGCCTCGCGCCAGGGCTTCATCAGCCCGGAATCCTTCGTCTTCATCGAGTCGGCCATCGTCCTTGCGATTGTGGTGCTGGGGGGCATGGGATCCCAGATCGGGGTGGTGCTGGCGGCCATCGTGATGACGGTGCTGCCGGAGCTCGCCCGCGAGTTCAACGAATATCGCATGCTGATGTTCGGTCTCTTGATGGTATTCATGATGATCTGGCGGCCGCAGGGACTCCTGCCCATGAGTCGACCCCATATGGAGCTGCGTAAATGAGCAACAATCAACCATTGTTGGATGTCTCAGATCTGTCGATGCGCTTTGGCGGCCTGCTCGCAGTCAACGGCGTCAAGCTGGATGTGGAAAAGGGGGAGGTGATCTCCATCATCGGCCCCAACGGGGCGGGCAAGACCACCATCTTCAACTGCCTGACCGGCTTCTATCGCCCGAGTGGCGGTGTCATTCGCTACAAGGGTGAGGAGATCCAGGGGTTGCCCGGCCACCTCATCGCCCGCAAGGGCATAGTGCGGACTTTCCAGCACGTGCGCCTGTTCAAGGAGATGACGGCGGTGGAAAACCTGCTGGTGGCCCAGCACAGGCATCTCAATACCGGCTTCATCGCCGGCCTGTTCAAGACCCCCTCCTTTCGCCGTGCCGAGAAAGAGGGGCTGGAGCAGTCCGCCTTCTGGCTGGAAAAGGTGGGCCTCAAGGATCTCGCCAACCGCGCCGCGGGCAACCTGGCTTACGGCCAGCAGCGCCGCCTCGAGATCGCCCGCTGCATGGCGACCCGGCCCGAACTGCTGATGCTCGATGAACCGGCCGCAGGCCTCAACCCCAAGGAAACCGACGAGCTCAACGAGCTCATCTCCAACCTGAGGGACGAGTTCGGGGTCTCGGTGCTGCTGATCGAGCACGACATGAAGCTGGTGATGGAGATCTCCAACCGCATCTTCGTGGTCAACCAGGGCACCCCGCTGGCCCACGGCAAACCGGACGAAATCCGCAGCAATCCGGCGGTGATCAAGGCCTATCTGGGCGAGTCGTAAGGACAAAAAGATGTTAGAACTTCGCAACGTATCGACCCACTACGGCAAAATTCAGGCGCTGCACGACGTCAGCGTCGAGGTGAAAGAGGGGGAAATCGTCACCCTGATCGGCGCCAACGGCGCCGGCAAGACCACTCTGCTGATGACCCTGTGTGGCGAGCCCAAGCCCAGCAGCGGCTCCATCTGGTTCGAGGGGGAGCAGATAGACTCTCTCACCACCGCCCGCATCATGCGCAAGGACATCGCCGTGGTGCCGGAGGGGCGCCGCATCTTCGCCCGCCTCACAGTGGAGGAGAACCTGCTGATGGGGGCCTTCTTCGTCGACAAGGCGGAGCAGCGCGGCCTGCTGGATCAGATTTTTACCCTGTTCCCCCGCCTGCACGAGCGGCTGGAGCAGCGGGCAGGCACCATGTCCGGCGGCGAGCAGCAGATGCTGGCCATCGGCCGCGCCCTGATGAGCAAGCCGCGCCTGCTGCTGCTGGATGAACCCTCCCTGGGACTCGCGCCCATCGTCATCCAGCAGATCTTCGACACCATAGAGCAACTGCGCCAGAAGGGGATGACCATCTTCCTGGTGGAGCAGAACGCGAACCAGGCGCTCAAGCTGGCGGATCGCGGCTATGTGCTGGAGAACGGCCGGGTGGTGCTGCAAGACACGGGAGAGGCCCTGCTGGCCAACCCCGCCGTCCGCCAGGCCTATCTCGGCGGCTGAGGATGCAGCAACCATCGTCACCCTTCCCCTGCCGCGCTCCCCGAGCCAGGCAGGGGAACAGCCCCCCGCCGAGGAGCACATCGTGAGCCGTGCGCGGGCGACGCAGGATCAGCACCACTTCTGGCACGATCCCGCCCTGCCCTTCATCGAGGCGCGGGCGGTGCAGGATGGCCGGCGCGTCTGCTATGACAAGCACAGCCACCCCCACTTCTCCATCGGCGCCATCACCGGCGGCCACAGCCACTACCTCAACCAGCGCAGCCTGCAAGAGGTCGGCCGCGGCAGCCTGGTGTTGATGAACCCGGAAGAGGTGCACGCCTGCAATCCCGTCGCGGACCAGCCCTGGTCCTATCTGATGTTCTACATCGACAACCTCTGGTTGCAGCGCCAGCAGGAGGAGGCCGGGCTCGGCAACGCGTTTCGCCCCTTCGACATGACCGCAAGCCGGGATCCCCTGCTCTACCAGGGGCTCTGCCGGCTTCATCGGCAACTGGTGGAGGAGCCGGATCCCCTGGCTCGCGAAGTGGCCTGCCACCTCTTCAGCCGCCAGCTTCTGGCCAGGCTCACCCCGGCCAAGTGGGATGACCGCCCTCCCCGGCACCTGCAGCGAGCCGCCGAGCTGATGCAGGACGAGAGTGCCTGCGCCCTCACCCTGGCACAGCTGAGTGCGGTGGCCGGGCTTACCCCTTCCCACTTCGTGCGCGCCTTCAGCCGCCACTACGGCATGACGCCCCACGCCTACCTGCTCGATCAGCGCATTCGCCACGCCCGCACCCTGCTGCGCCAGGGGCAGCCCCTGGCGGAAGTGGCCCTTGCCAGCGGTTTTGCCGATCAGGCCCACTTCCAGCGCCAGTTCAAACGCCGGGTGGCCGCCACCCCGGGCCAGTACAAAGCGCAGCTCGTCCCTCAGGACGAGCGCACCAGATAGGCGGCGCTGAGCAGCAGCAAGAGCGCCATGGCCCGATTGAACCAGCGCAATCGGCGAGGAGAGACCAGCCACCCCTGCAATCGGCTGCCCGCATAGGCCCAGCAGGCGATGGAGCCGAGGCAGATCAACAGATAGATGCCGGTAAAGAGGGCGATCTGGCTCATGCCGCCCGCGATCCCATAGGCTCCCATCCCCATGCTGGCGGCGAGCCAGGCCTTGGGATTGAGCCACTGCATCAAGGCCCCGTACCAGAAAGCGGGGGGCACACCCTCTACTTCCTTCACCTCGCCGCTGTCCACCAGCAACTGCCAGGCCATCCAGCCGAGAAAGAGCACGCCGCCCCAGTGAATGGCCCCCACCACGTGGCTCAGGCTGGCCGTGAAACCGTACCGGGCGCCGGTGCCAAGGGCGACCAGATTGACCGGCCCCGGGGAGATGGACATGGCCAGGGCAAACCCGGCCATGGATAACAGCAGACTGAATTCCATGGATGATGCTCGTTCAATTGAGGGAAGTCCGAGCCTACCCGGCCCGGGCGGCCCGATATTGAAGAAAATTGCGATCCCCTGGATGCCGCCCCCATTGCACACTTAGCGCAAACCGCCGCTTGCGGTAAACTGCCCTTCAACCCTCCATTTTCAGGACATCTCAATGGACCAGTTTGCCCATATCAGCGCCCATGATGCCCACCAGAAGCTGAGCGCAGGCGAAGCCCGTCTCGTGGACATTCGCGATCCCCAATCCTTCGAGACGGCCCACGCAGTCGGCGCCTTCCACCTTACCAACGGCACCCTGGTTCGCTTTATGAACGAGGTGGACTTCGATACCCCTGTCATCGTGATGTGCTATCACGGCAACAGCAGCCAGGGGGCGGCCCAGTACCTGCTGCAACAAGGCTATGACGAGGTCTATAGCCTGGATGGCGGTTTCGAGGCCTGGCGCAGCGAGTTCCCCATCCAGGCGGGGGACGCATGACAGAGGCGGGTCGCTCCTCCTCAACCGGCATGATCCAGCTGCTGGTGCTGGGTGACGCCCGCATGGCCCAGGCGCTGGTGGATTATCTCGCTACCCTGGGCATTCCGTGCGAGCTGACCCAGTCAGAGCTTGGCGTCTCGGTCTGGCTGGCAGACGAACAGCGCCTCGCCCAGGCCCAGCAGGAGGTCAAACGCTTCCTGAGCGAACCCAATCATCCCCGCTACATGGAGGCCTCCTGGCAATCCGGCCATGCCGATGCCCGGATCGACTACAGCAAGGGGATGACGGATCCGGTCACCGACTTCCTCCACCAGGCGGGCCCTCTGACCCTGGTGGTCATCATCGCCTGCCTGGCCATCTACGCTCTGGATGCCATCGGCCTGCCCATCTTCGACGAGCTCGCCTTCCACCCCACCCTGGCCCAGTTCACCGACTGGCAGGCCTGGCGCTACGTCACCCCGGCCTTCATCCACTTCTCGGTGCTGCACCTGGTGTTCAACCTGTTGTTGTGGTGGTATCTCGGTGGCCAGATAGAGCAGCGCCTCGGCAGCGGCAAGCTGTTCATACTGCTCATCGTCGGGGCTGCCCTGCCCAATATCGCCGAGTTCTTTGTCAGCGGCCCGCGCTTTGGCGGCCTCTCCGGGGTGGTCTATGCCCTGCTCGGCTACAGCTGGCTGCGAACCAGGCTTCAACCGGATTGCGGCCTCGCCATGCCGCCAGCCCTGATGGGCTTCATGCTGGTCTGGCTGGTGCTCGGCTTCCTGGACATGCTCGGCACCCCCACAGCCAACATGGCTCACCTGGCGGGTCTGCTGGTCGGCCTTGCCCAAGGCTGGCTGGACAGGCACCACAGGCCAGCCTGAGCCGATTTGCCATAAAAAAACGCCGCCCCAAGGGGCGGCGTTTTTATTGGTCGGCCGGCTTACTGCTTGAGCAGGCTGCCGTCGGTCACCTTGACCGCGGTACCGCCGCTTGCGAAGAAGCTGCCGAACTGGGTCTGCATCTCGGTGGTGACGGCGCCGGTCGGATCGAAGTTCTCGTCAGGTGCCAGCAGCGAGCTGTGCCCCCCGGCCACGAAGCGGGCCGCTCTGTGGTTGGCGGCGCCGGTGGCGGTCAGCGGTTGCAGGGCCAGGACCTTGAACAGCGGCTCGGTGCCACCCAGCGGGGCGGTGGCGATGCTGTTCGGGATCACTCGATCCGACAGGCTCAGGGCGCCGTCGCCGACGATTTCGGTGGCAAACAGCGGGAAGTCCGCCGCGATGCCGCTCCCCAGGTTGATGGGGTCTGCCGAATCCAGCACCGACTGCGCCGCGAAGCTGTAGCTCTGCAGGGTGCTGGCCGCCGTGGCCTGGGTGGCCGCATCCTGGCTCGGCAGGAACTCGTTGACGAAGCAGGTCGGCACCGCCGTCTTGCAGTTCGGGGCGTAGGCGGTGAAGGCTGCCTTCAGGGCCGCACTGCCAGCGGTCAGCACGCTCATC
This sequence comes from Aeromonas sp. MaB10011B, assembly GCF_017939325.1. Lineage (NCBI taxonomy): Bacteria > Pseudomonadati > Pseudomonadota > Gammaproteobacteria > Aeromonadales > Aeromonadaceae > Aeromonas > Aeromonas sp. MaB10011B. The sequence continues at coordinate 25,059 of NZ_JAGKRK010000015.1, read as the reverse complement.
TGGATGGTCGGGCCGAAGGTCGGCGAGTTCAGCAACAGCGGCGCTATGCCGCCACCCGGCATGGCCAGGCCGCCAGTGTCGAACTTGAACAGGGCGTCTGCCGTCGGGTTGCCAACAGACTGGTTGGCCACCGCCAGCAGGTTGGCCCCCGCGATGGCACCCAGAGAGTGACCCAGGAAGTGTACCTTGAGGCTGCCAGCGGTGCCGATAGCCCCCTTGGCATTGGCCAGCCCCACCGCCAGACGCAGGCCCAGCAGATCCGCCACGCTCTGTTTCAGGTTGTCGCGGGCCACGGTCAGGTAGCTCAGGTTCAGGTAGGGGGTCGGGTTGTCGGAGGTGGTCACCGAGTCCATGCTGCCGGTCAGGGCGAAGCCGCGTTCACCGTGCAACGGATGATCGATCACCACCACGGCCACGTTCTTGCTCGCCTGGGCACCGGCACCAATCTGGCCAAGGGCCAGGGCGTAGGCGTTCTCCTTCACCGAGGTGACGCCGTGCTGATAGATGATCACGTCGGTGATGTTCGCCAGCGGTGCGGCGGCGAAGATCCGCATCGGGACGGACTGCACCTCTTCCAATGCCGGCAGCGGGTTGAAGCGCCCGATATTCATCTCGGGATCCAGCGCCTTGCCGCCGGAGGTGAGGGTCACCCCGATCAACTTGCTCGCCTCCGCCAGCAGCTCGGCCTGACGGCTCGGATCGGCGATGAGTTCGCCCAGCAGGGCCGGATCCACACCCGCCCCCACCAGGCCGCCGATCACTTCGGCATCCTGGGCCTTCAGGGCGTTCGCGATGGCGTAGAGGCTGGGGATGGCACCGTGCCAGGACTGGGTCTTCGCCTTGTCCCAGGAGCCGGCGGTGGTCGGGGAGGAGAGGAAGTAGGGCAGCTTGACGGTGCCGCTGTAGACGGTGGTACCCAAGGCCAGATTGTGGAGTGGAGTGCCGTCACCAAAAGCGGCGGCAATCGCATCCTTCTGCTCCTGGGGCAGGAAGTTCTCGGCGTCCAGCTGGGTCAGGAAGGGGCTGCCGCCGCTCACCGACAGGGTATAGGTGCCAGGCAGGCTGGTATTGCCCAAGGCGTCCTGCTTCCACAGGGCGGCAGCGTCCAGGGTCGGGCTCTTGAGCACGGATGCGGCCGCCCCTTTCACCGCCACCAGCACGTCGGCGCCGGACTGGGTACCGAACCAGTCGGAGAAGATCACGTGGTCGCTAGTGATGCCGGTGGCAGCCTTGAACAGCCCTTCCTGCAGCGCAATCAGGCCGCTGATGGTCTGCTCCTGGGCGTTGCTGCCGGTGCTGGTCTTGTAGTTGCTGTAGTCGCTACCCGGTCGCAGGGGGGCACCCGTGCTGTCTTTGAGGGTATCGGTCGCCACTATCATGTAGTAGGAAGAGGGGTTGAGCGGCTTGAGCGGCACCAGATTCAGCTTCCCGGTCGTCTCGGCCACCACGAAGTCCACCCCGTAGGTCAGCACCTTTTTCACGCCGCTCGGACGCAGGGCCGCACTGTCAAACTCCAGCTCCATCAGGTAGAGGGGGGCCACGGAGGCTGCGAATTCAGCAGCGGCCGGCGCCTTGACCTGGATGCCGGAGGCCGTCACCGGCACTATCTGGATCGCCTGGGTAGTCGACCAGCCATCCAAGGTGGAGAGGGCGGACACCGGGTTGGAGAGATCCGCCGTTTCCGTGGAGAATTTCAGGGTACCGTCGGTCGCACGGGCTGCCAGGGCGCTGGGTCGGACTGCATTGGAGCCGCTCAGCAGATAATCGAGATAGCTTGAGGTATCGCCTGTGTTGTCGTCACTGCCACCACAACCGCTCAGCAGCGCACTGACGACGGCCGCGTAAATTAGCTTTTTCTTCATATCCTTATCTCTTTTATGTTGTTATCCATGATGAGCCTGACGGGGTAGGGTTCAAACCCGACCGAATCATATTAACAGCAACGCAACAATTAATAAGCCTCTGGTCAGTCATCTGATCTGATTTTTTTGTGTACACCATCAAGGAATTGGAATTGATTCCCGGTGCCACAGGGTAGCAGCCAGGGTACATCAACCAGACCCGACCAGAGCCCGATGGGATCCATGGCGCAAAAAGCCGCCCCGATCTCGGCAAAGGGGACGATTTGTCGGTAGAATGGCGCCATTGCTTAAGGAGACCCCCATGATCGACCCGAAAAAACTGGAAGAGATCGCCAAACAGATACACAACGCCCTGCCCCCCGGCATTCGCAGCATGGGTGAAGAGGTGGAGAAAAAGACCCGTCAGGTCTTGCAGGCTCAGCTCAACAAGCTGGATCTGGTGAGCCGCGAGGAGTTCGACGTGCAGACCAAGGTGCTGCTGCGCACCCGGGAGAAGCTGACCGCCCTCGAGACCAAGCTGGCCCAGCTCGAGCAGCAGCTTGCTGCCAAGGGCGAATGATCCGGCGTGACCCGCCGTAGATAGCACAAACCCCAGCCAGGCTGGGGTTTGTCGTTTTTATGGGGACAACGAGTTTCTCATCCCCCCTTCTCTCGCAAGACGATAAGGGGGCAGATCGACGCTCTGCGGTTGGCCGTGGTCAGATAAACTCGTAGGCATCGCCGAAGATGCGCTCGGGCTCGGCGCCCAGCACCTTGAACTCTTCCCGCGCGGCACCGGCCATCTCGAAGCGGCCCGCCACATAGATGTCGTAGTCATGCAGGCTGACGAAGTCATCCATGATGGCCTTGTGCACCAGCCCGGTCCTGCCGGTCCAGTCGCTCTCGGGCTCCTGCACCACGGGAATGAAGGTCAGCGGCGCGTAGTCGCGCTCCCACTGCTGCATCTGCTCCAGCTCGTAGAGCCAGTGCGCCTGGCGTACCCCCCAGTAGAGGAACACCGGACGCTTGCTGCCGCTGCCGATCAGGTATTCCAGGATGGCGCGGGCATAGGAGAAGCCGGTGCCTCCCGCCATCAGGATCAGCGGTCGGGGGGATTCGTCGCGCAGGAACGCCTTGCCGGCGGCCAGCTCGACCTCGATCTCTCCCTGCTCGCGCATGCGGGCCAGCACCTGACCGGCATAGGCATTCTCGGGAGTGGCACCGATCTGCAGCTCCAGCACGCCGGAGCGGGTCGGCGAGTTGGCGATGGAGAAGGGGCGCTTGTCCGAATCGCTCATCACCACCAGCAGATACTGGCCCGGCTTGAAGCTCACCTCCTGCTGCGGCGCCAGCGCCACGTGCCAGATGGTGTCGACATATTCGCGCAGTTCCTCTACGCGGCACTTGATACGTTGCATTCTTGTCCTTGTGAGGGGCCTGCCCGGCCCGCTTCGCTCATGGTTTCACTGTTTTTATGGCGACCAGTTGGTGGTCAGGTCCGTCGAGCATACCCAATTCGGCACGGCAATACCGCACTTTTGCGTCACAATGGTCGCGCCGCATCGGGGATCCCTCAGTCGAGGATCTTCAGCTCGTCCCAGATGGCATCGATCTTCTGCTTTACCGCCTCGTCCTGGACGATGGGCTGACCCCACTCCCGGTTGCTCTCCCCCGGCCACTTGTTGGTGGCATCCAGCCCCATCTTGGAGCCGAGCCCGGAGACCGGCGAGGCGAAGTCCAGGTAGTCGATGGGGGTGTGCTCGATCAGGGTGGTGTCCCGAGCCGGGTCCATCCGGGTGGTGATGGCCCAGATCACGTCCTTCCAGTCGCGGGCGTTGATGTCGTCATCGCAGACGATCACGAACTTGGTGTACATGAACTGGCGCAGGAAGGACCAGACTCCCAGCATCACCCGCTTGGCGTGGCCAGGGTAACGCTTCTTGATGGTCACCACCGCCATCCGGTAGGAGCACCCCTCCGGCGGCAGGTAGAAATCCACTATCTCGGGAAACTGCTTCTGCAACAGCGGCACGAACACCTCGTTGAGCGCCACCCCGAGCACCGCCGGCTCATCGGGCGGACGGCCGGTGTAGGTGCTGTGGTAGATGGCATCCCGGCGCATGGTCATGTGGGTGATGGTGAAGACCGGGAACTCGTCCACTTCGTTGTAGTAGCCGGTGTGATCGCCGTAAGGCCCTTCGGGGGCCATCTCCCCCGGCTCCAGATAGCCTTCCAGCACGATCTCGGCGCTGGCGGGCACTTCCAGATCGCAGCTCAGCGCCTTCACCACCTCGGTACGGCTGCCCCGCAGCAGACCGGCAAAGGCGTATTCGGAGAGACTATCCGGCACCGGCGTCACCGCGCCCAGGATGGTCGCCGGATCGGCGCCCAGCGCCACCGCCACCGGGAAGCGTTCGCCCGGGTGGGCCTCCTGCCACTCGCGAAAATCGATGGCGCCACCCCGGTGATCCAGCCAGCGCATGATCAGCTTGTTCTTGCCGATCTTTTGCTGGCGATAGATGCCGAGGTTCTGTCGCTTCTTGTAGGGACCGCGGGTGATGGTCAGCCCCCAGGTGACCAGGGGCGCCACATCCCCGGGCCAGCAGTGCTGGATGGGGATCTGATCCAGATCCACCGCGTCCCCTTCCAGCACCACCTGCTGACAGGGGGCCGAAGAGAGCCGCTTGGTCGGCATGTTGAGCACCTGCTTGAAGATGGGCAGCTTCTCCATCAGCTCCTTGAGCCCGCGAGGCGGCTCCGGCTCTTTCAGGTAGGAGAGCCAGGTCCCCACCTGGCGCAGGGCGCTGACGTTGGGCTGGCCCATGCCCATGGCAACCCGGTCCGGTGTGCCGAACAGGTTGGTCAACACCGGCATGGTGTAGCCCTTGGGATTCTCAAACAGCAGGGCCGGGCCCCCCGCACGCAGGGTACGGTCGCTGATCTCGGTCATCTCCAGATAGGGGTCTATCTCGCGACTGATGCGCCTGAGCTGTCCGTTTTGTTCCAACTGCGCGATAAAATCACGCAAGTCCTTGTATTTCATGCAAGTACCCCAGCGGGATCAGGTGGTCCCGCATTATAACCCTGGCGGCGTATCCGGTGTACCCGTATCGGACCTCATGACGGACGAGGCGTGTCGCCGCTCCTGAAGCGTCAGCCGGTTTGCCAATTGACCCAGGAGCCTGGGCTCGTCCATCTGCAACAACAGGCCGGCCACCAGCCCGCCATACTGGTGCTTGCCGAGTTCGGCCAGGAGGTACTGCTGGGCCCCGTCCGGCAAGGGGGAGAGGCGGCTGAGCTGGTGCAGGGCGGGGACCATCAGGCGGCTGTTCTGGCTGGCGGCGATCAGCAGATCGCTCGCCTCCTGCCCTGAATAAAAGCGGGAAATGGTGTGTAGCGCAGTCAGGCTGTCGTGATCCACTGGCTGACGCCACAGCTTGAGGTAGAGTGCCGTCTCCCCGGTCTGTTCGATGAAGTGCAGCAGCAACTGGTTGTCCGGCAGGAAGAGATTGAGGGCGGCAAGCCGCTGCGCCTCCCGGCGCAGCACGGATACCGGCTGCCGATCGAGCACCGCCAGCAGGGCCTGCTGCTGCTGTGTCAGCTCGGGATTGCGGCTGTAGTAGACCTGCTTGAAGTCGAAGCGATCCTGCTCCAGCAACTGGCGATAGTTGTCCTGCCAGGCCAGCTGCTGCCAGTGGCTCAGCACCAGCCGGGCCTCGGCGGGGAAGTCGTAGGCGGGTAGCTGCACCAGGAAACCATCCACCTTCCCTTCCACCAGCCATTTTGGCGCCTTTGCCGCTTGTGCCCGCACCCAGGCCAGCAGCGCCGGGCTCGGTGCGCCCGATGACTTGAGCTCACCCAGCAACTGAAACAACAGGAACTCCCGCTGCCCCACCGACAGGGTCTCGAGCAACGAGTCCATGGCATCAAACTGCCCGAGCGCCATGCGGCCGTCCAGGTACGCCCGATGCCCCTCCAGTCCCTCGTCCGCCACCAGGGGAGCCTGCAATTGCGGCGGGGAATCGGCATGCACCGGGGCCGCCAGCCACAACCAACCCATCCATATGAACAACACCAGCTTCATGACGTCCCTTTCCTTGTGACATCGAGGCTTCATACTACTAAGCCAGCCGTGAAATAGATAAACAAAAACCGCGACCTGGGCCGCGGTTTTGTCATTGAAGAGGCTGTTACTTCTGTTGACGCTTCATGGAGTCGAAGAACTCGTCGTTGGTCTTGGTCGCAGCCAGCTTGTCGATGAGGAACTCGATGCTGTCGATCTCGCCCATGGGGTGAATGATCTTGCGCAGGATCCACATCTTCTGCAGCTCGTCCGGTGCGGTCAGCAGCTCTTCCTTGCGGGTGCCGGAGCGGGTGATATCGATGGCCGGGTAGACGCGCTTCTCGGCAATCTTGCGCGAGAGGTGCAGTTCCATGTTGCCGGTACCCTTGAACTCTTCGTAGATGACTTCATCCATCTTGGAGCCGGTATCGATCAGCGCGGTGGCGATGATGGTCAGGCTGCCGCCCTCTTCGACGTTGCGCGCCGCACCGAAGAAACGCTTCGGACGGTGCAGGGCGTTGGCGTCCACACCACCGGTCAGCACCTTGCCGGAAGACGGGATGACGGTGTTGTAGGCGCGAGCCAGACGGGTGATGGAGTCCAGCAGGATCACCACGTCCTTCTTGTGCTCGACCAGACGCTTGGCCTTCTCGATCACCATTTCGGCGACCTGGACGTGACGGGAGGCCGGCTCGTCGAAGGTGGAGGCGATGACTTCGCCCTTAACCATGCGCTGCATCTCGGTCACTTCTTCCGGACGCTCGTCAATCAGCAGCACGATCAGCTCACAATCCGGGTGGTTGTAGGCGATGCTCTGGGCGATGTTCTGCAGCAGCATGGTCTTACCGGCCTTAGGCGGCGCAACGATGAGACCGCGCTGGCCCTTGCCGATCGGGGATGCCAGATCCAGTACACGGGCGGTGATGTCTTCGGTGGAACCGTTGCCACGCTCCATGCGCAGACGCTCGTTGGCGTGCAGGGGAGTGAGGTTTTCAAACAGGATCTTGTTGCGGGAGTTTTCCGGACGGTCGTAGTTGACGTCGTTGACCTTGAGCAGGGCGAAATAGCGTTCGCCCTCTTTCGGCGGCCGGATCTTGCCGGAAATGGTATCGCCGGTACGCAGGTTGAAGCGGCGGATCTGGCTCGGGGAGACATAGATGTCATCCGGACCAGCGAGATAAGAGCCGTCTGCACTGCGCAGGAAACCGAAACCGTCGGTCAGGATTTCCAGCACACCGTCGCCAAAGATATCCTCACCGCCCTTGGCGTGCGCCTTGAGGATTGCAAAGATAATGTCTTTCTTGTGCGCCCGAGCCAGATTTTCCAACCCCATGGATTCGCCAAGCTGGACCAGCTCGGACACAGGAGTGTTCTTAAGTTCAGTCAGATTCATAGTGGTGAAAGTCTGTAAGCAAGGATTGAAATGAGGAGACAGTCTGCTGGATTGATGCTGATCGGATTTGACTTGCCAGGCTGGTAGTTAAGCAAAGAGTCAGGCAAAAAGGTTAGCAAACGAGCGATAAACTAGCACCAATCAGGGTGAGCGTCTAGGTGATAAAACACAAGGAGCGCATTATTGCAATGCGCTCCTTCTTGATTATTACAGGTTGCCGTCCAGGAACTCTTTCAGTTGGGTCTTGGACAGGGCGCCGACCTTGGTCGCTGCCACTTCACCATTCTTGAACAGCAGCAGGGTCGGGATACCACGAATGCCGTACTTGGGCGGAGTGTCGGCGTTATGATCGATGTTCAATTTCGCCACGGTCACGCGACCTTCATATTCCTGAGCAACTTCGTTCAGGATCGGGGCAATCATCTTGCACGGTCCACACCATTCGGCCCAGAAATCGACCAGAACAGGGCTGTCGGCGTTGATTACATCGGCCTCGAAGCTGGCATCGCTCAGCTGAACAATCTTGTCACTCATCTCCAACTCCAGTCAGTAATTAAGGCTTTATTGATGGTTCAACAAAGGCAATAGTTGCCCTATTTGAAATGATCCTGTTTATTATTGCAAGCCTAACCTGATAACCTACCGCCATGAGCAAAACACATCTAACGACCGAAAAATTCGCCCAAATGGGCCTCGAACCCGAAGTTCTGGCTGGTCTGGAATCAAAGGGATTTCACTATTGTACGCCCATCCAGGCACTGTCCCTGCCCCTGCTGGTTGAAGGTCATGACCTTGCCGGTCAGGCTCAGACGGGGACCGGCAAAACCCTGGCTTTCCTGGCGGCGACATTCAACTATTTGCTGACCCATCCGCTGACCAGGCCGCGCCTCATCAACCAGCCCCGCGCCATCATCATGGCCCCGACCCGGGAGCTGGCCGTCCAGATCTATAACGATGCAGAGAGCATGTCCGCCTCCACCGGGCTCAAGCTCGGTCTCGCCTATGGTGGCGAAGGCTACGACAAGCAGCTGGCCGTGCTGGAACAGGGCGTCGACATCCTTATCGGCACCACGGGTCGCATCATCGACTACTTCAAGTCCAAGGTCATCGATCTCGGCAACATCCAGGTCGTGGTACTGGACGAAGCGGATCGCATGTTCGATCTGGGCTTCATCAAGGACATCCGTTTCCTGTTCCGCCGCATGCCCCCCGCCACCGAGCGTCTGAGCATGCTGTTCTCCGCCACCCTCTCCCTGCGGGTGCAGGAGCTGGCCTATGAACACATGAACCACCCGGAACATGTACAGGTCGAACCGGAACAGATGACCGGCGTGCGGATCAAGGAGGAGCTCTTCTACCCCTCCAACGAAGACAAGATGTTGCTGCTGCTCTCCCTGATGGAAGAGGAGTGGCCCGAGAAAGCCATCGTCTTCGCCAACACCAAGCACGTCTGTGAAGACGTTCACGCCTGGCTGGAGAACGACGGCCACCGCGTCGGCCTGCTGACCGGCGACGTGCCGCAGAAGAAGCGGATGAAGATCCTGGAAGAGTTCACCAAGGGTACCCTGGATATCCTGGTCGCCACCGACGTGGCCGCCCGTGGTCTGCACATCCCCGACGTGACCCACGTCTTCAACTACGACCTGCCCGACGATGCCGAAGACTATGTCCACCGCATCGGTCGTACCGGCCGCGCCGGCAGAAGCGGTCACTCCATCAGCCTGGCCTGTGAAGACTATGCCTTCAACCTGCCGGCCATCGAGGAGTACATCCACCACCCCATCCCGGTCAGCAAGTATGACCGCGAGGCGCTGCTGGATGACGTCACCGCACCAAAACGGGTGTTCCGCAACCGCCAGCCGGTGAACCGCAACATGCGGGATCGCCAGGGCGGTGGCAACAGCAACAACCGTCGTCGCCCCCCCCGCAAGAACTGAGGGATCGGCCAAGTTGCACAACTCGCCTCTCTATGCCGCCATCGACCTCGGCTCCAACAGCTTTCACATGCTGGTGGTGCGCGAGGTCGCCGGTGCCCTGCGCACCGTCACCAAGGTCAAGCGCAAGGTACGCCTCGCCGCCGGCCTCGATGCCGATTTTCGCCTCAACCGTGCCGCCATGGAGCGGGGCTGGGATTGTCTGCGCCTCTTCTCCGAGCAGTTGCAGGACATCCCGTCCGACAACATCCGGGTAGTGGGCACTGCCACCCTGCGCCTGGCCACCAACGTCGACGAATTCATCAGCGAAGCGGAACGGGTGCTCAACCACAGCATCGAGATCATCTCGGGCGAGGAAGAAGCCAAGACCATCTATGAAGGTGTCTCTTGGACGTCGGCAGGGGAAGGCAACCGGCTGGTGATCGACATCGGCGGGGCCAGCACCGAGCTGGTGATCGGCGAGCAGAGCGAAGCCAAGCTGCTCAACAGCCTGCACATGGGCTGCGTCACCTGGCTCAACAACCACTTCGGTGATGGCGAGCTCTCCGAGACGCGCTTCAACCAGGCCATTGCCGCCGCCAAGGCGGTACTGGAGAAAGTGGCTGCGGACTACCGTGTCCTCGGCTGGCGCACCTGCGTCGGCGCCTCCGGCACCGTCCAGGCGCTGCAGGAGATCATGCTGGCCCAGGGCAAGAGCGAGCGGGTCACCCTGCCCAAGTTGCAAGAGCTGATGGGTCAGGCCATCGCCTGCGGCAGACTCGATAAGTTGCAGCTCGAAGGGCTGGCGGCCGAACGGCTGACCGTGTTCCCCTCCGGTCTCGCCATCCTGATCGCCATCTTCGAGACCCTCGACATCGAGAGCATGACCCTGGCGGGCGGTGCACTGCGTGAAGGGCTCATCTACGGCCTGCTCGGCAACAATCACGACTGTGATGCCCGGGATCGCACCGCCGACAGCCTGATCAGCCGCTACCAGCTCGACAAGGAGCACGCCGAGCGGGTCCGCGACACCGCCATCGAGGCGTTCACCCAGTTGCAGCCTGCCTGGCGCCTCTCCAAGCGCTACGGTCGCCCGATCCTGCGCTACGCAGCCCTGCTGCACGAAATCGGTCTGTGCATCGAGTACAAGAAGGCGCCGCAGCACGCCGCCTACATCATCGACAACATCGACATGCCTGGCTTCACCCCCGCGCAGAAGAAGCTGCTGTCGGCCCTGCTGTTCAACCAGCGGGATGAATTCAAGCTGGAGCCGCTGGAGAAACAGGGCGCCGTCACCGGTCGCCAGGCAATCCGGTTGGCCCGCATCCTGCGCATCTCCCTCATCCTCTGCATGCGCCGGACCCAGGGCACTGTGCCCAGGTTCATGCTGCAAGCCGATGAAGATGCCCTGACCCTGACCCTGCCCAAGGGGTGGCTGGACGAGCACTACCTACGCGCCAGCGAGCTTCGCCTCGAGGTGGAGCGCCAGCAGAAGATGGGCTGGTCCACCCGGCTGCTGGAAGCCTGAGCCGCACACCCCATGGCCGATTACCAACCCGTCAGCTGTGACCTGTACGACTGGCTGGAGATCGCCGCCAGCTGGCAGCTGCCCGTCACGATCACCGACCGGGATGGACGAACCTGGGCGGACAGGATCCGCACCATAGAAGCCAGCGACGGAGTCGAATATCTGCTGCTGGAGCGCGCTGAGCGCCTCAGCCTGGCGGACCTGGCGACCCTGGAACTCGTCTGGCAAGGGGAAGAAAAGCGGATCCACTTCGCCCCACCCCGCAGCCAATGAATAGCAAGAGGGCCAACCTGATCAGGTTGGCCCTCTTCGTTTGACGCTCAGACTCCCTGCCAGTCGCCACTCAACTCGCCAGCGCCGCCATCACATAGACGTCGAAGCGGTTGCTCTTGGTCTCGATGGCCATGCTGGGCTTGTGCTCGTTGAGCCAGCCCGCATAGTCGGGCCGCTTCACCACCACCCGCTTGTCAGCCATCCTGAGCGCCGCCGGCAGCAGGGCATCCGCGTCGAGATCCGCCCCCACCAGGGACTGGAACACCCGCATCTCTTTTTTCACCAGCGCCGACTTCTGCTTGTGGGGGAACATGGGGTCCAGGTAGATGACCTCCGGCCGCTCGGTCAGCGCCAGCAGGGTTTCCACCGCCGGGCCTTGCAGCAGTTGCATCCGCTCGCGCACCCAGGGGCCTATCTCGGGATCCTGCCCCGCTCGGGTCAGACCGTCCTGGAGCAGGGCCGCCACCACGGGGCTGCGTTCGATCAGGGTCACCTTGCAGCCGAGGGTGGCGAGCACGAAGGCATCGCGCCCGAGCCCGGCGGTGGCATCCACCACGGTCGGCATGGCTCCCGACTTCAATCCCACCGCCTTGGCGATGGACTGGCCGCGCCCGCCACCGAACTTGCGCCTATGGGCCACCGCCCCTTCCACGAAGTCCACATAGACGGCCCCCAGCTTGGGTTCGTCCAGCTTGCGCAGCTCCAACCGCAATTCGGTCAGCACCAGGGCGAAAGGAGCGGGAAACGCCACGTCGGCAAGGCGCTGGCGCAGGGCGTCGAGCTCGCCATCGCGGGCGGGCACTTCACTGAAAACCTGAATATGGGGCATAACATGGACTCATCACGGCGCAGAAGCCGGCATGATAGCAGAAGCGGGGGGTCAGCTCACCGTGGTCAGATTCGCCAGGTTCATTCCCTGACGGTTGAGACTCAGGTACTCGGTCAGATCGTCGAAGGGCAGCGGGCGGCTGAGCAGATACCCCTGGGTGAAGGCGCACCCCTTCTGGCAGAGGAAGTTGAGCTGCTCCCGGGTCTCCACCCCTTCGATCACCACCTGCATGCCGAGGTTGTGCACGATGTTGATGATGCCGTCGAGCAGCAGGCGGTCCTGCTCGTTGAAGGGAATATGGCGCACGAAGGAGCGATCGATCTTCACCAGATCCACCGGGAAGGTACGCAGGTAGTTCAGTGCTGAGTAGCCGGTGCCGAAGTCGTCGATGGCCAGCTTGCAGCCCGCCTCGCGCAGAGCATCGATCCGCACCCTGTGCTGATCGCTGGTCTCCATCAGCAGGGACTCGGTGATCTCGATGATGATGTCCGCCGGATCCAGCTCGAAGTGGCGGATCACCCTGAGCCACTCGTTGGCCTCCGGGTCTATGGTCTGGAACTCCAGGGTGGAGCGGTTGATGGACATCTGCAGATCCGGGAAGCCGGACTGCTGCAATCTGGCCAGATCCCGGCAAGACTGCCACAGCACCAGGGCACCCAGCCCCTGGATGAGCCCCGCCTCTTCCGCCAGCGGGATGAAATCCGCCGGTGAGACCTGACCCCAGTGGGGGTGATACCAGCGCACCAGGGCCTCCAGCTTGGCGACCCGGCCGCTGCGGTTGTCCCAGATGGGCTGGTAGGCCATGGTCAGCTGGCCCAGCTTGATGGCCTCCGCCAGATCGTGCTGCATCTGGTGGCGCTGGCTCACCTCTTCCCGCATGGAGGCGTTGTAGGTGCCGAGGGAACGTCCCTGGCGCTTGGCGACGAACAGGGCCTGCTCGGCATTGCGCAAGAGCTCGTCGCTGTCGCCGCCGTCATTGGGACAGAGGGTGATCCCCAGGGTGGCGGTCACATAGAGGTGCTGGTTGGCCAACATGAAGGGACGGGCAAAGCCGCCGATCACCTGCTTGGCAAATACCTCGGCCTGACGGCGGTTGACGATGCCGGGCACCAGGAAGGCAAACTCGTCGCCGCCGATGCGGGCCACCAGGTCCTCGGTGCGTACCCGGCTCACCAGCCGATCCGATACCTCCCGCAGCAGGGCGTCGCCCACATGGTGATCCATGCTGTTGTTGACCGCCTTGAAGTTGTTGAGGTCGAGCACCATGAGGGCGAAGCGCTCCCCCCGCTCGCAGAAGCGGGCCAGGCAGCGACCGAACAGCCAGCGGTTGGGCAGGCCGGTGAGGTTGTCGTAGTTGGCCTGGGCGGCGATCTTCTGCTCCGCCAGCTTGGTCTGGGAAAGATCGCTGAAGATGGCGATGTACTGACTGATCTTGCCCCCTTCCCGCACGGCGCTGATCATCAGCTGCTGGGGATAGAGCTTGCCGTTCTTGCGCTTGTTCCATACCTCCCCACGCCAGATCCCCACCCGCTCCAGAGCGTGGTACATGTCCGCATAGAAGGTCTGATCGTGCAGTCCGGACTTGAGCATGCTGGGCCGCTGGCCACGCGCCTCCTCCTCGCTGTAACCGGTGATCTTCTCGAAGGCCGGATTGACCGAGATGATGCGACTGTCGGCATCGCACACCAGAATGGCTTCGGAGAGGTTGTCATAGACCCGGTGGGAGAGCTTGAGCTGCTCCGCATGGCGCCTGATGGGATCGATGTTCTCCAGCACCACCATGAGATAGTCGGGGTACATCTGCTCGTTGCGGATCAGGGTCACCGTCACCCGTCCCCACAGGACGGTCCCATCCCGATGGAGATAACGCTTCTCCTGGGTAAACGCGGGACGCTCTCCCCGCTTGAGGGCGTCGTAGAGCGCAATGCTGGTCTGCCAGTCGTCCGGATGGTTGATTTCGGCGACGGTGAGCTGTTGCAGCTCCTCCTGGCTGTAGCCGAGCATCTTCTCGATGGCCGGGTTCGCCCAGAGGATCTTGCCGCCCAGATCCACCTTGCCGATGCCCACGGGCGCATGGGACATCATGGTGTCCAGGAAGTGGTGATGTTCCGGTTGCGCCGGCGGCTCCTGGCTCTGGCGCTGCTGATACATCAGTGCCAGTTCACGACCGGCGAGCGGGGCCAGCAGACGCAGCAGGCCCACTATCTTCTCCATTCTCGGCATGGCCCGCTTGAACATGACGCTGCACAGGCCGATGGTCTCTCCCTCGGCGTTCTTGAGCGCGACGCCGGCATAGGCTCTCACCTCGCAGCGCTCCAGCACGGCGGCGTGGGGGAACAGCTGGCGGGTGCGATCACTGAACCAGGCTTCACCCTGCTGCATGGCGATCTCCCCCGGAGTGTCGGCGAGGGGGAAGCTGTAGGCGTTGATGTCGAGGGAGGCGGGATAGGCGGCATGCACGGTAAAGAACAGACCCGCCTGATCCTTGCCGGACACCAGGACGAAGTCAGCCCCCACCGCATTGGCGATTTCACTCACAAAGGCATCAAAATATCCCTGACCACTCGAATGAGACAGGCTGGAGATGATTTGATAGACAGACTCGAGTGCTCGCCTCATGGCAAGGTTCTTTCTCTCCCTGGAAGGTAGAACCCGACTCTACTGAAGAGGCGGGGACAGTGCAAACATGCACTCCGCAAGATATTAAAAAGGCTTGGAAAAAGGGACCAAAAGGTCCCTTTTTCTATCAAAAATCACGTTTCGATCCCACTATGCCGCAAATGTGTACCTGCTTGAAGCTCCCGCAGTGGCGCGGCAGCTCATCCAATCGAGGCTCACTGTGGCGGCGGGACCTCACGCGGCGATACCGCTGTGACGCAGCAGCGCATCCACCTGGGGCTCCCGGCCACGGAAGGCACGGAACAGCTCCATCGGCTCCCTGGAGCCGCCCTTTTCCAGAATGTTCTTCAGGAAGGAGTGGCCCGTGGCCGGGTTGAAGATCCCCTCCTCCTCGAAGCGGGAGAAGGCGTCGGCAGAGAGTACCTCGGCCCACTTGTAGCTGTAGTAGCCCGCCGCATAGCCGCCCGCGAAGATGTGGGAGAAGCTGTGCTGGAAGCGGTTGAACGCCGGAGGCGTCATCACGGCGACCTGGCTGCGCACCTCAGCCAGCAGCGCAGGGATCTGATCCGCTCTGGCCGGGTCAAAGGTCTGGTGCAGACGGAAGTCGAACAGGGCGAACTCCAGCTGGCGCAGCATCTGCATCGCCGCCTGGAAGTTGCGGGCGGTCAGCATCTTCTCCAGCAGATCGGCGGGCAGCGGCTCCCCGGTCTCGTAATGGCCGGAGATGAAGGCCAGCGCTTCGGATTCCCAGCACCAGTTCTCGAGGAACTGGCTCGGCAGCTCCACCGCATCCCAGGCCACGCCGTTGATGCCGGCCACGCCGGCCACATCGATGCGGGTCAGCATGTGGTGAATGCCGTGGCCGAACTCGTGGAACAGGGTGACCACTTCGTTGTGGGTGAACAGGGCCGGTTTGCCATCCACCGGGCCGTTGAAGTTGCAGGTCAGATAGGCCACCGGCTTTTGCAGGGAGCCGTCCTGACGGTAGCGGCGACCCAGGCAGACATCCATCCAGGCGCCGCCCTGCTTGTGCTCGCGGGCATAGAGATCCAGGTAGAAGCTGCCGCGCAGCTCGTCATCGGCGTCAAAGATGTCGTAGAAGCGCACGTCCGGGTGCCAGGTGTCGATGCCGAGACGCTCGCGCACCTTCATGCCGAACACCCGCTTGACCACCTCGAACAGCCCCTTCACGACCCGACCGGCGGGGAAATAAGGACGCAACTGCTCATCAGAGACCGAAAACTTGTGCTGTTTGAGCTTTTCTGCGTAATAGGCAAGATCCCAGGCCGCCAGTTCGTCCTGACCGTGCTGCTCGGCGGCAAAGGCGCGGATCTCCTCCAGCTCCGCCTTGCCTTGGGGCAGAGACTTGGCAGCCAGGTCGGTGAGGAAGTCCACCACCTGCTCCGGCTTGTCCGCCATCTTGGTCGCGAGGGAGAGCTCGGCATAGTTGGCAAAGCCCAGCAGTCGGGCCAGCTCCCGGCGCAGGGTGAGCAACTCGGTCATGATGGCGGAGTTGTCCCACTTGCCGGCGTTGGGGCCCTGGTCGGAGGCGCGGGTGGTGAAGGCCTCATACAGCTCGGCACGCAGGGCGCGGCTGTCGGCGTACATCATCACCGGCAGGTAGGAGGGGATGTCCAGGGTGAACAGCCACCCCTCCTTGCCCTTGAGTTCGGCCATCTGGCGCGCGGCAGCCTGGGCGCTCGCGGGCAGACCGGCCAGCTCGGCCTCGTCGGTCACCAGCTTGTGCCAGCCCTGGGTCGCGTCCAGCACGTTGTTGCTGAAACGGGAGGCGAGCTCCGAGAGGCGGGCCTGGATCTCGCCGTAACGCTGCTGCGCCTCGGCAGGCAGACCGATGCCGGAGAGGCGGAAATCGCGCAGGGTGTTCAGGATCTCCTTGCGCTGGGCATCATCCAGCCGGGGGAAATCATCGCTCTCGGAGAGGGCCAGATAGGCTTGATAGAGCCCTTCATGCTGACCGACATAGGTCTGGAATTCGGACAGCAGCGGCAGGCAGGCATCGTGAGCCGCCCGCAGCGCCTCGCTGTTCTGCACGGCGTTGAGGTGGCTGATGGGGGACCAGATCCGGGAGAGGCGGTCGTTGACCTCTTCCAGCGGGGCGATCAGGCTGTCCCAGGTGTGAGGCTCCTTCTGGGCCAGCACGTCCTCAATCTTCTGTTTGCAATCGGCGATGGCCTGCGTCACGGCAGGTTGCACCTGATCGGGCTGGATCTGGCTGAAGGGAGGCAGCGAGTCCATTGTCAGCAAAGGGTTAGTCATCTGCGGTACCTCTAAATGCTCTGCAGCCCCTGCCGTCCAGAAGCCTGCTTGGACCATCTAAGATGTAGGCAGAAACCCCATTTATCAAGCCTTTGCCGCCAAGAGACGGGCATGTTGCCCACTTTTTCAGGCATTTTGTTCATAAAACCAGCATTCCATCTGCCAGAGACGACAATGCCGGCCCGAGGGCCGGCATTGTGAGGGAATGGACACTCCCCGCCTCAGCGTCGGGCGTCCTCTTTCAACCACTGGGCGACCCGCTTGGCGAAGTAGGTGAGGATGCCATCGGCCCCGGCCCGCTTGAAGCAGAGCAGGGATTCCATCACGCAC
The DNA here is from genome assembly GCF_017939325.1 of Aeromonas sp. MaB10011B. NCBI lineage: Bacteria > Pseudomonadati > Pseudomonadota > Gammaproteobacteria > Aeromonadales > Aeromonadaceae > Aeromonas > Aeromonas sp. MaB10011B. The sequence continues at coordinate 7,993 of NZ_JAGKRK010000015.1, read as the reverse complement.
TCCTTCTCCTTGAGCCAGCCGTTCTGGATCGCCGCCATGTGCATGGCGTACTCGCCGCTCACCTGATAGGCGAAGGTCGGCACGCCGAACTGATCCTTCACCCGGCGGATGATGTCCAGGTAGGGCATGCCCGGCTTGACCATCACGCTGTCCGCCCCTTCGGCGATGTCGAGGGCCACTTCGTGCAGGGCTTCGTTGCCGTTGGCCGGATCCATCTGGTAGGTGGCCTTGTTGCTCTTGCCGAGGTTGGCGGCGGAGCCCACCGCATCGCGGAACGGGCCGTAGTAGTGGGAGGCGTACTTGGCGGAGTAGGCCATGATCTGCACGTTGACGAAGCCATTCTCCTCCAGCGCGGCGCGGATGGCACCAATGCGGCCGTCCATCATGTCGGACGGGGCTACCATGTCGGCCCCGGCGGCGGCATGGGAGAGCGCCTGCTTCACCAGGATCTCGGTGGTGATGTCGTTCTGCACATAGCCTTCGTCATCAATGATGCCGTCCTGGCCATGGGTGGTGAAGGGGTCGAGCGCCACATCGGTGATAACCCCGAGCTCCGGGAAGCGAGCCTTGAGGGCACGGGTCGCCCGCTGGGCCAGGGCATCCGGGTTGTAGGCCTCTTCCGCCATCAGACTCTTTCTCTCCAGCGGCGTCACCGGGAACAGGGCCACCGCCGGCACACCCAGGGCCACCAGTTCGGCGGCCTCTTCGAGCAGCAGATCGATGGAGAGTCTGTCCACCCCCGGCATGGAGGCAACGGCCTCTCGCTGACCCTCCCCCTCCAGCACGAACACGGGATAGATGAGATCGTCGACGGTCAGTACGTTCTCGCGCACCAGGCGGCGGCTGAAGTCATGTTTGCGCACCCGGCGCAGGCGACGGCCCGGGAAGGCCCCCGGAAGAGTTGTGGCCATGAATCACTCCAAAAGCGGAAGTTGGAAGAATGCGGCGGAGGTGGCCCGGGTATGGGCCAGCAAGGCCTCGGGCGCTTCACCACGGCAGGCCGCCACCACCTGGGCGATGTGCGGCAAAAAAGCGGGTTCGTTGCGTCTGGGCCTGGGTTTCAGATCCCGCGGCACCAGGTAGGGGGCGTCCGTCTCTATCATCAGGCGACCCGCCGGAATGCGGGCCACCTGCTCGCGCAGCAGCTGGCCACGGCGCTCGTCACAGAGCCAGCCGGTCACCCCGATATGCAACCCCAGCGCCAGGCACTCGTCCAGCTCGGCATCGGAGCCGGTGAAGCAGTGCAGCACGGCCCCCGGCAGGCGGGGCAACCAGGGGCGCAGGATCTCGACGAATTTGTCATGGGCATCGCGGCAGTGCAGAAACACCGGCATACCGAGCTCGGCGGCGAGCGCCAGCTGGGCGTCAAACACCGCGTCCTGCACCGGACGGGGGGAGAAGTCCCGGTTGTAGTCGAGACCGCACTCGCCGATGGCCACCACCTGGGGCAGGGCCGCCAGTTCGCGCAAGGCGGGCAGGGTCTCCTCATCGACGCTCTTGGCATCATGGGGATGCACCCCGGCGGTGGAGAAGCAGTAACCGGGCCAGCGGGCGGCCAATGCGGCGCTCTCGCGGCTGCCGGCCAGATCGGTGCCGGTCAGGATCAGAGCTTCCACCCCGGCGGCGCGCGCGCGTTCCACCAGGTCGGCCTGTTCGCCTGCGAACTGGCTGCTGGTCAGGTTCAAACCGATGTCGATCATGGAGTCAGGGGTTCCGGACAAACGAGGTGCATATCAGGTATTTGAAAACCAGCTACTCGATGGGGCCTTACCATACGCCTCGAACGGATGCATGAAAAGAGGAAGGGAGCCTCAGCTCCCCTCTTCCGTTTGTTGCTGCTCTTCGTCCTCTTTCTTCACGTAGAAGCGGGCGAAGAACAGACCTATCTCCCACAGGCCCCACATGGGGATCGCGAGCAGGGTCTGGGAGAAGACATCGGGCGGCGTCAGCAACATACCGACCACGAAGACCCCGACGATGACGTAAGGGCGCTTCTCCTTCAGGCTCCTGGGGGTGGTCACCCCGGTCCAGCAGAGCAGTATGGTGGCCACCGGGATCTCGAACGCCACCCCGAACGCGAAGAACAGGGTCAGTACGAAGTCCAGGTAGCTGGCGATGTCGGTCGCCACCGTCACCCCGGCGGGGGCGGTACTGGTGAAGAAGCCGAACACCAGGGGGAACACCACGTAGTAGGCGAACGCCATCCCCGCGTAGAACAGCACGGCGCTGGAGGCCACCAGAGGCAGGATCAGCCGCCGCTCGTGCTGGTACAGACCAGGGGCGATGAAGGCCCAGGCCTGGTAGAGCAGATAGGGGATCGCCACGAAGAAGGAGACCACCAGGGTCAGCTTGATGGGCGTGATGAAGGGCGTCGCCACATCCGTCGCTATCATGCTGGTGCCTGCCGGCAACTGGCTGAGCAGCGGCTGGGCCACGAAGTCGTAGATGTTGTTGGAGAAGTAGATCAGCGCGATGAACACCAGCAGGATGGCGGAGATGGCGCGCAGCAGACGGGTTCTCAGCTCTACCAGATGGCTGATGAGGGGTTGTTCTGCCTGACTCATGGCTTCACCTCCCCTTTGGCTGCGGACTCGCTGGCGGGCACAGGCTCGCTCTCTCGCTGGCTGTTGACCGGTGGCACCTCTGTGGTGGGCGCCGGGGCCGCCACCGGGGTGGCTGGCTCAGCCTGGGCGGGCTCCCGAGGCGGGCGAATCTCGTTCTCCCCCTGATAGGGACGATTCACCGACTGGGCGGCCGCTTTCAACTGCTCGATGGACTCCTGCAGCTCGGGGCTCAGGTTGTTCATCTGCAACCGTTCGGCCTTCTTCAGATCGTTGTGCAGATCCTGCAACTTGAGCTCCTGTTCCAGCTCGGCCTTGACCGAGTTGGCGGTGCTGCGGATCAGCCTTATCCAGTGGCTGGCGGTGCGGATCGCGACCGGCAACCGCTCGGGACCCAGCACCACCAGGGCGACGACGCCGATGACGACCAGTTCCCAAAAACCGATGTCGAACATGGCTTAGGCCTGATCTTTGTCTTTCTGCTTGGCGGCTTCGGCGTTGCTGGCCGTCTCGTTCAACTGCTTGGTCGGGAACTCGGCATCTTTCTGCTCGGGTTTGGTGTCGGCCGGCTCATCGGAGAGCGCCTTCTTGAACCCCTTGACCGCCGCGCCCAGATCGCCACCGATACCGCGCAATTTTTTGGTGCCAAACAACAGCACGACGATGACTGCGATGATCAACAACTGCCAAATACTGATACCACCCATGACTTTCTCTCCGGATAGGCGCCCGATGGCGCAGGTTATTTAATGGGAACGGGTTCGCAACCAACCCAGCAGCCAGCATAACCCGGCGCCGGCGAGGCTGATTTGTCCCCACTCAATGTGTTGTTTCTGGGTCAGCAAGAATACACCCGCGAGCAGCAGGCTGGCTCCAACCCCTAAGAGGTAGCGAGCCTGCCCCTGACGGCGACTGTGGCGACGGAAATCGGCAAACATCTGGTCGAAGTGGTGCTGCTGATGGCGGGCCTGACGCAGGGTCTCGTAGACCAGCTCCGGCAGCTCCGGCAGTTTCTCCGCCCAGAACGGCGCCTTCTCCTTGATGGCATTCCACACCGCCTTGGGGCCGACCTGCTCGTGCATCCAGTTTTCCAGATAGGGCTTGGCGGTCTGCCACAAATCCAGCTGGGGATAGAGCTGGCGACCCAGCCCTTCCACATAGAGCAGGGTCTTTTGCAGCAGCACCAGCTGCGGCTGCACCTGCATGTTGAATCGACGGGCGGTGTTGAACAGATTGAGCAGCACGTGGCCGAAGGAGATCTCGGAGAGCGGTTTCTCGAAGATGGGCTCCAGCACGGTGCGGATGGCGAACTCGAACTCGTCCACCTTGGTATCGGGTGGCACCCAGCCGGACTCCACGTGCAGCTCGGCCACACGGCGGTAGTCGCGGTTGAAGAAGGCGAGGAAGTTCTCCGCCAGGTAGCGCTTGTCTTCCCGGTTGAGGGTGCCGACGATGCCGCAGTCGATGCCGATCCAGAGCGGATTCTCGGGGTGTTCGAAAGAGACGAAGATGTTGCCCGGGTGCATGTCGGCGTGGAAGAAGCTGTCGCGGAACACCTGGGTGAAGAACACCTCCACTCCGCGCTCGGCCAGTAGCTTCATGTTGGTGCCGTTGGCTTCCAGCGCCGCAATGTCGGAGACCGGAATGCCGTAGATGCGCTCCATCACCAGTACCTGCTCACGGCAATGGTCCGTGAACACCTCGGGCACATAGAGCGCCTCGGAGCCGGTGAAGTTGCGGCGCAGCTGGATGGCGTTGGCCGCTTCGCGCATCAGGTTGAGCTCGTCGAGTATGGTCTTGCGATACTCCTCCACCACCTCGACGGGGCGCAGTCGGCCGCTCTGGGGCACGAAACGGGCCACCAGACGAGCCAGGGCCTGCATCAGGCGCAGGTCGGCCTCGATGACCGGCTCGATATCGGGACGGATCACCTTGATGACGATCTCGCGGCCGTTCTCCTTCAACCGGGCGGTGTGCACCTGGGCGATGGAGGCGGATGCCAGCGGCGTCTCGTCGAAGTCATCGAACAGAGTCTCGACGGGGCAACCCAGGCTCTCTTCTATCTGGCGACGGGCGGCCTGACCACAGAAGGGAGGCACCCTGTCCTGCAGCAGGGCCAGCTCTTCGGCAATGTCAGGGGGCAGCAGGTCTCGGCGGGTCGAGAGCATCTGGCCGAACTTGATGAAGATGGGACCAAGCGCCTCGAAGGCGAGGCGAATACGGGCGCCACGGCTCATGCCTTGTTGCTTGTTCTTGAGCCAGAACAGACTGCGACGGGCCAGACGGCCAGGCCAGGGCTGATAACGGGCGGGCACCAGCTCGTCGATGCCCTGTTCCAGCAGGATGCTGACGATGCGATAGAGGCGTTTGAACTCCTTCGGGGTCATCAGCTCACCTGCTGTTCGAGGCGGGCAAGCCGCAACTCGATCGCCTTCATCTGTTGGGCCAGCTCTTCGACATCGTCATTGAAGCTCGCCACTTCCAGCGGACCCGGGGCAAGCCTCGCCTCCTCGGTCAGATACTCGGCCACTTGACGCTGGGAACGGCACAACTCTCGCCCCACAAAACGGCGAGCCTGACGGGCACCACTGCACAGGGTGTGGGCCACCACATCGCCGGTGTAGCGGGACAGCTCCTCTTCCCAGTCGATATCGAGCTCGCCAAGCAGGGCGCTGAATGCCTGCACCAGCTGGGGGTCACCGCTCAGGTCCAGCTTCTCCTCGCGGATGTAGCGGGTCAGGGCGGAGGGATCCTTGAGCAGACCGAGGGCAGTCAGGGAGAGGCTCAGCACCGCATCCGCCTCCCCTTCAAACCTGGCCAGCACATCCAGACGGCGCTCCGAGAAGACAAACCAGAGCGGCTTGAGCTCGCGCAGCTCCAGTTTGAGTACCTTGCCCGTCAGCTTGCGCAACCGCTCCGGGCTCTGTTTGTCCAGGGCCAGCAACTGGTTGAGGCTGGTTTCGATCACCGCGGTGACCATGGCATCCATCGGCATAGGCGACCTTAAAACTTGTAACCGCGGTGCAGGGCGACCACGCCCTGGGTCAGGTTGTAAAACTCCACCTGTTCGAAACCGACATTCTCCATCATGCCTGCCAGGGTCTGCTGATCCGGGTGCATGCGGATGGATTCCGCCAGGTATTTGTAGCTTTCGCTGTCGTTTGCGACGATTTCGCCCATTTTCGGCAGCAATTTGAAGGAGTAGAGATCATACAGCTTGGCGATCACTTCGCTCACCGGTTTGGAGAACTCCAGCACCAGCAGGCGGCCACCCGGTTTGAGCACCCGGAACATGGAGGCGAGCGCCTTGTCCTTGTCGGTGACGTTGCGCAGGCCGAAGCCGATGGTGATGACGTCGAAGTGGTTGTCCGGGAACGGGAGCGCCTCGGCGTTGGCCTGCACGTAGGAGACGTTGTTGGCCACCCCCAGGTTGCGCAGTTTGTCGCGGCCCACTTTCAGCATGGAGTCGTTGATGTCTGCCAGGACCACCTGGCCGGTCTCACCCACGATGCGGGAGAACTTGGCGGTCAGATCCCCTGTGCCGCCAGCCAGATCCAGCACCTTCTGGCCCTTGCGGACGCCGGAGCAGTCGATGGTAAAGCGCTTCCAGAGGCGATGGATGCCGAACGACATCAGATCGTTCATCAGATCATACTTGGCCGCTACCGAATGAAAGACACCGGCGACCAGGGTTTCCTTCTCGGTCGCTGCCACGGTTTTATAGCCAAAATGCGTAGTAGTAGTCTGTTCCGACATCCCTCAAATACCCATAGAGCAAAGAATGGCCGCCAGTTTACCAGAGCCGATGGCGTGCGGACACCTCAAACCCGGCTTGCGACCAACTGCATCCCCAGCACGACCATGGCCAGACAGAGGAACAGATTGAGACCGATATTGAGCAGCGCCTTCAGATAGGCCCCTTGCTGGGCCAGCACGACCGTGTCGAGGGCAAAGGAGGAGAAGGTGGTCAGGGCACCGAGGATACCCACCATCAGCAATGGCTTCATCGGGTGTTCCACCACGTGACCATGGCTGATCAGGGCATAAGCAATCCCCATGATGAAGGAACCCACCACGTTGACCACCAGGGTGCCATAGGGAAAGTGGCGTCCCAGCAGCCAGGCCATCAGCTCGGCGATGCCAAAACGCAGGCAGGCACCGAAGGCGCCTCCGGCAGCGACAAATAACCAGGTTTGCATCAAGCAGTCTCCAAGATTGTCAGGTTGGCATTATGCAAAATGTCGGCAGCAGGGGACAGCCGGGCAATTAATCGACCCTGCTAGACCCTAGCGGCGAAAGTCTACCGATTCTGCATTCACAAGATGGAGGGTCGTCTCGGCCGGGCGAGTATCGGCGATGACTCTGCCATGGCGGATGGAATAACGCACCGGCACTTGGCGGCGCACCGCATCGAAACCATTCTCTGCAGGAAGGATCAGCAGGTTGGCGGGCTTGCCCACCTCGATGCCGTAGCGATCCTGCACGTTCAGGGTGCGGGCGCTGTGGCTGCCGATCAGCTTGAGGCTGTCGTTGATCTGCTCGTAGCCCATGATCTGGCAGACATGGAGCCCCATATGCAGCACCTGCAACATGTTGGCCGTGCCCATGGGATACCAGGGATCGAACACGTCGTCGTGGCCGAAGCAGACGTTGATGTTCGCCTCCAGCATCTCCTTCACCCGGGTGATCCCACGACGCTTGGGATAGCTGTCGAAGCGCCCCTGCAGGTGAATGTTCACCAGCGGATTGGCCACGAAGTTGATGTCCGCCATCCTGAGCAGCCGGAACAGCCGCGAGGCATAGGCTCCGTTGTAGGAGTGCATGGCGGTGGTGTGGCTGGCGGTCACCCTATGGCCAATACCGCGCTCGTAGGCCAGGGTTGCCAGCGTCTCGATAAAACGGGACTGTTCGTCATCGATTTCGTCGCAATGCACATCCACCAGAACCTGATACTTCTCCGCAAGATCGAAGACGTAGTGCAGACTTTCGACCCCGTACTCCCGAGTGAACTCGAAATGGGGGATGGCACCGATCACGTCGGCCCCCAGCTTGAGAGCCTCTTCCAGCAATGCCTTGCCGTTGGGGTAGGAGAGGATCCCCTCCTGTGGGAAGGCCACTATCTGCAGCTCCACCCACTCCTTCATCTCCTCCCGCACCTCCAGCATCGCCTTCAGAGCGACCAGATTGGGGTCGGAGACATCCACGTGGGTACGGACAAACTGGATGCCGTTGGCAATCTGCCATTTCAGTGTCTGGATGGCTCGCTGTTTCACATCCTCATGGGTCAGCAGCGCCTTGCGCTCGGCCCAGCGCTCGATCCCCTCGAACAGGGTACCGGAGAGGTTCCAACTCGGCTCGCCAGCCGTCTGGGTGGTATCGAGGTGAATGTGCGGTTCGATAAAGGGGGGGATGACAAGGCCTTGCTCACCATC
>NZ_JAGKRK010000094.1:0-1978 GCF_017939325.1 Aeromonas sp. MaB10011B | reverse complement strand
TTCAGCTTGGCCAAGGCCTTGCTCCAACACCAGTCGAACCGCCTCTGCCCGAAACTCTGGTGAATAGTGTTCTCTCGATTTCATTCAATACCCCCGATTGTCTCATCGTAACAATCGGGACTGTCTGTGAAAATCAGGATACCTCATGCTGCTTGATAGCTTGGTGAGTGGGCGTCAGCATGGCACTGACCCGTCCTTGTGCTTCGCTGATGGCCCCGCGACTAAAACCCAGACCAAAGTGTTGCTTAAGCTGCTGCTGTATCTGGGTGACACTCTGATGGAACTGACCACTTTGCAGCGCGATATAGCTGAGCCGATTCGGGCCCATCTGGGTGTCGCTGACCGAGTCAGGCAGTGCGGCATCCACCGTGTGAATGCACCGGGTACAGGTGGCGCGAAACAGCTGATGCTCGGTAACGAAGTAGCTCACCTCTGGTAGGTCAAACACCTGATGCGCTCGATAAGGTTTGTCATGCGCCAGCACGTTGCCACCACAGCAGGGGCAATCCGATGCCGGGTAGTGAGCTTCCACGGACAGACGGGCATCGTGCGCATGGCGCATCCGCCGCTGCCCTTTGTGGCCAGGCTGTGCACCGCGTTTTTTACCGGAAGCCGGACGCGGCCTGGCCGGTTGTGCTGCCAGGGCCATCACTGGAGGGCGGCCTGGAGGAGTTGCCGCTGTGTTGATTAAGGCGCTCCTCCAACTCGGTGATACGGTCCAGGAGCTTGTATATCAGCTCGTGGGCCTGTTCGATAGTCAGAGCGTTAACCGCTGGTGTCGAGAGCTTTTTGGTCATGCCAGCAAGCATGCAATACGGGCGGGATCATGCAACAGGCTGATTGCGATCAAGAGACGATCGTCTCATTTTTCCTGTCAAGCCACTCTCGGTGAACGGTTACGGGTTTGACCCCATGCCTGCTTAACACCTTATGGATTGTTGCTAAAGCGAGGGAAATATCAAAATGCCGGCGTAACTCACTCTGTATACGCCGGGCTTCTAAATTATGATTCCGCCTGAACTCTAAATAACTGATCCTAATAGTGCTACACCTTTGCTGTGCCATAGCCATTCCCCGGGAAAGGAGACACGGTATCCATGAAGTGTTTCACTCGAGCCAGCAGGTTGGCCATCCCTCTGCATTGATGATTGCGCGTGATGGTTTCATGCAACTTGTGCCACAGCCGTTCTATGTGATTAACCCAAGGACTGTAAACTGGCTGGAATACCAGGCAGAACTTAGGGTTTTTCTTCAACCATCGCTCGGTCTGTTTGCTTTTGTGAATGATGTAGTTATCGAGGATCAGCGTGATGGTTTTGGCTTGTCGGTAGTGGCGACGCAGCTTTTCCAGCATGGCGATAAACAGGGATGAGTTTTTCTTTATCCCACTGACGTAAAGCACTCTTCCGTTGCCTGCATGGAGAACGCCTGCCAGGTAATGTTTCGCGTTCTGTCCCGGCGTGACAACCCGCTTTTGCTGCGCTCTGAACATCCAGTCGGCCCCTAATTTGGGATTGAGGTCTATATCGACTTCATCCTCATAAAACACCGGATTATCGGCATCACAGCGGGCCAGCGCAGCGTCGATATCCGCCATTTTCTCCTGATAGGCTGGGTCTTTTATCCGCAAGGTCGGCACGGGCCTTCGCCAGACAATGCCCATACGCGGTAACCATCGACGGAGCGTGGAGGCTGCCATATTGAGGCCTGTTAACCGATTGATTTTGATAGCCAATAGTTCGGTACACCAGCTGCTGCGCTGATAACCAAAATCTTGCGGAGAAAACTGCATGAGCAGCACCAGTAAAGTGACAATCTTGGCAACAGGTAAGACTGGGGCACGGCCAGCCGGTAAGGCTTCTAGCGCATCTATGCCTTCATCTCGATACCATCGAAGCCAACGGCCGATGGTCGAGCGAGCAGCGCCGGTAAGGTGATGAACATCAGTGACCGTGCGTCCTTCATGTAACAGCAAGAT
>NZ_JAGKRK010000093.1:0-328 GCF_017939325.1 Aeromonas sp. MaB10011B | reverse complement strand
GCACACTGACCGAAGGAAGCGTGATGCAGATCCCCCAATATCGGCTTTCGATACTTGGTGATAAACACCAAATGTACGTGCAAAACGTAGGCCGCATGGCGTGATTTATTAATTTTAGTGAATTGCATTCTGTCACTCAATCGGGCTTAATAGATATGGCAATAATGCTACACACTGAGCGATAAATGCAAATTCTGAAAGCCTACAAATTCCGACTCGAACCGACCGAACAACAAGCGCAACGCCTGCGCCAGTTGGGCGGTTGTGCTCGTTATGTCTGGAATCACGGGCTGGCAGAAACCAAACGCATTCTGGATGCTGGCGAAAA
>NZ_JAGKRK010000092.1:0-691 GCF_017939325.1 Aeromonas sp. MaB10011B | reverse complement strand
AGGGAACAGACGATTGAGCTCAATGACGAGCAGATCCGCCTGCTCGAGCGCTTCAGCCCCGAGTTTCGCGAACGCCAAATTGAGGTTCACTACACCGGGGAACTGGTGGCGGTCGACACCTTCTTCGTCGGCGCACTCAAGGGGGTAGGCAAGGTGTATCTGCAAACCGTGCTGGACTGCTACAGCCGCCACGCCTGGGGACGGCTCTACACCAGCAAGCTGCCGGTGACCTCGGTTCATGTGCTCAACGAAACGGTCCTGCCGTTCTTCGAAGCCCATGAGGCTCGGGTCTATACCATCTTGTCGGACAACGGGCGCGAGTTCTGTGGGCGCCCTGACCATCATCCCTACGAGCTGTTCCTGCAACTGGAGGGGATTGAGCACCGGACCACCAAGGTACGCAGGCCGCAGAGCAATGGCTTTATCGAGCGGTTGCACCGCACACTGCTGGATGAGCACTTCCGTATCAAGGGGAGGACGACCTGGTATGAGTCGGTAGAACAGATGCAGACAGACCTGGATAGCTACCTGGAACACTACAACACCGAGCGGCCACATCAGGGCAGGATGATGGAGGGTCAGACCCCCTACAGCATGTTCAAGAAGGGTCTGAAATTGATACCGAAGGAAGTGCGCACTAAAGTAGCGTAAACAAGACACCGGTTTGAGGCCGGTGTCAGGTGATAACTAG
>NZ_JAGKRK010000091.1:0-293 GCF_017939325.1 Aeromonas sp. MaB10011B | reverse complement strand
GTGTCGATGCCAAGAGTGGCCTGACCCACAGCCTAGTCACCACCGCGGCCAACGAGCATGACCTCAATCAGCTGGGTAATCTGCTGCATGGAGAGGAGCAATTTGTCTCAGCCGATGCCGGCTACCAAGGGGCGCCACAGCGCGAGAAGCTGGCCGAGGTGGATGTGGACTGGCTGATCGCCGAGCGCCCCGGCAAGGTAAGAACCTTGAAACAGCATCCACGCAAGAACAAAACGGCCATCAACATCGAATACATGAAAGCCAGCATCCGGGCCAAGGTGGAGCACCCATTT
>NZ_JAGKRK010000014.1:0-67368 GCF_017939325.1 Aeromonas sp. MaB10011B | reverse complement strand
CGGCGACCAAACCAAGGTGATCGAGGTTACGGATCGAGATAGCGGGTGCGGCCATGATGATCTACCTGCAAAAGAGAGTAATAGATCAGAACGGCCGATCGCCGTCAAGCACTGAAAATAGCAAAATCAGGTGCGGAATGACGGATGAATCCCGTCGAGATCGAGGAGACCGGTCTGGCGGGCCTGATCCACGACATCGGCGAGCTCAGGATCCCGAGCCAGATCATCCAGAAGCGGGGGGAGCTCAGCAAGGCGGAGCAGAATTTCCTCAACATGCACCCCCAGTACGGACTGGTGATGCTCACCCAGTTGCAGGCTTTCGAACCCAGGATCCGTGAGGTCGCCTACCTGCATCACGAACGCCTCGATGGCAGCGGTTTTCCCCTCGGGATCAAGGGCGACAAGATCCCCCCCCTCGCCCGCCTCATCGGGCTGGTGGATCACTATGACGAGCTGCTTCACCCGCGCAGCGGCCTCAACCCGCCGGGGCCCAGCCAGGTGATCGGCCAGCTCTACAAGCTCTCCCAGAAGAAGTTCGAGCAAACCCAGGTCAGGTTGCTGATAAAGGTGCTGGGGGTCTATCCACCGGGTTCCCTGGTGCGCCTGGATGACGATGCCCTGGCCCTGGTGCTCTCCACCGAGCCCAGCATGCCCCTCAGACCCAAGGTGCTGCCCTACCTCAAGGGGCAGCGGCCGGAAGGAGTGGCCATGATCGATCTGCGGGAAGATGCGCGAAGCATCGTCGCCACCCTCAGACAGGAAGAGCTGGACGACGCGCAACGCGCTTTTTTCGGTCTGGGTCGGCGGGTCTGTTACTATTTCGCCTTCTGAGTTATCCCCAGAAGCTGGGGATAACTCATTGGACAAACCTGAATAATTGCTCAGGTCCCCTCGAAATCGTCCACCATTGGAGCTGGATAAAAAACGCCCAGCCGATGGCCGGGCGGAGCATGCCACCTCCGTGTGGCGTATCCGGTGGATACCTTCATGCTCGCATCAGCAATATCAAGCGGGCATCGATTACACAAATATCAATTTAACGTGCTGATTTTATATGGTTTTATTTTTCCATTCTGGCAAACTGCCGCAGCGTTCAGCCCGCAGCCCGCATCAAGACGGGCTCAGGCTCACCCTGCGTCATGACAACGCCCGGCTCCGGCGTGGTGTTTGAGGAAGCTTTTTTATGCAACTAGTCCTCTCTCTGCTCCAGCAGATGAGCGTCAGCCTGGTCATCGCCTACCTTTTTTCCAAAAGCCCCCTGTTGCGTCCCCTGGCCAACTACTCCGTCAGGCTGCCCCACAAGGTGCTCATCTATGTCATCTTCTCCTGCTTTTGCATCCTGGGAACCTATGTGGGCCTCGACATCGATGACGCCATCGCCAACACCCGGGCGGTCGGTGCCGTACTGGGGGGACTGCTGGGCGGCCCCCTGGTGGGATTCCTGGTGGGGCTGACCGGCGGCCTGCACCGCTATACTCTGGGGGGGTTCACCGATCTCGCCTGCGCCATCTCCACCACCTGCGAGGGGCTGTTGGGGGGGCTGGTGCACTGGCGGCTGATGCGGGCAGGCAGGGTCAATGACCTCTTTGCACCCAGGGTCGCCTTCTTTACCACCTTCGTGGCCGAGATCATGCAGATGGTGATCATCCTGCTGGTCGCCACCCCCTTCGACAAGTCCCTGCTGCTGGTGCGCACCATCGCCACCCCCATGATCCTCGCCAACTCCTGCGGGGCGGCGCTCTTCATCAGCATGATCCGCGACCAGCAGCGGATGTACGAAAAGTTCTCCCGGGTCTTCTCCGCCAAGGCGCTCACCATCGCCAACCGCACCGTCGGCATCATGAGCCAGGGGTTCACTCCGGAGGCCAGCGGCAAGATAGCCCATATCGTTCAGGAAGAGACCGGCGTCGGCGCCGTCGCCATCACGGACACCGACAAGATCCTCGCCTTCATCGGCACCGGAGAAGATCACCACAAGCCGGGTACCCCCATCACCTCGGCGATCACCCTGCAAGCCATCGCCCAGAACAAGGTGCTGTTCGCCGATGGCAACAGCCAGCCCTATCGTTGCAGCATCTCCCCCCAGTGCCAGCTCGGCTCCGTGCTGGTGATCCCCCTGCAGGGTGACGAGGGGGTGATCGGCACCATCAAGCTCTATGAGCCCAAGAAGCGGCTCTTCCTCAAGATCAATCACACCCTGGGAGAAGGGATCGCCAACCTGTTGTCCCAGCAGTTGCTGGCAGGCCGCCTGGAGCAGCAGCAGCGCCTGCTGGTGCAATCCGAGCTCAAGCTGGTGCAGGCACAGATAAACCCCCACTTCCTGTTCAACACCCTCAACACCATCAGCGCCATTACCCGCCGCGATCCGGGACGGGCACGGGAGCTGCTGCTGCACCTCTCCCGCTTCTTTCGCAACAACCTCAAGCGCCAGAGCGGCCTGACCACGCTGCGTGAGGAGCAGGAGCACTGCCTCTCCTACCTGGAGATAGAGCAGGCCCGCTTTGGCGAGCGGCTCACCGTCATCAACGAGATCCCGCCCCACCTTGCCGAGGTGCAACTGCCGAGCTTCACCCTGCAGCCCCTCATCGAGAATGCCATCAAGCACGGCATCTGCTCCCTGCTGGGAGAGGGGCGACTTCGCCTCTTCGCGAGGGAAACCCCCGAGGCGATCACCCTTTGCGTCGAAGACAACGCCGGGGCCTGGCAGCCATCCGGCCAGGGGGATGGTCTGGGGATGAGCCTGGTGGACAAGCGCCTCAAGAGCGCCTTTGGCGAGCGCTATGGCATTGACGTCCAGTGGGAGCCGGAGCAATGGACCCGGGTCTCCCTGACACTCCCACGACAACCCCGCACCACCGCCAAGGAGATGACATGATCCGCACCCTGATCGTCGATGACGAGCCCTATGCCCGCGAGGAGCTGGCAGAGCTGCTGGCCAGCGATCCCGACATCGAGATCCTGGGCATGGCGGGCAACGCCATCGAGGCGCTCGGCCTCATCCAGCAACTCAAGCCGGATGTGGTGTTTCTCGATATCCAGATGCCCAAACTCAGCGGCATGGAGCTGGTGGCCATGCTCGATCCCCTGCCCCGCATCGTCTTTGTCACCGCGTTCGACGACTACGCCATCCAGGCGTTCGAGGAGAACGCCTTCGACTACCTGCTCAAGCCGGTGGAGCCGGCGCGCCTCGCCAAGACCCTGGCGCGGCTCAGGCAGGACATCACCCCGCAACCGGTCGGGACCCTGGCCCCGACCATCCACCATATCCCCGGATACCTGCACAACCGGGTGCGGCTGCTCCCAACCTCCCAGGTGGAGTACGCCTTCTCCGATCTCGGCGGCGTCCATGTCGCCTGCCAGGGCGAGCTGTTTCACACCCAGCTCACCCTCAAGTCCCTCGAGGAGAAGACCCCGCTGCTGCGCTGTCACCGCCAGTATCTGGTGGCCCCGGCCGCCATCTTCGAAATCCGTTTGCTGGAGAATCAACTGGCGGAGATCGTGACCCCGAGCGGGGCCCGGGTACCGGTCAGCCGCCGCTACCTCAAGGAGCTAAAAGACGAGCTGGGACTGGAATAAAGCGGGGCGCGATGTGCGCCGGATCACAGCGGGCAACCACTCGGGTCGCCATGTCGCCGCTCACCCCCTTTCACCTGCCGTTAACAGAAGTCCCCACCTACACTGGCTGCGCACACCAAAAAATAACAAAGCAGGAGCGTAGCAATGATCTGGTTCTTCCTCTGTGTCGGCTTGTTGATAGCCGGCTACTTCATATACGGCAAATTCATCGAACGGATATTCGGGCCCAAACCCGAGTTGAAGACCCCCGCCATCACCATGGCGGACGGGGTGGACTATGTCCCCATGTCGGACAAGAAGGTCTACCTGGTTCAACTGCTCAACATCGCCGGCGTCGGCCCCATCTTCGGCCCCATCCTGGGTGCCCTCTATGGTCCGGTCGCCATGCTCTGGATCGTCTTTGGCTGCATCTTCGCCGGTGCGGTCCACGACTATTTCTCCGGCATGCTGTCGGTACGCGCCAGGGGCGCCTCGGTGCCGACCGTGGTCGGTGAGCACCTGGGCACCGCCGCCAAGCACTTCATGAACCTCTTTGCCGTGGTGCTCCTGATGCTGGTGGGCGTGGTCTTCGTCCTGAGCCCGGCGGGCCTGCTCGCCAACCTCACCTCCACCGATCTGGTCTACTGGATTGCGGCCATCTTCGCCTACTACATCCTCGCGACCATCGTCCCCATCGACAAGATCATCGGCCGCTTCTACCCCATCTTCGGTGCGCTGCTGGTCTTCATGTCGGTCGGCCTCATCATCGGCCTCATCGTCTCCGGCAAGGGCTTCTACAACACCGGGATGGACTTCTCCAACCTGCACCCGACGGATCTGCCGCTCTGGCCGCTGCTGTTCATCACCATCGCCTGTGGTGCGGTCTCCGGTTTCCACGCCACCCAGTCCCCGCTGATGGCGCGCTGCATGCAGAACGAGAGCTCCGGTCGCTTCATCTTCTACGGGGCCATGATTGGGGAAGGCATCATCGCCCTCATCTGGTGCACCCTGGGTCTCTCCTTCTACGACAGCACCGAGGCACTCAACGCCACCCTGGCCAGCGGCGGCCCCTCTGCCGTGGTGCACGAAGTCTCCACCAGCCTGCTCGGTACCGTGGGCGGCATCCTGGCGATCCTCGGCGTGGTGATCCTGCCCATCACCTCCGGTGACACCGCGTTTCGCAGCGCCCGCCTCATCGTGGCGGACTTCCTGAACCTGACCCAGAAGCCCATGGCCAAGCGTCTGCTCATCGCCATCCCCATGTTCATCCTTGGCTTCATCATCTCCAAGGCAGAGTTCGGGGTGATCTGGCGCTACTTCGGCTGGGCCAACCAGACCACCGCCGTCATCATGCTGTGGGCTGCGGCCGCCTACCTCATCAAGGAAGGCAAGCTGCACTGGGTATGCACCATTCCCGCCATCTTCATGACCGCAGTGGTCATCACCTACCTGGCCAACGCCCCCATCGGTTTCGGCCTCGAGATGAATGTTTCCACCATCATCGGTCTGGTGAGCACCGCCCTCATCACCCTCGCCTTCCTGGTGAAATTCAGGCCCGCGCTGACCAACAAGCCCAGCGAAAGTTAATCCACGCCAACCATGTCAAAAAAGGAGCCGTCAAGGCTCCTTTTTTTGCTGAACATTTCCCTTCAGCAATGCCATACTCCCAGCGTAAGTCCTTGTCATGGATACGACTTTACGGACTTGCCCCCAATAACATCAGCGTCTGTTTTGGCGACTTGGAAACCACTTAAGCTTCAGTACAACAAAACAACTTAAGATTTCGGGCCCGACAGGAGGGAAATCAGGTGGCTGACTGCCTTGCAGAACCCTGTTCCCAATGACAATGCGTGCGTCAAGCCAGCGGAGGCATAAATGGCACTCGATTATTTTGCTCTTGGTCTGCTTTTTTTTGTGGGTTTGGTCATTTTTTATGGGGTCATCGTCATTCACGACATTCCCTATGAAATAGCCAAGCATCGTCAGCACCCCCATCAGGACGCCATTCACGTGGCCGGCTGGGTCAGTCTGTTCACCCTGCACGTGCTGTGGCCCTTCCTCTGGATCTGGGCCACGATTTATCGCCCCGATCGCGGCTGGGGCTTCAACCAGCGGCTGCAGCAGGATGAAGATGATATCCAGCAGCTCAAACAGGAGCTGGCCGACCTCAAGGCCCGCCTCAGTACCATCGAACAGACCGAGCAACAGGGATAAATCATGGACCTGCTACTGATCCTGACCTACACGGCCGTCTGCGTGGCCATCTTCAAAATCTTCCGTATCCCGCTCAACAAGTGGACCGTGCCTACCGCAGCGCTGGGTGGCGTGCTGCTCATTGGCACCCTGATCATGCTGATGAACTACAACCACCCCTATTCCGAGATGGCGCGCAACTACTATGTCTCCACCCCGATCGTGCCGCTGGTCAAGGGCCGGGTAATCGAGGTGCCGGTACAGGCTAACCAACCGGTGAAGAAGGGCGATGTGCTGTTTCGCCTGGATGCCGCCCCCTTCCAGTTGAGGGCGGACAGCCTGACGGCGCGGGTTGAATCCAACCGCAACCACCTCAGGTCCATCGAGGCCAGGCTGCGCTCCGCCAAGCTCGACCGGGATCGCGCCAGCGACCTGATGCGCCGCGGCGTCGGCAAGCAGCGTGACCTCGATGTCACCCAGGCCAACGTGGACGACATCGTGGCCCAGATCGAGCAACAACAGGCGACACTGGAAGATCTGCAGGCCCAGCTCGACGAGGCCAGGTACCAGGTCGAGCAGACCGTGGTCTATGCTCCGAGCGACGGCCACGTGGTGCAGCTGGCCCTGCGCCCCGGCATGATCGCCACCCCGTTCATGTATCGTCCGGTGATGACCTTCATCCACAAAGACGAGACCGCCTATGTTGGCTGGTTCTGGCAAAACAGCATGCAGCGCCTGGCGGTGGGCGATGAGGCCGAAGTGGTGATCGACGGCATCCCCGGCAAGATCTTCCAGGGCAAGGTTACCGCCGTGATCCCGGCCATCGCCGCAGGCAATGTGCAGGCCAACGCCGGTTTGCTGGATCAGACCAGTGCCGTGCGACCGGGTCGCCTGCCGGTGCTCATCTCCATCACCGACCCCGAGTGGGCCAAGTATCAGGTGATCGCCGGGGCCAGCGGCCAGGCCGCCATCTACACCAAGCACTTTCACCATGTCTCGGTGATGCGCAAGGTGCTGCTGCGCATGGCCAGCTGGATGAACTACGTCTTCCCCTTCCACTAAGCGAAGACATTATTGCCAGCGGCCGGCACCATGCCGGCCCGCTGTTTTTTGGTGCCAGGATCCCTATAATGGCGCCATCCTGCACCACCCCATATCGATACCCCAAGCCTGCATGTTCGTTCTCAGACCCTATCAGACCGACGCGGTCAACGCCGTCATCAGCCACTTTCGCAAACACCCGGATCCCGCCGTGGTGGTGCTGCCCACCGGGGCCGGGAAGAGCCTGGTGATCGCCGAACTGGCCCGCAAGGCCCGTGGCCGGGTGCTGGTGCTGGCTCACGTCAAGGAGCTGGTGGAGCAGAACCACGCCAAGTACGAAGCCTGGGGACTCCGGGCCGACATCTTTGCGGCCGGGCTCGCACGCAAGGAGGCGAGCGCCCAGGTGGTGTTTGGCTCGGTGCAGTCGGTGGCGCGCAATCTGGATGCCTTCGACGGGGCTTTTTCGCTGCTCATCATCGACGAGTGCCACCGGGTCTCGCTCGATGACGACAGTCAGTACCATCAGGTGATAGACCACCTCAAGGCCGCCAATCCGGCCCTCAAGATCCTCGGTCTCACCGCCACCCCCTATCGACTCGGGCTGGGCTGGATCTACCGGCGCCACTACCACGGCATGGTCAAGAGCCACGGCGAGCGGCTCTTTGGTGACTGCGTGTTCGAACTGCCCCTGCGCTTCATGGTGAAAAACGGCTACCTGACCCCGCCGCGCCTGGTGGACGCCCCCATCGTCCACTACGACTTCAGCAAGCTGGTGCCGCGGGAGAACGGCCTGTTCAGCGAGGCGCAGCTCAACGGCGAGATCAAGCGCCAGGAGCGGGTCACCCCCCATATCCTGAGCCAGGTGCTGGAGTATGCGGCCGACCGGCAGGGGGTGATGATCTTCGCCGCCACAGTCGAGCATGCCCGGGAAATTCATGGCCTGATCGGTGCCAGAGGCCAGCAGGCCGCCCTCGTCACCGGCGAGACGCCGGGATCGGAGCGCGACGCTCTAATCAGTGCCTTCAAGGCGCGCGAGCTCAAGTTTCTGGTCAACGTAGCGGTGCTCACCACCGGTTTTGATGCCCCCCACGTCGACCTTATCGTGATGCTGCGTCCCACCGAATCGGTGTCGCTCTATCAGCAGATTGTGGGACGGGGCCTGCGCCTCTCACCCGGCAAGAGCGATTGCCTGGTGCTCGACTACGCAGGCAACAACTTCAACCTGTTTGCCCCCGAAGTGGGGGAGCCCAGGCCCCACGCCGGCACCGAGCCGGTTCAGGTGCCCTGCCCCGCCTGCGGCTTTGCCAACACCTTCTGGGGCAAGACCGACGAGGATGGCAAGGTGATCGAGCACTATGGCCGCCGCTGTCAGGGACTGTTTGAAGATGACGAGGGCAACCGCGAGGAGTGCGACTACCGCTTTCGCGCCAAGATCTGCCCCGGTTGCGGCGCTGAAAACGACATCGCCGCCCGTCGCTGCCAAAGCTGTGACCAGCTGCTGGTGGACCCTGACGACAAGCTCAAGGAAGCCCTCAATCTCAAGGACTGCATGGTGATCCGCTGCGCCGGTTTGACCCTGAGTGCCGGGCGCGGCAAGCAGGGGGAGCGGCTGGAGGTGACCTACCACGACGAGGATGGCCTGACCCTGACAGAGTACTTCCCCTTTCACTCCCGGGGTGCACAGCGCTTGTTTCAACAACGCTTTGTGCGTCATCATTGGCCCGCCCCGGGCCTGGAGCCCGAATTCACGACCCTGGCGAGCGTGATGCTCGCGGCAAACCAGTTCCGTCACCCGGATTTCGTCATCGCCCGCAAGTCGGGACGCTTCTGGCAGGTGAAGGAAAAAATATTCGATTACGAGGGGCGTTACCGGACTGCCAACGCCCCGGCCTGACCCCATGGCAGGCGATACCCGGCAGTCACCCGGTTTGATTATCGGGGCGGTTTCTGATGCCGCCCTTTCGTTCAGTTAGAGGATCCTATGCAGCGGCTGTTGATTGGTTTTTGTGCTCTCTTTTCTCTGGCGGTCCACGCCGCCCCGCTGACCCCGCCCAAGGGGGGCCAGTACGCCGTCATCGTACAGGGCAACAACGGGGTGGAATTTGCCCGTCACGCCGATGACATGATAGCCCCCGCCTCCACCATGAAGGTGCTCACCGCGCTCGCCGCCCGCCTCGAACTCGGTGCCGACTTCCGCTTCGCCACCGACATCCAGGCACAGCCCGGCGCCAAACAGGGCACCACCATCAACGGCGACATCTGGATCAACTTCGTGGGCGACCCCACACTGTCGCGCATGGATCTGGTCGCCCTGTTCAAACAGCTAGGCGTCACCCGCGTTCAGGGCAACGTCTATGTCAACACCGGTGCCTACAACGGCTATGAGCGTGGCAACGGCTGGTCCTGGGGGGATCAGACCCTCTGTTTCGCCGCTCCCGTCTCCTCGGTCATCATCGACAAGAACTGCGCCTACGGCACCATCACCGCCACCCAGATTGGCAAGCCTGCGGTGGGCAACGTGGCCACCGGTGTGCCCATCGGCATCGGCGCCGACAACGTGGAGGTGATGAGCTATGGCGACATGGCGCGCCAGTTCTGCGCTCTGGAAGTGGACATGGCCAAGGGCAACTTCTACGAGCTCAAGGGCTGCATCACCCCGAACAAGGAGCCACAAGGGCTGCGCTTTGCCATCCATGACGTGGAGGCCTGGGGCTGGGACAACATCCGCTGGGCCATGAACCGCGCCGGGATCAGCCACGACGGCCTGCTGCGGGTCACCCATCAGGCCCCTGTCGGTGCCCAGACCCTGGCGACCCACTACTCTGTCTCCCTGCCGGTGATGCTCGCCAAGATGTTGAAAAAGTCCGACAACCTCTACGCCGATACCTTCCTCAAAACCGTGGGGCGTCACTACTACAACAAGCCGGGCAGCTATCGCAGCGGCACCATGGCGGTGCGCGCCATCCTGACCAAGCACGGCATCGATCTTGGCAACGCCACCCTGGCTGACGGCTCCGGCCTCTCCGCCCACAATCTCATCAGCGCGCGCCAGATGTTGTCGGTGCTTAACTTCATCCAGAAGAACGATGCCGAGCTCGACTTCATCAAGCTGCTGCCAAGCTCCCAGGTGGACGGCACCCTGGCCTGGCGACGCAGCGTCACCGCTCCCATGATGAAGAACAAGGTGCACGCCAAGACCGGTACCATCACAGGTACGTCGAACCTCGCCGGTTTCATCGACACCGCCGGTGGCCAGCGCAAGGCCTTCGTGATGTTCCAGCGCGGTCTCTCCCAGGATCCGGCGACCCACGAGCGCTACCGCGCCAGCAAGGCGCCCTGGCCCTGGACCGTCTTCGAAAAAGGCGTGCTGGAGAGCATCTACCAGCAGCAACCCATCCAGATCGTCGAGCAGTGATAGACGGGCTGCCTTGCCGGCAAGGCGGCCCGATTCCCCGGCCTTGGGGCGAAACAGGGACGCTGGCGCCGTCATCAGCAGTGGGCGCAATCGGAGATGGCGAACGTAAGCATCGCTATTTTCAGCTTTGACTGACAGGGCGCCAGGGCTATGCTGTGCCCAGCCTCATCTCAATGGCCTTCTTCAACGGCTTGTTTAATGGAGAGAAAAGATGTTTGTAGAGATTTTTGGTCGTCCCGGTTGCCCCTATTGCGTGCGTGCCAAGCAGATTGCCGAGCAACTGACCGAGGAGCGCGATGACTTCGAGTTCCGCTACGTGGATATCAACGTGGCCGGGCTGACCAAGGACGATCTCGCCGCCAAGGCGGGCAAGCCGGTCACCACTGTGCCGCAGATCTTCCTGGATGAGCAGCACATCGGCGGCTGCACCGATTTTGAGGCCTATGCCAGAGCCAATCTGGGTCTGTAAGCCCCGACACCATGAAAAAAGGCGCCTCTGGCGCCTTTTTTCATGTCGCCAAGCCTGCCTCAGGCCACCGGCGTGAAGCGGCTCACCACCTGTCCCTGATGTTCAATCCACTCCATGAACATGGCGACGGGGCGGGCATAGACCTGACCATCCTGTTCGGATTGATAGATCACCAGCTGCTCCTGGGTTTCGGTGTGCAAAGCCAGGGCCAGAACCTGGTAATAGCCCCCCTTGAAATGGCGGTAGCGACCGGTGGCGGGTGCCTGCATGAGTGAACCTCGAGAGCGGGAAGATGAGCCCCGTGCCTGCGTGCTCCCCTGGCAGACCGACGGGTCGGGGCCTTTTTTACCCCAGCCAATCGTGCCAGATGGGGGAGATATTTCAATACACTCATGTTGCTTTATGAATCTGCTCCTCATCTTTCACTGATCTACCAAAGAGAGGCAAACGATCATGCTGAATTTAACATTTCAACAACCCTGTTTCAGGGGTAAATATCAGGGATTTATTCCATAAATTAGATTGTTCTAGCATTCAATTCTGTGAAGAATAGGGGCAGAGAAATTTGATACTAAAAACAGCTTTTCTGCCAACGCGCCCCACGGGGAAGGAATCACGCTCACCATGTTCACTATCGACAAGTCGCACAAGCTCGACGATGTCTGCTATGACATCCGCGGCCCGGTGCACAAAGAAGCTCGCCGTCTCGAAGACGAAGGTCACCGCATCATCAAGCTCAACATCGGCAATCCGGCCCCGTTTGGCTTCGAAGCACCGGAGGAGATCATCAAGGATGTGATCCTCAACATGCCCCAGAGCCAGGGCTACTGCGACTCCAAGGGGCTCTTCTCCGCCCGCAAGGCGGTGATGCAGTACTACCAGCAAAAAGGGATGCGCAAGGTTGACATCGACGACATCTACATCGGCAACGGTGCGAGCGAGCTCATCGTGATGGCGATGCAGGCGCTGCTCAACAACGGCGACGAGATGCTGGTGCCCTCCCCCGACTACCCGCTCTGGACCGCGGCCGTCACCCTCTCCGGCGGCCATGCGGTGCACTACCGCTGTGACGAAGGGGCTGACTGGTATCCGGATCTCGACGACATCCGCGCCCGCATCACCCCGCGTACCCGCGGCCTGGTGCTGATCAACCCCAACAACCCGACCGGTGCCGTCTACGGCAGCGAGTTTTTGCTTGAAGTGATCGAGATCGCCCGTCAGCACAACCTCATCATCTTCGCCGACGAAATTTACGACAAGATCCTCTACGACGACATCTCCCACACCAGCGTCTGCACCCTGTGCGACGATGTGATGGTGGTGACCTTCAACGGCCTCTCCAAGGCCTACCGCGCCTGTGGCTTCCGCCAGGGCTGGATGGTCATCACCGGTCCCAAGGGTCGTGCCAAGGGTTATATCGAGGGGCTGGAGATGCTGGCCTCCATGCGGCTGTGTGCCAACGTGCCCATGCAGCACGCCATCCAGACCGCCCTTGGGGGCTACCAGAGCATCAACGAGCTGATCCTGCCGGGGGGTCGCCTGCGCCGCCAGCGTGACAAGGCCTGGGAGCTTTTGAACGAGATCCCCGGGGTCTCCTGCGTCAAGCCCAAGGGGGCGCTCTACATGTTCCCGCGCCTCGACCCCAAGGTGTACGACATTCGCGATGACCAGAAGATGGTGTTCGATCTGCTGCAGCAGGAGAAGCTCCTGCTGGTGCAAGGTACCGGCTTCAACTGGCCGGCACCGGATCACTTCCGCCTGGTGTTCCTGCCCCGGGAAGAGGAGCTGGAAGAGGCCATCGGCCGTCTCGCCCGTTTCCTCAAGGGCTACAAGCAGTAAGCTCTGAACATGAAAAAGGCTCCTTCGGGAGCCTTTTTGTTGTCTGTCGTTTTCTATCCGCGCCATCAGCCGTGGAGCAGGGCCCCGGCCACCAGCACCGCCATGGTGATGAGGGCCACCCCGATGATGAAGGGCAGCACCCAGCGCACGAAGCGATCGTAGGGGATCCTGGCGAGCGCCAGCCCCGCCACCAGGTGAGCGGCGGTGGGGGCGAACAGGTTGATCCAGCCGGAGGCGGACTGATAGGCGGTGATCACCAGATCCCGCGAGATGCCGGAAAAGTCCGCCAGCGGCCCCATCAACGGCATGGAGACGGTCGCCAGCCCCGAGGTGGAGGGAATGAAGAAGCTCAGGATGATGTGCACCAGATAGGCCATCAGGATGAAGACCGACGACGACAGCCCGCTCACCAGTCCCTCGGCCCAGTGCAGTATGGTGTCGATGATGACGCCGTGCTCCATCACCACATAGATGCCGCGCGCCACCGCTACCACCAGGGCAACCCCGATGAGATCCCGCGCCCCGTTCAGGAAGGTCGCCACGTAGTTGGACTCCGGCATCCGGTTGATGAGGGCAATCAGGATGGAGGCGCTGAAGAAGAGGGTGGAGAGCTCGTCGAACCACCAGCCCAGGGTGGGCAGCAGATCGATGCCCAGATCGGACCAGGGCACCACCGCATAGATCATCAGCAGGAAGGTGCCGAAGAAGACCAGCATGGTGAGCTTCTGCTTGCCGCTGAAGGCGAGGTTGCCGCTCTTCATCTGGGAGAACTCGTCGTCATAAACGATATCGGCCAGCACGGAGCGGGACTTGTCCTGCTGCACCTGCCTGGCGTAGCGCATCACGAACCAGGAGGCGAAGATCACCAGCAGCAGCCACTGGATGACCCGTAGCCCTATCCCCTCACCGATGGGGATACCCGCGAAACCAGAGGCGATGCCGGTGGCAAACGGATTGACGGTGGAGGCGAGCACCCCGACCCCGGAGCCGAGCAGGATGATCCCGGCCGCCACCATGCGATCGAAGCCCGCCGCCATCATCACCGGCACGATGAGTGCCCAGAAGGCCACCGTCTCCTCCGCCATGCCGAAGGTGGAGCCACCCAGGGCGAACAGGGCGATCAGCACCGGGATGAGCAGCCGCTCGCGCCCGGCGAAGGTACGCACTATGGCCCCGACCCCGGCATCCAGCGCCCCGCTCTGCATGGTCACCGCCAGAAAGCCGCCGATGATGAGTACGAACAGTGCTACGTCCGCCGCCTTGTGAAAGCCCTGGATGGGCGCCTTGAGCACATCGAATACCCCCTGGGGTTGGGAGGGGAGCTCGGTGTAACTGCCGGGTACCGGCAGCAGTCGCTCGTCACCGCTGTAGTCGGCCACGGCCGCTGCAGCCACCGGCTGCTGGGTCTTGGCCGTCACATAGTTGTATTTTCCCGCCGGCAGCACCCAGGTGAGGGCCGCCATCAGGGCGATGATGATGAAAAGCAGGGTATAAACCGTGGGGAGCTGGCGCTTCTTGGGCGCCTCATGGGATGTGGTCATGGCTTTCGTACCTCGGCGGTGCCGTCTGTGATCCGGACAGCGCAAGCCTAGCGGGTTTGTTCGGGGAAAAAGGTGATCGCGGATAATAAACCTGAGGCAACAGGTTGAGTCTGCTGCAAAAAAACAGGGCCCCGCAGGGCCCTGTCTGTGCTTACGACCGACTTACAGCTCGACCACGTCGAATTGCACGTCCGGATTCACGTCCGCATCGTAGTCCACCTCGTCCAGGCCGAAACCGAACAGGCGCAGGAACTCCTGCTTGTAGCCGGTGTAGTCAGTCAGCTCGGAGAGGTTCTCGGTGGTGATGGAGGGCCAGAGATCACGGCAGGTCTGCTGCACGTCTTCACGCAGCTCCCAGTCATCCATGCGGATGCGGGCCTGCTCGTCCAGCGCCATGTCGGCGCCGTACAGGCGGGTGCGCATCATGCGGTCCACCTGCTCCATGCAGCCCTCGTGAATGCCCTTCTCCTTCATGATCTTGAAGGCCATGGAGATGTAGAGCGGCATCACGGGAATGGCAGAGGAGGCCTGGGTCACCACGGATTTGAGCACGGCCACGTGGGCGGTCCCCCCCTTGGCAGCCAGATCGCCACGGATGGCGGTGGCGGCGCGGTCCAGATCTTCCTTGGCACGCCCCAGGGTACCATGCCAGTAGATGGGCCAGGTCAGGTCGGTACCGATGTAGGAGTAGGCCACGGACTTGGCGCCGTCAGCCAGCACACCCGCATCGCGCAGAGCCGCCATCCACAGTTCCCAGTCCTGGCCGCCCATGACGGTGATGGTGCTTTGGATCTCTTCCTCATTCGCCGGCTCGACGGTGGCGGTGATGATCTGATCCTTGTTGGTGTCGATGGCGGTGGAGGTGTAGACCTCGCCGATGGGTTTGAGGGCGGAGCGCACCACTTCGCCGGTGTCCGGCAGCTTGCGCACCGGAGAGGCCAGAGAGTAGACCACCAGATCGATTTGACCCAGATCCTGCTTGATGAGCTCGATCACCTTGGCACGGCACTCGTGGGAGAAGGCATCGCCATTGATGCTCTTGGCGTAGAGGCCGGCCTCTTTGGCGGCCTTGTCGAAGGCGGCGGAGTTGTACCAGCCGGCGGAGCCCGTCTTGGTCTCGGAGCTCGGCTTTTCGAAGAAGACACCGATGGTGGCAGCTCCGCTGCCGAAGGCTGCGGCAATGCGGGAGGCCAGACCATAGCCGGTGGAAGCGCCGATCACCAGCACCTTCTTAGGGCCATTCTCGATGGCGCCCTTGGCTTGGGTGTAAGCGATCTGGCGACGAACATTGGCTTCACAACCGACCGGGTGGGTGGTGGTGCAGATAAAGCCGCGAACCTTGGGTTTGATGATCATGTGTTGTCTCTTATCCGTTTGATGGATGAAATCGGGGCATAAGATACCTCATTGCGGCCCGTTATGGTGCTCTGATGTGTTGAACTGCGGGGAAACAGGCAGGGATCTGTAGCCCGCCGCGAAAAATGAAAAACGCATCTGGGTTAAACGATAAACAGAGCAGAGGCCACATTTATCAAACTCGGTGAATCAGAAATCACCCAGTTTGAAAGACGCTTAACAGGGGTTTAAACCTCGATTTCATAGGTTGGTAAATCAGGAGCGGGCCCTATGATAGCACCACTCTGGTAGAACGCCTTCTGGCCGATGGCCACCCCTCCCCCTCGCACCACCACCACACCGCCCCCCATCGTTTGCAGCGTCGTCGTCGTGGCACCGACAGCGGTCACGGTGCCAACCAGCAAAGGGTCGGCACCGGGTACCAGCTCCAGGAACTGTTTGAACAGGTTCATACAAATCGCTCCACGCTCAGTTGTTGGCGTACCTTCATGGCCCTGTCCTGCAGCTCTGCAGAGACCCGCACGCTCCGGTTAAAGCCCCTCCAGCCATCCACCGCGAGCAGCGCCCCCGGCAAGATGAGTCCGGTGTCGCTCGATAGCGGCAGCTCGATGGTCTGCCGGCGCTTCGGCATGGTCTTGGCCAGGGCCACCACCCCCTGGGCACGGGCCGCCACCACATCGCACACCAGCGGGTGGGTGATGGTCGATGCCTGTTTCTCCCCTGCCGTGCCTTGGCGCAGCACCCGGGCGCTGATGCCCTGATGACCACCACTGACCCAGACCCCGTTCGCCGCCTGCCCGGGCTGGAAGTCGCTGCCCAGGGTCGTGATGATGGCGCGGGGGATGGCCACGTCTGCCAGCTCCCCGTCGAGCTGCCAAGGGACGGTCGGGTAGCGCGGCTTGATGACCAGGTGCCGGTTGCGCTGGTGCGGCAGCACGAACCCACCTGCCGCCTCGGCCAGGTACTTGATCGCCTCGATCGGGGTCTGGTTGTCCAGGCTGAAAAAGCCTGCCGGTACCAGCCAATCCGGCGCCTGCCAGTCCAGGGTCCAGCCGTAAGGCAGCAGCGCCTCCGCGAGCTGGGCCATGGTAGCAGCCCCTATCTCACTCACCGCCTGGGGTAACACGTGGGTTGGCGACAGGTAGGCTGTGCGCGAGCGCCCGGTCAGGGTCGCCGACTCGCGGGCAAAGCTCTGGCTCGACTGCCAGCCATCGCACACGCAGTCCCACTGCTGGCCGTTGACATGGATGCTCACCTCCTCATCGTCCGTCATGGCCGCCGCCGCGATGCGCGGGATCTGGGCCGTGAACTGCCAGGCCCAGGAGTCGGTGTCGAGTTCGATGCTCAGCGAGGTGGTT
Source organism: Aeromonas sp. MaB10011B (assembly GCF_017939325.1). NCBI lineage: Bacteria > Pseudomonadati > Pseudomonadota > Gammaproteobacteria > Aeromonadales > Aeromonadaceae > Aeromonas > Aeromonas sp. MaB10011B. The sequence goes on along the minus strand of NZ_JAGKRK010000014.1, from coordinate 50,601 downwards.
GGAATATCGACCCCATCCCTCACCCGTACAATGCTTGCTGTGTTGCTCACCAGATAAACCCTCCGGGTTGGGATAACAATCTGAGCCTGTCCGAACCAGACAAACTCCAGGGAGGCGTCATCACCCCTTGGCCGGCCGAACGCCAGCGAGGCGCTGCGATGACCCGGATCCGGGGGGATGGGTGGCTTTGGCGGCAACGAGAGGCCCCAGGGGGGCTGCATCGCCTCCTCCCAGCGCGACAGCCAGCCCTTGTGCAGCTGCAGACCGGGCTGCCAGCGCTGATCGCGCAGGGTGACGCCGAGCGGGGTGGCCTCCTGCCAGCGGTCGGCTTGCCACACCTTGTCCTGGCGCGGGGGGTTGCGAAACCCGCTCACCTGCCAGCGACCCACCGGCGCCCCCTCGACCCAGAGCGAGCGGGTCACCGCATGGCCGGGGGGCAGGCTGTCGAACCCATGGCCATTGCTCGCGCCGAGGGCCAGCCCCTCGTCGAACGGCACCCGCACGGTGCCATACTCCCTGGGCAGCTGCTCGGCCAGGCCGGTCCACTCGGTCTGCAGGGGGCTGGCCTCCTGCCAAGTGCTGGGGCTGGTCGCCGGAACCAGTTCAGGCCGCTGCCAGTCGCTTTGCACTGCCCGGGTCACCAGCGCAGCCCGCTCGAAATGATCGGTGCTGGTGTGGCTCGGCCCACGGAACACGTTGATGTCGTGGCCGGCCTCGATGGCAGGCAGCAGGGGGCGGGCCGTGCTGGCCAGGGTCGCCTCGATCACCACGGTGGCCGTGACCGTCACCGCCGGGGCGGCCAGCTGGCCGGTCATCACGCCTGGATGCACCGCGACACCGGCCACCGCTGGCAGCGGATGGGCTACCTGCCCCTGCAGCGTGGCGGGCAATATCAGGCCAGGGGAGCAGACGAGCGAGGGCGGCAGGCTGCCCCCCCGTAGCACCGCCAGCCAGCTCGTGACATAGGCGGCGTTCAGTTCGAGGTGGCCGCCGCCCTTGCGAACTTTGCTTAGCTCCAGATTGCCGTCTGTGGGTCTGGCCATGGGTCGCTCCCCTCGGGCTTGGCTTAGGGTTCGGTGAAGGTGGCGGTATTGATGCGCACCAGGGCGCCGGTGAACAGCTCACTGGCGGGGATCTCGATGTCGGCGCCGCTGTCGGGTGGACCCACGTCGAGATCCGCCACAAAATCGCCGTCCCGGTTGGCTATCCTCCCCCAGGAGTGGACCCCGCTGGCGGTGACCAGCTGCTCGGCCAGTGGCTTGAGTGCCAGCACCCCACCCGACACGCTCTGGGTGCAGGGGTGGGGGAACTGCAGCGTCACCAGCAGCACCTGGTCGGTGATGGGGACCCCCGGGGCCGGGCGAGTGCCGGCATAGATCTTGAGGGTCGCGGGACCCGCGCTGCCCTCGTCGATGGCGGCAGCCAGTAGCTGGGCGCGGCTGGTGCGCAAGGGATCTGCAAAGGTAAACATGGCCGCTCCTTACTTGAAATACGGGGTGGGAGTGAGCAGGTCGGCCGCCACCGGGGCGTAGTAAAACTCGAACGTATCCTGTGCCATGACCAGATAACGGTTGGTCAACAACAGGTGATCGAATCGGTAGTTGCCCTGCTCATCGCTGAACGTGATGCCCTGGATGGCCAGATCGCGCCCCAGCAGCACCACCCGCCGGCCCGCCACCCCCTCGCCGTTGATCGTCACCTTGCTGGCGATATAGCCGAGCAAGAGGGGCGACTCGGCATGGCGAAGGGTGGTGCGGCAGCGACCAATGTCGAGGCGGGTTTTCCAGTTCACAGCGGGGGGCGAGGAGACCGCCCGCCCCTCCGGGTTGATATAGGTGGCAGTGACCGTCAGCACCCTGGCCACGGCGCTATCAGGCAGCACGGTGTTCATCGCCATGGCCCCGCGATATCGAAGCCAATCAGCCGCTCGGTGTTGCGGTATTCGGTATAACTGAATCCCGAACTGTCCTCTGTTTTACCTGTTGAGGCAGACAGGTCTATGGCGCCTGCCCCCTTGAGGAGGCGCAGCAGGGATCCCGGTTTGGCGGGGTCGTGGGCGATGTTGTAACGCCACAGCCGCAGGTCGTTTTGCAGTGGCGACAGCACCCCCGGCAGGAACCCCCGGATGGACTGCGCGGTTTGCTCCACGATGGGGATCTTGCCGTCGTTGAAGTAGACACCGTTATCGGGCGCATTGGGGTAGACCACCCCAGCCTGATAGGGGCAACCGAAGGTGTAGCCGATGCCGAGCAGCACGCAGTTGTCCGAGCCTGGCAACTGGTGGTGCATCCTGGCAATCGCAAACAGGGCTCGCCGGTTGATCCAGGCTTGGTTGGAGGCATTCCCTACCGAACCCACCAAAGTGCCAAATTGCAGCACATCGTTATAAATGGGATACCCAGAGGTGCTGGCCAGCCTGGTCCCCCAGTGATAGGCGCTAGATTGGCTCGGGGTCAGGATCCCAGTCAGCACACAATGATAGTTGTCGTTGGGGCGAATGCTGTTGATGTCGCCAAACATCAGCACGGCGGCCATTTTGGTCGAGCTGTAGCGCGGCAGGAAGTAAAACAGCTTGTCGTCGGCCACCAGATCCCACTGCTGCTCGCCGGTGGCATAAGCATGGGAGGCGGGCCAGGCGAACTCCTTGACTAGGGTATAGGTGTTCACATCGGTGACGTTCTCCACCATCTGCGCCTTGGCGTAGTAGTAGCGAAAGCTTGCCGTACCGTTCCAACCAGCAAACGCCGTGTTGTCGATGCGCAGCCGCAGCGCCGTGGCGTCGGCCGCAATGCGCTTGAACACCGCCACCGTGTTGGTGCCATCGACAAACTCCAGCTCCCAGCCTGCAGGGGCTACCTTCATGGTGCCGCCGGCCCCCACCGCAGACGGGGTGCCGACAGGGGCAAAGGTCACCGTGGTGGTGGTCACCGAGAGTACGCGATACTCGCCGTTCCAGTTCAGGTTGACGCCCTCAATCGCCACGATGCTGTCTGGCAGGAAGCCGTGGGCCAGGGCGAAGGTGGCGACCGCCAGGCCGCCGTTCAGGGTGATGGACTGGATGGGGTTGATGTTGAACCCCGTGACCAGGCAGGCTTTCAGCACCGAGATCAGGGTGCCCGCCGTGCCGTTGCCGGTATCGGTTGACAGCAAGGGGGCGCCCCCCATTGCCTCGCTAAACCATTTGACGGGATGGGCCATGGTTGTCTCCTGTAAGGTGGCTCAGGGTGGGGCACTCTGCCCCACCCGGTTAAGTGGCTGGCGCGTCAACGGGGTGCAGGCCCTCGGCGCCGTCACTTTCCTGCACTGCTACCTGTCGCGGTTGACGTTGCCCCGCAGCTGCAGCTCGAACTTGTCGGTCTCTTGCGCCGCCACCGACTGCAGGATGGTGCGGATCACCCAGAGCGGGTACGCCGCCGCCTGAGTGGTGAAGCGCAGTACGTTGCCGCTCGACCAGCCTGCCCCCCATCCCCGCCTGTCCAGCCTGAAATAGGGCTGGCCGTTGTTGGGGTTGATGGGGGCCAGGTCGGTGTTCACGTCCCCCGCCGCAATCTGGCCGATATGCTCCCCGACCAGCACAAAATTGGTACTGGAAGAGAAGATGATGGCCCAGCGCTCCTGCAGGGTGGCGCGGTTGGTGACCTGGATCGGGTAGTCGGTGTCGTTGTACTGCGCCGTGGACTCGTCGCCGTCCCGGTAGTCCTGCCATTTGTTGGTCCAGGTTTTCTGGTCGAACAAATTGGTGTAGCGCGCCCACAAGTCGCCGATGATGAGCGCGCTCGACACCAGGGTGTCGGCGGGGTCGTAGTCGTGGGACAGGGGCCTGGCCAACTGCAGGCGGCCCGAGATCTCCACGTCAGTGACCAGGCTCATGTCCTCGACGCGATGCACCACGTAGAGGGGTTCGGCGTAGCCGGTCAGGCTCAGCGGGTTGGCCAGCGTCACCACGCCGCTGTCGAGGTTGACGCTGTAGAGCGACGTGGCCAGCTGCTTGCCGTCCTTGTCCTCCACATGGGCGTAGGCCAGCCGCACCCGACCGGTGTTGAGCTGCTGCCCCGCCGACACCCCCATGGGGAACGCCGCCTTGCGGGTACTGTGGATCACCACGATGTAGCCCTTGCGGATGAAAGGCACCCGGCCGTCTGACGGCAGCCGCACCGGATCCAGCCCGATGAGATCGGCATTGAGCGGCAGATAGCTGAACACCACGCAGTTGAACCGGATGGTGTCGGCCACCACGCTGATCGGCCGCCAGATCTTGCCGTCCTCCCCCACCAGTTCGGCGTCATACCAGGGCTCGGCCTCGTTGCCGGCGGCCGTGACCTTGCGGCCAAAGCGCGCCGTCACCACGCCGGTCTGGTAGTTCACCCGGCCATCCATGTCGGCGGTGGTGAAATAGCCGTCCCCATCCGCCGTCGCCTCGATGCGCCGACCGGTGGCGGTGTTGGCGCTGATGTAGAGGCTGCCCGGGGCCACGGGGGCGCCAGGGGTACGGAAGGTCACCATGTCCACCGACTGGACGTTAAACGAGGTGGCCAGGGACTGCAGCGACGGCTGGGCCCCCTGCCCCGCCGCCCAGTCGGCCAGTACCGCCAGCCCGTTGCTGTAGTCGATGGTGCCCGCCTGGATGCCGGCGCCGGTCGCCGGATCCGGGTCGCGGTAGAGCAGCCCCTGCCGGTCCACGTAGGTGGACCCGCCCAGGGTGAAACGCATCGAGCCCTCCAGGATCGCCTCGGAGAACCCGGGGGTCACGTCGATGCGCAGTGCCTGGGCGGTCAGGGTCGCGTTCTGGGCCAGGGCGCTGTTGTTGTTGCGGTAGGTCACATCGACCCAGCCCCCCTCGCCATCGGGGAAGGTGTAGGCGGTGTTGACATACTGGAAGCCGGTCAGGGTCCAGCGCATGTCGGTGTACCAGGTGCCTGTCACCGGATCCTGGTGGCTGCCCGCCGGCACCCAGACATAGATGGGCTCCGGCAGCAGGGCGGTGCCGTCCGGCATGAAATGCAGGGTGCCGGCGGTGTAGTTCACCGCCCCCAGCACGTTGCCGCTGGCGTCCATCAGATTGCCCTGGCCGTCATCGGTGAGAGTGATGATGGGGTCCTTCTTCTCGATGGAGAGGATCCGCTCAGACGCTGCCACGATGGCGTAGAGCGCGTTGAATTTCACCCGCACCGACCCCGGGGTCAGGTTGAGTGCCCCGCCGCCGTCCCCATCCAGGGTGATGGAGAGGTGCCCCACCTGGCCGGGGGTCGAGAGGCGCCCCGGCTCGATATGGCGCTCGGTTACCGGCTCGCCGTACTGGTACTGGGCCACGTACTCCTGGCCCAGCGCCGGCAGGGTGATGTGCTCCAGGTCGATGATGCCCTCGGCGTAATTGATGGTGCCGGTGATGTCGCCCCGGATCCGACCATCCCCCACCGCATCGTTGGCTGTCTTGCCGCTGCCCCAGGTCAGGATCAGGCTCTTGGGGGTGATGCCGGTGTGGGGCAGCTGCCAGGCGCTCTTGCTGATGCTGATGGGCTGGCCGCTGCGGTTGGTGTAGTTGACCGGGGTGGCCCAGCTGAACAGGATCGCCGTGTCCACGTCCGGCAGGGCACCCAGGGTCAGCATGACCGAGCCGGTGGCGTGGTTGACCACGCCGGACCCGTAGGACCTATCCGCCCCGAACAGCTCGCCACGGCCGTTGTCCTTCAAGTCGTACCACTTACCTTGCGCCATGTACGACACCGTCAGGGTGCCCGGCGCCGGGGTCGGCTGCAGGGTGATGGTGTAGGCATAGCCCCGGTTGTTGGCCTTGATCTCGATCTGGGCCGTGTCGGCGATGCGCGACGGGCGGGCCGCCGGCCAGAAGCTGATGTCCTTGCTCGCGACGCCGTAGTTCGGGCACTGGGCGTTGAACTCCATCTGCCCCCGGCCGTAGTCGATGGACCCGATCACCGACCCCGCCACCACCAGTTCGCCGCCCTTGTCGGTGATGACGGCGGCGCCGATGGTGATGGTCAGGGTGCCCGGCTTCACGCCGGTGCCGAGGAACAGACCCCGGCTCGGGGCGATGCTGACCACGGTATTGAACGTGACCAGGGCCTGGCCAGAATCCACCAGGCTGGCCAGCTCGCCGGCTGCGGTCAAGTCCACCGCCGGGGTTTCACTGCGGGCCGCCGGCACCAGCTGGGTGAAGATGGTCTTGGCCCGCACCTGCATGGCGCCCAGGTTCACCGCCTCGGCCAGCTTGGTGGTGGCGAAGTAGTTGGCCGCATCGGCCACCACGGTCTCGCGCAGGGCGGTCTTTAGGTTGGTCACCACGTCATAGGGGGTCGGCTGCTCCCCCTCGAAGGTGTAGCGCAGCGGATCCGCCAGCTTGCAGGTCACCACGTTGCGGGTGAACTCGCCCACCCCCGGGATCTGGAACTTGGCCAGCTGCTGGGTCACTTCCAGCACCCGCACGTACTGCTCGAACTCGCCGGCCTTGCCCTCGTTGCCGACCAGCACCAGGGTCTCCCCCACCTCCGGCAGGCGCACCTCGACGCGCTGGAAGAAGCGGATCGCCCGCTGCCCTTCCAGCTGGGTGTCGTACAGAAAGCCGCGCCATTTCGGGCCACGGGCCAGGTAGCGCTCCAGCACGTCGCGGGCCTCGGCGCGGGTGTCGTGGTGATCCCCGGTGCTCATCAGGCACAGGCCCACGCTGGGGTCACTCGGCGGCAGCAGCACCGTGGTGTTGGCGCCGTAGTAGGTGTCGGTGTTGTCGGTCTGCACCGTCAGGAACGCCTTGCGCAGGCTGACATCCCCATAGGCGCGGTCGAGATCGCTCACATCGGGAAACAGGCTGTTGTGCTCGCCGCTCACGATCTCGCGGCCGGTCACCCGGCCACCGCCATCGGGGGTGTCAGTCAGGCGCTGGCTGCCGAGCAGCTTGATGTCGCCGGAATAGATGCTCATCGGATCACCTCGGTAAAGTTCAGTGTCAGGGCATAGGGTTCACCCGCTTCGGGGTCGGCCATCTCGATCAACGGGGTGGCCACGACGCCGGGCCGGCGCCAGAACACCTCCCGCTGCAGCCCATCCAGCAGGGTCAAGGTCATCAGCTGGGCCACCTGGGCCTCCAGCGCCTTGAGTGCGAGCACGGTGGCACGTGGGCAATGGCCCACCAGGGTGATGGGGCGCCCCTCTGGTTTGGCCGTCTCCTCGACCAGGAGAGCGCCAGAGAGCGTCGGCGTGACCACTTGCTCGACGGGGGCCCAGTCGAACTCGTCGCGCCAGATGAGATCATCGGGCAGGTGCAGGCCGTTTAAGGTGACGTTCATGAGCGCAATCCCTGCTGTTTAAGGAGATGAATAAGGGCGGCGGCATTGGCGGCATCGGCCTGCACCTCGGCCTTGGCGCCGTTCGATGCACGCAGCTCGATGATGATCCGCTGGGGTTGCCCCTGGTTGAATGAGCTCTGAGGAACGCTTGATGGTCCGGCTTGGCTGGGGGGCGAGGTGGGGACCTGAGCCTTCTCTGATTCCTTGGCCTGGGCTTTGCTAAGCTCCTGCTGGAGCCTGGTGCGCATGGCCTCCATCTCCTTCTGGAACTTCTCGCCGTAATACTTGCTCCACTCGCTGTAGGCGGGAATGTCCCTGACCTTCTGGCTGTAGCGGGCCAGCTCCTCTTCCACGCCCGCGAGGGTGTTGGCCAGGGCATCGGCGTTGCCGCGCAGGTTGTTGATGTCCACGGTCTTGTAGAAGAACGAGCCAGCGCCCACGGTGCGGGTGACCTCCCCCCGGCCACTGCCCGCACCGCCCCCACCACCTGCCGAGGCCACGGCGTTGCCGGTCTGCTGCGCCTCATCCTGTACGCCGCGAAGGTTGGAGCGCATGGCATCGGTGGCACTCTTGGCCTTGGCGGCCGCCGTATCGAAGCCATCGCCGATCGCCGCCACCGCCTGTTTGGCATCGCCGCTGCCCCCTTTGATCTTGTTCATCGCATCATTGGCGATGGCCATGGAGCGGCTGATGCCGTCCCCGGTCAGCTGGCCCTGCTTGGTCATCGCCTTCATGCGCTCGATCACCGCGTCGATCTCGGCCTTGTTCTTCGCCTGGTTGAACGCCGCCGCCAGGTACTCCTCACAGGCCGCCGAACTGGAGCCGCTGTGCTGCACCAGGGTATCCAGGGCGCCAAGGGTCTCCTTGAAGCTCTCACCAATGCGACCATTGGCCCGCTCGAAGTCCAGCCCCAGAGTTTCGGCTGCCTTGCCCAGCGTGGCGGGGAGCTCTGCCGCCGTTTTCTTCGCCACGGCGTTGATCTCATTCATGTAGTCGCGTGTTTGCTGGGCCTCGGTACCGATCTCTTTGACGGCGGCGGCCCCTTGTCGCCAGCTGCCGGTCGCCTCGTCGTAATGCACCTTGCCCTCGGCCACGGCCCGGTCCATGTCTTCCACACTGGTGATCGCAATGCCCAGCTGAGCCGAGAGCGCCGCCAACTGGCCATTGAGCTGGGCCTGGGTCTGCGCGCGCAGCGCCTGGGACTCCCGCAGCGCCAGCTCCGCCTGCACCAGGTCTTTTAGCGCCGACCCGAAGCGGATGATCTGGCTGATAGATTCCACCGCCATGGCAACCAGCAGCGCCTTGGTGGCAGCCCCCAGTGCCCGCATCCCGATAGCCGCACCGGCTGCTGCCGCTCCTGCCGTGGTCATGCCCCCCGCCGCCGTGGCAGTCGCTGCCGGCAGGGCGATGAACTGGCCATAGAGGCCACGCAGATCGCCAATCCAGCTAGCGACCTTCAGGCCCACCCAGGCCTGAGCCATGATGGTCAGCTCTGTGCGCCACGCCACAGCGGTCTGGATAAACGACTTGAGGGCCTCCCCGAGCGAGACGATGCCATCGGAGATCTTCTTGGCCCATTCCTGCAGGCGGCCATCTTTGGCCATCGCCGCAAACTCGGCGTTGAGCTGGGCCAGCTGGCTCTTGAGCCAGGTCAGCGCCCCGCTATCCGCTACCATGCGGTAGAAGGTTTCCAGGTTGTCCTGAGCGTTGGAAATCAGCCCGGAGAGCAGGCTCATGTTGTTGGCGGCCGCCCCGCTCGACTGGGCCGCTATCTCGTTCATCAGCGCCTGGATGGTGTCCCGGCCGAGCTTGCCGGCTTCCGAGAGCTTCTGCAGCTCGGCGGTGTTCTTGCCGGTCACTTGCTCCAGCAGTTGCCACACCGGCACCCCGCGCTCGATCAGTTGCAGGATCTCTTCGCCCTGCAGCTTCTGCTTGGCCCAGGCCTGGCCCAGCGCCAGGGAGATACCCTGCACCTCCTCGAAGCCACCGCCGAGCTTGTAGGCCTGATCGACGATGCCCTGCATCGAACCGTTCATGGGGTCAATGCCGAAGGCCTTGAGGCGCACGAAGACCTGGGTCACCTCATCGAGCTGCAGCGGGGTGTTCTTAGCGAAGTCCTGGATCCAGGCGGAGGCCTGTTTACCCCCCTCGATGGTGCCCATCACTGCCTTGAGCTGGACGCTGAGGCGTTCGGCCTGATCGCCGCTCTTGAACATGGCGACCAGCTGGTTGGTGAGGGTCTGGATCCCGAACCAGGTACCGGCCAGGGCCACCAGGCGGCCGGTCAGGCTGCCGATGGCCCCCTGGAACCCGCCAGCGCCTTGCCCCCCTTGCACCAGGGAACGCCCCAGCCGTTCGGTCTGGGCCGCACTCTCGCGCAGTTCGCGCTGCAGTCTGTTCTGTTCCTGGGCGAGGTTGCGGGTATCGAGCCCGGCTTGGCCGAGGGCGGTGTGTAGGCGGGTATGGCTGGCAGCCTGGGTGACCAGCTGGCGCTCCAGTTGCTTGACCTCGGAAGCCAGCAGTCGCTCCTGGTCGGTGAGCTGGCGAGCGCTACCCGCCGCCCCCTGTTGCTCGCGGCGCAGTTCGGCCAACTTATCCCGGGAGAGTATGGTGGCCAGTTCGAGCTGGGTCAGGGCGCGGCCGCTGGCCTCGAACTGGGCGATCAGGTCACGCTGCTGGGTCAACCCTTCCAGGGTTTGCGCCAGGCGCTCGGTCTCGGCGGCGGTCTCGTCAGAGAGGGGGCCCAACTCCTGCACCTGCCCCGCCAGCGCGGCCAGATCCTCGCGGCCGGTGACCTTGGCCGCCAGCTCAAGGGCGAGTTTCAGGGTGGAAGAGGTGGACATGGACATTTCCCGAGCGATTAGGAGATGCCCCATGATAACGGGATGGGCAAAGGCGGGGATTTATGATGGATTACAGAGATACGTCACAGGAAGCCTATGAACATTCTGTTATGTAGCACTAATTCATTCTACGACTCTAGATACTTGTACAAACCATATTCCTGACCTGATTACAGGTACGGCGAAAAACGCGCACCGTTTCCAGAGACAAAGCCTTCAAAGATAACCTTTTGAACACTAGTTTATTTCATGGTAGCCAATGTCATTCATTCCGATTATGCTGTGCGACTAGATTGTTGGTATGTGGTAGAGTCCCGTAACAACTTAACACCCACCTTAATTTCGGCATCATCGAGTGACTCGCAATGGAAAAAATCATTAAACTACAACTAGCATTGTTTTTTCAAATACCAGAAGCACGCCCAGACATTCACTACAGCCCCATAAATAATGATATGGGGAATTTATTTGATGGCATGCCGCAGATCATACCACTACCATTTGAGGCTCCGCACGATATTCCACGAGTCACTTTACGCTCAGGAAATGACCGTTACAACTGCAACATCGCAGCATCTAGAATTGACCTAATATTCAATGAGGTTGGAGCACCAGAGTTAGAGTGGCCTGAACTGATGAAGGATTTTTCCTCAAAATCCACATTATTCGTCAAATCAGTATTTTCTCGGATACCAATTGTTAGATTTGGTCTCGTTGGTAGTTTCTTTATCCAAGACAAAAATGCTTCATCAAGCATAAGCAGAAAATACCTTAAACAAGATTTAAGCACTGCGGAAGAAATAAATTTTCGATATAACAAAAGGGCTGAGTCGCACGGGCTGGAATTAAATAATATTATTTCAATAAATACTGCCTCAATGATATTCATTCAAGAGGAAAAAGGGGTTTATATCGAGCGAGATATAAACAACATCCCCACTGACACGCCTCTAAAACAGGAGGAAGTCCTTTCATTAATAACAAAATTCATGCCCACTTATGGTCCAGACCAGATTAAAGGGCTGATAAAATGAGCAACGGCACATCAACTACTCCACCTCAGATACCCAACAGTTCTAGTGCTCAACCTACGGAATCACAGGCTTGGCAAAAAGTACTTGCGGACGCATCTAAACCTAAAACTCCCGCACAAATACGTGCGGCGGGTGAAGTAACGGTAAAAGTAGGTGTTTTATGGTTTGTTGGGGCAACATGTGTGGTACTGGCTGCGTTTGGTGGAGCGATGTTTTTCTATGATGCCAACGTAGCAAAGGATGTTTGGGTTATATTTGGTCCTATCATAACTGCGGGAATAACTGGGACAATTGGTTATTTAAGCGGTGAAAGTAAGGGTTCGAGCAAGTGACGTAATGTCTAATGCCAAAAGATTTGCTTGTTCATTGAATTCGCAAAGACTGCTAGCTTCATCATGATGTGAATGTATTAAGTTAAAACGGCGGGTCTCCCCGCCGTTTTCATTGCACCACCTTTCACACCGTCTCCGGCCGATCCACATAGAAAGGCGCATCCTCGCCATCCAGGGCCAGCAGCTCACCCTCCAGTTCGATCTCGATGGGCTTGTCACTGAGGAAATCCACCGCCTTCTTGGGGGCCAGCGAGGCGCGGGGTACCGTCAGCAGGATGGACTCCCCGCCGATCACACTGCGCCCGTCCAGAGTCAGCTTCGCCTTCACCTCCGGCTGCACGTTGCCGGCGATGCGCGTGCCGGTGACGGCGTTATAGCTGGCACTGACGGTCACCGGTCCGCCGTCTGCCACGGCTCCCGCCTTGGTGGCGCGCAGCAACCCCAGGGCATAGTTGATCTCGAAGTCGGTACCCAGCACCAAAGAGGTGGAGCCCTCTTTCACCACCAGACCGGTGGCCGACAGATTGGTTTTGCCCAGGCTCACCCACTTGGGGTGTGCCGGCAGGGTCACCGGCACCTCGGTAAGCGTCCCCGCGCCCTGGTTGATGGGGCTCTCCAGCCCCATAAAAGCGGCGGCCAGCAGCACCGGCGGGATCTCGCTGGTCTTGATGCTGACCGTGGCCGGCTTGGGCACGAAGTAGGTTTCCCGCGCCTGACCGAGCTTGCCCTTGCGCTTGCTCGGGATGCTGATCTTGTCGCTGTCGGGTTTGACCTCCAGGCTGTTGACGTCCACCGGGCCAATCACCCCGTTCGAGACGTTGTTGGTGAAGGTCTCGATAAAGAGATCCCCTTCCAGGTGCAGTGTTTCGCTCATCAGCGTTCTCCTTTGAATTTCACGGTCACATTGAAGGCGAGCGGCAGAAATGCCACCCCGCCCTGGTAACTCGGTCGGGCAGGACTCGCCGCCCGACTGAACACGCTGCTCTCATAAGGTCGCCCCGCTACGGCCTGCAGGATGCGCCCCATCCACACCCCGGCACGGGGCTGGTTCGGGGTGGCACGGTGCACCAGCAGCACCAGCCAGCTCTGCTCGAAGTGGCTCACCCGCCCGGACTGACTGCCCTCCAGCGGCCGCTCCCCTTGGTAGAGGATGTGGATGGCCGGATGAACCTGCGCCAGGTTGGCGGCGGCCGCCATGTCGGTGGCCACAAACACCTCCTTGAGCCCCTGCGACTTAAGCGGCAGCAGCAGCCCCTTGAGGGCCTCCCCCGCCGCCAGGTAATCGAGCTCAGCCGGGCTGGATGTGGGTCCGCTCATAGGAAGCCCCCACTGCCCCGGCCAAAGACCCGGCCATCGGACTGCAGCTGGGCCAGGTTCTGGCTCTCCACCTGCTCACCATCGGCCGCGAGGCCCAGCGCCAGCTCCCCCTTGCCCACCGATTTCAGGAAGGCCAGGGCCGCCTCATAGCGCTTGGCTATCTGTTCCGGTGCCTGCTCGCCATAGAGGCGGTGGCGGGCAATGTCGGCGCAGATGGGGACCAGGGCGCTCGGCACATGGGCCAGCGGCAACGGGTAGCGTCCCGCCAGGTAGCCATCGATCAGGGCGCTGGCGTCCTGCAGGGCGACGGTGATCGCCGCTTCATCCAGCTCGCCGGCCGGGGTCATGGCGAGGCGCAACAGCTCCGCCTCGCCAAAGCGGGTCACCATATCGCTGACGCTGGCGTAGCTCATTTGCCTTTGCCCTTGCTGCTGACGGGTGCGGCTGCAGGCTCTGCCGCATCAGGGGCCGGGCTCAGGCCGCCCACTGCTGCGTCCAGATCCCCGTTCGTCTGCGGTGCATCAGTCGACGCGAGGGCGACGTCTTGACCCAGGCGGGTGACCACCAGGCGCGGATCGGCCTCCAGGGTCTCGCACTGCACAGGCGACACAGCCAGCTCAGACTTACCAGGTGCAATCGCCAGGCCCGCGCGATAATAGAGCTGACGAACTGTTGATGTGATGCCAACTCGAATAGCCTGTTCCATCTCGTGTTCCATCTCATGTTTCCCTCTGTCTCGTTCCATCCAGGATCCGGTTTAAACGGGGGGTAAACGCCTGTACTGCGCACGTTTAACCCCGCCGTTAAACAGCGCTTACAGGTAGTCAGCCACCACCAGTTCCAGCTTGCCCTTGAGCTCGTTGCTGGAGTTCTCGGAGAGCTCGCGCTCCAGCATCTGGGTCGCCAGCTTCTCAAGCGACGCCGGCACCACCAACAAGGTCGGCTTGATGCCGAGCTTGCGGCCACCGTCTGCCTGGAACTCCCGCATCCGGCTGAAGGCATCCCACAGGTTATCGGGGGTCAGCGCCCGCTTGTTGGCGAACGCCAGTTGCCAGAAGCCGAAGCCGGCGGCATCGCGGCAATCCACCCCGTAGCGGAACTCCTTGCGGGTGAACACCGCCTCGTCGTCAATCTTGGTCATGGCGATGAGCTGCGGCGACTTGCGATCCTGGAAGATCACGGGCTTGAGGGCGCGGCTGGTATCGAGCAGATACCAGGACTCGCCGGTATAGGCGCCATCCACCACCAGGTTGGCCACCATCGTCGGGGAACCGGTGCCATCGGCCTTGGGGTAGACCGGGTGGTCGGTGTCGAAGAAGTACTGGCCGTCGTAGCAGGGGGTGGTAAAGCCAGCCCCCAGCAGGCCGAAGCAGAGCTCGTCGGGATGCACCCCGGCCGAGCGCCCCATCTCGGCGAACAGCGGGGCATAGATGCCCAGCTCGTCGTCCTCGATATCGTTGCGATCGACCCCCACAGTGGCCTCGAAGTCTTCGTTGACGATCTGGTAACCGTGCGCCTTCATCGACTCGATCACCCGATCCCCGATCCACTTGCGCAAGCTCGGGAACTTGCCGAGCCAGCCATAGGTGTTGGACTTGGTGGTCGATTTGATCACGGTGGCGATCTTGGTGTACTGACTCGGCGCCTCGCTCTTGGCGTCTTCAAAGTTCTTCTTGAAGCCGGTGAAGAGGGACTGCAGCAGCGCGGGGGTAATCATGGCCATGGTCTATTCCTTCTCTGGTTAAACGGAACTGCCTTCACGTGAATCGGGGCGTGCTCAGGCCTTGGCCTTGGCAAAGTCCTCGTGGCTGATGCCGAGCTGGTCGGCGGCGTACTTGTCCTCGGCCGAGAGCACGGCCTCCCCTTTCTTCTCCGGCAGGGTGACGGCGGCGGTCTGGCTCGCCGTGAGCGCGGCGATGGCCGGGCGCGGGTCCAGCAAGGCCTTGAGGGCTGCCACCCCCTTCTGGGCGGCGTAGGCGGTCAGGTACTCCTCTTCGGCCGCCACCACCTTGCCGGCGGTGCGGGCCTCCTTGATAAGGGTCGCGGCGTCGGTGGTGTCCACCTGGGCGGTCAGGGCCGCCACCTGGGTGACCAGGGCGTTATAGGTCGCCACCGGCACGTATTGCGCCAGGTCAACCTGGGCTCCTTGTTGTACTGACGTCGTCTGTGCCTTGAGGGCGGCCAGAGCGGTCTTCTCGGCCGAGAGCGCCGCCTCCAGCTCCGGCGCCTTCTTGGCGCTGGCCTGCAGGCTGTCGAGCTCGGTGAGCGCCTTCTGCAGTTGCTCGTCGGTGGGGTCACCGGTCAGCTCGATGCCGAGCTTGGCCAGCAGCTTTTTCAGCAGTTCATTCATGGAGTTCTCCTTGGTGAGGGTGGCCGGCTGGCCGGGTTGGATCAGTTGTGCACTCAAGGCCGCTAGCGCCTGCATGCCCACCACCCCGGGATCGTTGGTGATGGAGGTCATGCGCAGCTCCAGGGGGCGGCCCTGGGCGTCATAGGGGAAGACGGCAGAGAGGAAGCGATACTCTTTGGCCGCGACCAGGGCGGCGGCCCGCTCGGTCCAGCGGGGCTTGATAAAGAGGCCCTGGCCCTCGCGCCACTCGATTTCGTCACCGTTGTACCAACCGGCGGCCGGGGCCTCCTTGCCCGTCTTTTCGACATTGAGGGTCTGGTGGTCGTAGTCGATGAGGATGTCCTGGCCGAGTGCCTTGGCCCGGTTGATCAGGGTGGTGGCGATGGTCTTGTCCAGCTGCCAGTGACCGCCAGGCACGTCAAAGGGGCGGCCATCCCTGGCCTTGAACGGGCCGACCGGCAGCAGTTGATACCAACCGTCATCTTGCTGGGTAAGCTGCGCATCGAGCACAGCCAGCCCCAGGGTGGTGGGTCTGGCATTCAAGATGGCTACGGCAATCGCAGATGGGGGCATCACTCTCACTCCGGCTGGTCACAGCAAAAATCACTGGTGCCAGTGTTAGGGAGGGGAGCTTGAGGTGGGGTTTATGGTGGGTTACTGCAACAGCAGGGGGTGCCGGCACTGTTTAATGGTGTTTAAACACCGTTTTGCTGTGCGAAGAGCGGTCGGGCCATGCCATCGCACCGGCCCTGCCTCCGCAAACGCATTCTGAGGCGCCTGAGCGATTTATGACTCTTCCCCCTCCAGATAGCCACCCACCAGGTCGAGCACCTGTTGCTGATCGGCGGACGATGCCCCCAACCAGGCCCGCTCCGGTACCCCCATACCAAACTGGTGGTATTCGCCATATTCCTCCGGGGTGCCGAAGTAGAGCGCCAGCGGATCGACCTGGTAGTTGAGCATGTCCCGCAGGTAGTCATGCTCGCGCAGGATCAAGTCGTGCCCTTTACGCTCGATGGTCTCCTCTGACAGGGGCAGCCAAGGGGTACCATCGGGGGCCTGCTCGACCTGCCAGCGCTCACGATGGCTGGTCAGCAACATTTCCCCGATATCGGCCAGCACCGGACGCAGATCACCGCTCTTCTCGTAATACCGCTGCAGCTGTTCGAGCACCGGCTCATAGCCTGATGGGGTGATGGTGAGGAATGCCCCTGCCATGTTGCCTCCTTTATCCTGTTACCGTCATACTGAACCCGATCCGAGACGGGTGCGGACCGCCGCCATACCCGAGCAGGAGAGCCCGCCCGGCGGTCAGGGAGTGAGGGCCTTATCCTCGATGTGGATCAACTGCCCCACCCGCTGCCTGCCCACATACTTCAAGTCTGACGTCCCAATCAGCGTCCATGCGGTGAGCACACCGCGCACCGCATTGAACGCCACCAACACGGCATGACCCTTTCTGACCTGGTAGAGCGTGATAAAGCGGGTGCGCAGCACCACCTTGCCCGTCCCGGTATGCTGCTCGAAGCTCTGCCAGATCTCCTGCGGGTTCATCAGCGCGTCCATCAACAAAGGCAGATAGGCCGTGCGCTCTGGTGCAATGTGCTGGCCCAGCACTGCGGCATCCACCAACACCGTCCCTACCGGCGAGGTGATCAGCGCCTCATTGCCCCCCAGCGCGGAGCGCACCGCCGCTATCACCCCCGCCTGGTCAACCGGTTGTTGCAGTGGCTGGGGGAGCCCCCTGGGCACCAACCGTTCCGGGCGCCCTGCACTCTTCCAATTCCCCGGGGTCAGGCTCTGCCAGGCATTGCCCTGCTCACCTTGCCACTGGGCGAACTCATCCTCTGCCAGCCGCCGCCCAAACTTGGCCTCCCCCACCGAGTAGTCAAAGCCGGGGTCGATCCCCTTGGGTACCTGCGACACTTCGCCGGTCTTCTTGTTCAGGTACTCATAGTGACCATCGTCAGGCGCCTCGCCCACCTCGATCCCGTTCAGCTTGGCCCTGACCTTGGAATAACCCTCGACCCGGCACTTGCAGCCCCAGCCGTTCTGGGGGAAGTGGGTCTGCCACCAGGGGTCGTCCCTGGAAAGCGTGACCCCGTTCCAGTACAGGTGCTCCGGGCGGGGGCTGCGGCTGTCACCGTGGCGATAGACCCAGACCGGGAACTGCTGCAACTGCTGCCAGCGCCCGGCGTTATAGGCCTGGCGCATGTTGGTGTCGTAGATCACCTTGGCTCGCCAGGCCAGGCCGGCCTCACTGCCCTCACCGGTGAAACCGGTCCAGCCGTGTTTGGCCACGATAGACTTGAAGTCGTCGCGAAAATCCCGAAGGCTCATCCCCTCGGCGATGGCCTTGTCCACACTCTTGCGCAAGTCACAGAGCAGGTCGTCCTTCATGGCGCCGGCCACAGTGAAAGCCGTGGCATGTTGCCCACGCCAGAGCGCATCCCAGTACTCCCCTTTGACATTGAATTTGTCCCGGAAAAAGTCGATCGCCTGCTGAAAATACTGGCTGCCAGAGCGGGCATCCATCGGCCCCTCTGGCCCCTTCATGAAGGGGCCCAGGCTCTGCCGGCTACGCTTGGTGCTCTTTGCCATCACGCCTCCCCGGGCAGACCCACATCTGCCATGCCGGCCAGTTCAGCGGCCACCATCGCTCGTTGCATCAACATGGCCAGCTCATCGGTTGGCAACTTGCGATAACGCTCCAGCAACCGGTCCCTAAACTCCTCCAGGGAGTCCACCTCCCCCAGTAGTTGCTCGATCTCATCCGCCCAGCCTGCCAGTACATCTTCACCTGCGGCACTGAGCCGTGCAGTCAAACGGTCGGCCTTGTCCAGTGGCTGACGCTCCGCCGCCAGAGTGGCCACGCCCATTCTTTGGGCGGGGATCCCAGCCTTGAGCGCCGCCGTCCCTGCCTGCTTATCGACGATGACCAGCACCTCTTCCCCTTCCTTGGGCGCCGGGATCTGCAGCTTGTCGCGCACCCACTGCGCCGGGATCTGCATCCCCATCCCCACCAGGGCCCGCAGCGGATAGGCCAGATCGCGCATGTCCTCCGGTTCGGTCACGTCGAACTCCAGGCGCGGGCAGCGGCGAGGCCCCTGGAAGCTCTTGCCGTTCAGGGCAAACAGCGGATAGACCAGATCCCGGGTCAGGGTGGCGGCGAGCTGGCGCAGGTCTGCATCCCGCACCTCCTGGCGTACCTCGTTATGCACGTTGCCGAGCGCATTGGTCGAGCTCTTGCCGTCTGCCTGGCTGGTCAAGGTGCCCCCCAGGATAGCCTTGCTCATGGAGCGTTCGCACCAGTCCATCATCACTACAAAGGGGTCGGCCTGGCCGTTCGCCGCGTTCTGGAACTCGATTTCCATCCCCCGGGGGATGATGCCGCCGGCGTTATGACCGATGGAGAGCACCGCCTGCAGCAGGGTCGCCTTCTCCTTCTCGGTGGCCCCTTCCGGGTATTTGCCCAGGCGCACCGGCAGGCCGTAGATCTCCAGAAACTCGGCCAAGTCGCGCACGCTGTAGTTCTTGAACAGGAAGGGCCAGACCAGGGTGCGGATAAGGCCGGTGCGGGCGAGATAGCCGGATTTTGACTTGGCCTTGTGGACCACCCAGCCAAACGGGTTGAGGGCCGCCCCCTCCTTGCTGCCATCCCGCAGCCGCAACTGGTTCCAGTCATCCGGGTGGGTCTGGAACCAGGCGGGATCACGCCAGACGATGCCGGTGGGGAGCTGCAGCCCCTCCACCATCTCCCAGCCGCTGAACTCCTGGGCACTGAACCCCTTGAGCACCGCATCGGTGGCGTCAAAGAGGACGTCATCCAACCAGGTGAAGTCCTCCAGCAGCTCGCGGATCATCTCGCAGTCGCGCTGCTCGGCGGGGGTGGCATTGCGAGGCGGCTCTATGGTCCAGCTCACCCCGAGCAGGGAGCGGCGCCGCTTGCCAAGCTCGCTCTGCAGGTGGGCGTCCTTCTCCTCCATGTCTTCGGCCAGCTCGCACTGGGCGATGAGACTCCCCTCCTCCGCCTCTTTCAGCGCTGCCGCCGCCTTGCCCGGGGTGAGCCCCACCGTGGGGTGTTCGCTGTAGTGACGGCGCAGCTGGGCCAGCTTGGCGTCGTTCTCGGTCTGCGGCTCCTTCTGCAGGCGCAGCGGCTTGCCATAAATGTCGATGATCCCGGCCATTACCAGCCCCCTCTCTCATATCGGTGATAGTCATCGTTGTTGTCACTGCCATGGCCATCACGTTTACCTGGTAGTGGGGTGAACTCGATGGCGCCCCCCTCCATCCAGCTGGCCCGCACCGCCATGGCCAAGGCCACCGCAAAGTCGCCGTGGCGCTGCTGGCCGCCCTGGCCGGTGTTCTTGCCCTTGTCGATCTTGGGCACCCCGTTGATGACCTGGATCTTGCCCAGGTCGTCCTGCACGTCCGCATGGCGCGGGATGATGAGGTTGCCATCCTCGAACTCGGCCTTGAGCTTGGGCATCCACTCCCGATACCAGGGGTCATTGAGCATCACGCACTCGATCATCCCGGCGCCCCAGCGCAGCCGGGCCGCCTCCGCCAGATAACCGCCGTTGCCGGTGGCATCGAAGGCGGCCGCCGTGAAGCGGTGCAGCCCCGAGAGCAGGGTGAACAGGATCTGGCGCTGGGTCTCATAGGGGGCGTTGACCAGTTCCACCGCGAAGGGCACCCGTTTGCGCAGATTGGTCGCGATGGAGAGCGGGACGAACACCGACAAATCCCCTTTGCGGGCGAAGTCCTCGCCGAACACATGGCGGCAGCTGCGATCGAGCGCCTCCAGGTGGGGCTTGAGATTCTCCTCACACCAGATCTCCGCCACCGCCTTGCGGGTCTCCTCGCTTTGCAGCTCGAAGTCCTTCGGCGCCGTGAAGCGCAGGATGGGGATGTCCGGCTGCATGGCCCGCTCGATCAGGGTGCGCTTGATATAGACGCCGCTGCTCTGCTTGGGCACGCAGAAATACTCCTCCAGCGCATCCTCTTCGGTGGCGGTGTCTTTGAGCAGGCCCGCCTTCCAGGCCTCCTCTGCCTCTTGGGACCAGGACATACCTTTGACCTGGCAAATGCGGCGATAGAGCCCCTGGCGGCAGGCGTCATCGAGTGTGATGGTGTGGATGGAGTAGCGTTTCTTGCCGGCGCGGCTGTCGCCGATCAGCTGGTTAAACAGGTTGTCCACGCCGTTGTGGGTGCTGATAAGGCGCACCTTGGCGCCCCACATAGTCAACGCCAGCGCGGCTTTCAGCACCTCGGCCAGCCGGTCGTGGAAGGCGGCCTCATCGATAGTGACATTGCCCTGCATCCCCCGCAGGTTGGAGGGGTTGCTGGAGAGCGCCTGCACCTTGAAGCCCGAGGCGAAATAGACCACGAAGGTAAGGATCGCCTTGTCCTCGTCGTCGGTGAACACCTCCTCCTGGATCTCACCGGCCGCCTTATTGAATGCCTTGGCCCACATCGCCACCGCATCGATAAACTCCCGGGCCATCTCCTTGTTGCTGCCCACATAGAAGTGGTGGCAACCGCCAGCTGGCTTGGATTTGGAAGCGGTAAGCGTGGCGTCGGCCGCCTCCGCCCAGGTGATACCGGTACGGCGGCTCTTCTCGCCAATCTTGAGCGGGCTATCGTCGGCAATCCAAATCTTCTGGTACGGCAGCAGCACCTCGTCAGGGCTGTATTCGGTACCGAGGGTCTGGGCCAACTGCTGGGCGATAGTGGTCTGTACGATCGTGGTCATCAGGCAATCCCCAGGATTTCGCGGCGAATGGCGGCGGCGGCTTCACCGCTCAAGCCCGCCTGGGTGACGATGGCCTCGGTCTTGGCGGCTACCTCCTCGGCAAAGGCCTGGCGGATCTCCTTCTCCCGCTTGTGGCTCTGCATGGCGGTGGATTCGAGGCGCTGGGCCGCCAACATGGCGTTTTTCAGCATGTCGATATCCACCGCTTCCTCCGGGTTCTGCACCTGGGCCAGCATTGCCTTGAACAGCTGGGAGCGGCCGAGTTCCAGGATGAGCTTGGTGGTCTCCCCCATCGGCTTGTCACCGAGTTGGGAGGTGAGCGCCGCCGTGGTCTCCCGCAAGTCGCGCAGGTGCTGACCCACCTGCTCCACCTGGCTGGCGTGGCGGCTGAGCCCTGAGCGGGAGAGCTTGAGATCATCGGGCAGCCCAGCACCCTCGATAAGGCCATTGATCTCGTCCAGGATGGCGGCCTGGCTGTTGCCCTTGTCGCGCAGCATCTCGTTGAGGGCGTTGCGGATAGCTTCGGGCAGCAGCCACACCTTGCTGGCCCGGCCCCGGGTCGGTTTATCGCTCATGGCTGACCCCCTCACGTTTCTGGCGCTCAAACGTCTGCCGAATATCGTTAAGGCCTTTTTTCAACTGGTGGTTGAATGCTTTCTCTACCTGCGCCGCCACCGGGTTGCCCCGTCGCACCGCATTAGCGAAACCCGCCATATGCGGTACCGATTGCTCGATATTGAGCGCGTTAAACACCAGCCCCAGCTGATAAAGCAACTCACGCTCGCGGGCGGTTAACGGTTTCGGTTTCGGTTTTGGCTTGGCCATGCTCAATCCTCCGCCCTGGGCTTCTTGACGCCAGGTACGCTGGATCGCCCTTCGGCCACGTCTTGGCCCCGACCGGTCAGGTGTGCCACCTGCACCTGGGCAAGGCGTTCGATGCGCACCAGCCCCTGCTCATCCAGCCAGGCCAGCAGGGTCTTGACCCGATCCCGGGATACCCGGCCGGTACCCAGCTGATCGAGGCAGTCATTGAGGATCGACTCGTTGGCCGCCCCGCCGATATCGAGCAAGGATCGCAAGATCACCAGGCGTTGCTGGGCGTCCAATATTCCTTGAATGCTCATGGTCTCTCCTTGAGTTCATTTTCCAGCAGCAGGTCGGCCAGGCGGCGGGCCTGGCGCAGCTCCGGCGCCAGTGCCCGCAGCTCGCCGCGCAGTTCGCTTATCTCCAGTTGCAGGGTGTGCAACTCCTTCTCGGTCGGCAGATCCGAGAGTTGCTGCTCGACCCTGGCCACCCTGGCGGCCAGGCCGGTGACATCCTCACGCTTGGCATAGGTCTTGGAGAGCAGGATGATGACGATCAACCCCACCAGACTGGCCAGGGCGTACAGGGGCCCCCAGTTCTTAACGATGAAATCCCACACGGATTGCCTCCTTGCGCTCGAATAGGGTCTGGCACTCGATGCAGCGCGGCGCATCGGGTTCGGCATGCAGCCGTGCAATCGGGATGGGCTCATCACAATCGCAACAGATGCCATCGCCACGGGGTTTGGGCCTTGCCCGGTGGGCGTCAATAAGGCGCCCGGTCCGCTCGGCGTCGAGCTGCTGGGCGCGGTCTATGGGGTCGCTCAAGGGTGTCTCCTGCCCTGCTTGATGGATTATTTGATGACGTGGGTCGCCTTGAGGCGCCCCCAGATGGCCAGCAGGCCGCCGATGGCACTGGCCAGATCCACGGCGGTGGAGACCAGGCTGGTTTGGGTGCCGACATCGACCGGCACGCCGAACAGGCCGGCGATACCGGCACCCACGGCAATGATGCCGCCGATCACTGCGCGGCTTTGGAGCGCAGGCTTTGCTTGGGGTAACAGGGAATCAGGCATGATGGGTTTCCTTCTGTTGAGGTGGGGTAAGACGGGCACGGGCCCGCAGGCGATCCAGCTCGCCCACCGACCGCCAGCCCTGCTCAAACAGGGATTGGCGAGTGGCGTGATGGCTGTAGAGCGGGATGGCCTCCAGATCCGCACCGGCCAGGGCGGCCTTGAGATGGGCGCGGCGCCCATCCTTGAAGCAGGCGAGGTAACGGGGGTTCTTGAGCTCAGGGATGCCAAAATAACCGGCCACCTCGATCCGCTGCTGGGCCCGTTGGTGCTTGTTGGTGAGGCTGGGTTTGCTCATGCCGCCCCCTCACCGAATCGGGTCGAGAGCAGGTAACTCTGCAGGCGCAGCAGGCGGTTGCTCCAGCCATGGGCATTGGCCCACTGACTGGGGTCTTTGCGCACTATGCCAAGCATGAAACCAGCGCGGACCTCCAGCAGTGCGAGCAGCAGGGCCCGGCCACCGTCCCGGCCGGTCTTGGCAACCAGCACCCGCAAGGTTTGCGAGCCCAGCACCCCATCGACCATGACACCGAGCGCCTGCTGCAACTGACGCACCGAGCGGCCTGGGCCGTGATGCACGGCGCCGTCGAACAGGGCGATGGCAATCAGCGGGCAGACGCTATCAACCCGATCGCAACGGGCGGGCAACCAGTAGTTCGCTCGGTAAAACAGCTGGGCGTGGGCAGGGGTCGCATCGCCGACGGCAATATCCGGCCGGCCATCGCGATCGAGATCGAGCATGCCGTCTTTCTTGCCGTCGGCGGCATCGGCCATGCCGAACTTGGTATGGCCGCCACGGTCGGCCGGGTGGTTGACCTCGCCCCCTTCCACATCGGGACGAAGCAACCAGGCAAGCGCTATGGGATAGGTATCAGGCAACATAAAAGGCCCCTCGATAAACTGCGTTATCGCAGCGTACCGAGGGGCCTTTAGGGAGGGGGTTTATGGTGGGTTAATGCTTCGTTTTACGAAACCTTTGAGCCCCTAGAGCTTCTCATTTCAAAACATTTATCGAATAGCTTCTGAGCAAAAAGAAGACTCTCTTTGGCATCGGATTCTGTTACATCCTCAGATAGCTGATAGTCAGCTATACAACGCTTTGCTTTCTGTTGTCTCAATATCGCAGCCAAAGATCTCAGCTTCATAACCTCAAAAGCCTCTTTAGTTTTTGAGGAGTTCAAATAGTCAATCAGGCCTCTATGACCGCTTGATGAGAATGTTGGACAATGCTCCAGAGTGCCCAAAACCTCGTGATACATCGCGTAGTAAGACCTTGCGATAGTATTCCTATACGCAATTTCATCTCCGAATGTTATTGCTTTGGTTGCAAAATCATAGAAATCTTGGCCACAAACTGGCATAGCTATCAGCCCTTCTGCTCGATCATGGCATCATTATTCATTGATGCTTTGAAAAATGCGGTCATGGGTTTGTCATAAACCATTTCATCTTCAGCCATTCTCATGGCCAGCTCGAAGTTGGCATCACACAATATTTCTGGGTCTGCCTTCTCGACCGAAATGACCATAGCCAAATTTCCACCTTGTACAGAAATTTGGTTATCTAGCAGTGACAATCTTTTAAGAGCTGAGACTTCATGGACAACATTAGACAAGCGAGATAGATCTTGAGTGCCTATCCCCACGCGCTCCATGCAACTGGTCAGATCGTTCAACACAGATACAAACCTCGCTGATTCAGACGCCTGCTCTTCAACACTCAAGTACTTCATGTATTTAACACAAAAGTAATTGTACTTTTCTATATCCCGATTCACCCAAAGAGCGTGTTCTACTGCATGGCGAACCAACTCTATAGACTCATAGGAATCCGCAAATGAGTACACAAGCTCATCTAGCTTAGGGTAATCTGCCACATGCTTCAAATAGGTCTTGTAGTTGATAAGTATCACCAACGATGGATACATATGGGCCGCATGCTCAAAAGCTCGTCTTGCCCCATCAACATCTTGATACGCACCTAAAGCCAAAGCATTGAGTAAGGCTCGCTCTTCTGCATCATGTAGTACCTTGATCTCTCTACGGATACGGGCTAGCTCAAGCTCTCCAATAGCTACATTTGATTCAATGTAAGGGGTGAGTTTGTCCATCAACTCACTCATGTTGGATTGCGGCAGTGTCATAGATGAAAAAGAGACCTTAGAAGATTCTGTGACTAGTTGTACGCGAACCATGCAGATCCGACAACCAAATTGGGTCACAAATTCTACGACCAATGTTGATAGAGATCTACAAATGAAAAACCCCGCTATTGTGGGGTTTGTTCGTAACGTGAGGGCCATCGCTATGGATACCCGAACAAGTCAGGCTGCTGGCGGCGCCGTGTCAGCTGCCGCTGTTCTGCCACCACTGCATAAGTCTGCGGTACCGAGAGCCCGTGCTTGCGGGCAAGCTGGTCGATGTTGCGGCCATTGAACTCATCCCAGATGGCTCGGTCCCGCAGCGCCGCCTTGAGATGATCGCCGGTGGGGATGTAATAAGCGCGGCCCCCCATATAGTGGGCCTGCACCAATGCCAGCTTACGGGCCTGGGCCAAGGCCTTATCTGCCGCCATCCCGCCGCGCCCCAGCTCACAGGCGAGCACATCGACCAGCTCGGCCAGTGCCTTGGGCCACTTGGCGGTCAGCTCGGCCGCCGGGATCTGATCCAGTCGGTCCACCAACTGCCCCAAGGATTCATGGTCATCGGCGAACAGGTCCAGATTCTCTTGGCTGCTATCCATGTTGCACCTCCGCCTGCATCTGCTCAAAGGCGACCACAACGGCCTGATAGCCCGCCACCGCACCGCCCCTGCCGACAGGAACACGCCGCTTGGCGGACTGCAACGCCTCAACCATCGCCCGTTTGTGCCAGCGTTTGAGGGACTCCAGCACCGAGTAAGCGAGGGCACCATCGAGCCAGGCCACCCTGGCCACCCCGACCCCCTTGTTGAGCCGCACCGTCTGGCGCTCCACATAGTGATCGAGCGCCGTCTCACTGCCATCACGCAGCAGGCCGTGTTTGGCCATGGTGATCCAGATGGCCCGGATCACCCCTATCTCGGCCGTCCGCACCGGGGTACCGCTGGCAGGGCTTAAACGCTTCTGCTTGCCCCCGTTTACGGCACGTTTAACGGTCGGTTTAAACCCCGCCCCCTTCATGGCCAGCAGCACCTTGTCCAGCTCCTGGATCGTCAGTTCTGCCGCAGAGCGCTTGCCGCTCTGCTGGGCCAGCAGCTCCCGATAGGTTTCTTCATCCAGCCCCAGGGAGCGGCGGCCTACCTGTACCAATCGGATCAAGCGGGTACGCTCATTGCTTGCTGTCATGATTTCTCCCCACTTTTGCCACCCAGATTTGACCGGCGGGCACATCGTTTCCGTTGCGCCACTCAGGGCAATGACTATCGAGCCACTGCTCGGCACCTTGCTGGTTCAAGGGGCCAAACTTCATCACATAGGCCAGCAGGGCCTGCCAATTAGACGCCGCCATGACTGACCTCTGCGGCTCTGGTTTGCTGCAGCTCCTCCACGAGTTGCCAGCGCATCTGGCTGGCCTCCCCTGCCAGGGCGAATAACCCTTGCGCACGGGCCTCTCTATCAAACTGCTTGAGCTGTCTGCACACAGCCCGTTTGTCAGGGGTCGCCTGTGCAATGGCGGCCGCACTGAATATCTTGGTAAGCCGAATATCCATCTCTATCTTGGTCATCGCCGTGCTCCTTGTTCGAGGCGGTGAAGACCTGGGCCCAGGTCGGCTGCTCATCAGTGCCCGGCCACCACGCCGGGCAGACGGGGGAGCCCCCCGTTTCGCTTACTTGACCAGGCGCTTTCGTGCCTTGCTCACAATGGTGGCCAGCATGGCCATCCTGGACTTCTGATTGATGGCCTGACCGTACTGATTGATGAAATCAACGGCCAGTTGCGCATCGTCCAGAGCCTGCTGCGGATTATTCATCAGCAGGCATTCCAGGGAGCTTTTCGCATCGGCCACGCTGGTGTTCAGAAGTGCTTTCACGTTATCCATCCATCCTCCGGCTGCTCATCAGTACCCGACCACCACGCCGGGCAGACAGGGCGGCATGGCCGCCCTGTTTCGCACTGTCACTGCTCGAACTGCAGTGGCATCAGATCCTGGTACTCCTCTTCGCTCAGCGGCGCCGGGCCCAGCCCCAGCACCCATAACAACGCGGCCTTGATACCATCCTCATAGGTGTCATCGGGATAGCAGGTGCCTTCGGTCTCGCTGATCTGTTCACAGAGCTGCAGCTGCTCTTCGGCTTGTTCTACGTTGATATCCATCACGCACTCCTCCCTTACAACTTCGCCAGATCCAGGCTCATCTGGATGTAACGCCCCTGGGCGTCACGCTCGTAGAGCCGCAGATATTGGCTGGTACCGGTCACCTGGATGGCGTCGGCGATCGCCTGCATGGCCTGCTCCCAGTCGGCGTCGTCGATATTGAGCTGACGCAGGGAGAGCACCTGGTTGACGTCGATATGACCGGCCTTGGAAACCCGAAAGGCGTGGTCCACCAGGGCGCGGATCTCGGGGCTGGCGCCATCACTCCAGCGGGCGATGCACTGGTCGATCAGTACCTTGGCCGCCTGGATCCGTTCATCAAATTTGCGGTGCTCCCCTACGGCCCGGATCAGCTTGTAGCGACCGTCGAAACTGAGCAGGTTCACATTGCCCTTGGTGCCACCCCAGGCCACCCCGTACCGCTCGGCCGAGAGGTCCACAAAGTCGGCAATCTGCTGCATGGCGCCGATCTTGAAAGCCGCCAGGCGTGAGCGCTCTTCCTTGGCAGCCGCGATGATGCCCATCACCACCTCATCGCGCAGCTTGTCGGCCGGGGCGATCAGGTTTTCCGGTACCCAGTGACCCTGGGCGTTCTGCCGCATCGGGGTCGTGTCTTTGGTCTGTGCTTCTTGCATAAGGCTCTCCTTGATTTATCCCGTTGTTGTTCGGTGGCCGCTCACTGGCGCCAGTGCAAGACACAACCGCCAAAGCGCACCATGGCCACCTCGCTGACCACGCCAGCCAGGTACTCGCGCCCCCACACTGCCCGCCGGGTCATCTCCGGCGGCAAGGGGCCGGTCACCATCAGCAGCGGGGTATCGCGCACCTGGCCGGTGCGGACCTTGCAACCGTTCGCCGTCAACCAGAGGCGCAGCTGGTCGGCCGTGTTTTGCAGATTTCTGTTCATCCCTATCTCCTTGTGATGCCTCACTGGGCCCACCGCACACCCCGAGCCCGCTGGTTTATTGGCCGTGCTTCTCAACCTTGTCGAGCAACCGGTTGTATTTGATGCCCAGGATTTTGAGCTCTTCGGCAAGCAGCTCTGCCAGAATGCGCAGGCTGTTGCTGGCGTTCTCACCATCGCTTTTTGCCTGGCGGCGCAATCTGGAGAGGGTGGCGTCAGCGTCATAACGGGCGCTTCTGTCTCCACCTTTGCCGCTCTGTTCGACGGCGAGACGCATCGGCCGGCGCAGTTGCTGATCCTCGCTGAGCTGGCTATGGGGACAGCCGCTGTGGCACGCCTTCCAGAGCTTGATATCCATCGGTCTGGTTCCGACCTCATCCGCCCGTCGGCGCTGATGGGCCAGGCACTGATGCACCGGGATCTCCCCCAGAATGGGGCAGGTCACCTTGTGGCCCATCAGGTTCCCCTCCACCAGCTTCTGTACCCGCGCCAGATCGCCAGGGTACTTCTCGTTACAGACCTGGCTGATGGTGGTGCGGGACAGACCGAGCTTGTCGGCCACCACGGCCAACGAGCTGGCCGCCACCTCGGCTTGCAGAACCTCAAGCCACGTGTCCATGAGGGGCCTCCTTCATATCGAACTGGTAAAAACGCTGTTCGTTTTGATCCCAGCATCCCCCCTGTGTGGCCCTGACCATGGGGGCGAATCGCCCTGTATCCCTGACCAACTGGTAGCGATTCTGGTCACCCTTCACTTTGAAACGCTCAATCTTGTCCACCAGCCGGACATAACCAGCCCGGACCAGGAAGGTGGTGAAGGTACTCGCGCCGCTGTCATCTACCCCAGACGTGATCGCGAGGTCATTCAGGGTGAAAAAACGGCTGATTTTCATGGTGTTCCACATCTTTTGTTGAACCGTTTTGCGCCGTATCCGCCGCTTCTTGCGGTGCTTGGTGCTGCGGTTTCCTGACCCGAATTGAGGTGTTAGCGCTGCATCCACAACCTGATAACGACTGCCCCGGAACGATATACGGCGACCAAATGGTTTCTGGTAGACACAGCGCAGATGGCCACTTGCCAACCAGCGCCGAACAACCAGATAGACATTCCCCAGCTTTAATGGGCTGGCTGCCGCTAACTCCAAAAGATCAAAGGATTCTTGCTGGCACATCCACTGCCAAGCCGTCTCTGCATTGGTGTTTACACTTTTCCCGACCACTGGTATCCCTCCCGTGCTTTGTTGTTATTTGCTGGAATCCAGTGGCTACCGGCTGCGGCGCACGTCATGCAGCAGTTCGCTGGCGTCCACGTCCTCCAGCCGGATAATCCGGGCATCGGAGGCCATGGCCATCTTCTCGATCTTGTCCAGGGCCGAGACGATGGTGCGCACCACCCCGTTGGAGCGCTTGCGGATGAGGTCCAGCAGGGCGTCGTCGATCTCCACGTCCACCTCCAGCATTTCGCTGGCAATCAGGGAGACGTCTTCCAGGTCGGCCGGCTTGAACTCAATCCACTGGGAAATGCGGTTGAACAGTTGCTTGCGCTGGCTGATGCGGCGGGCAATCTCCTCCATCCCTACCAGGATCAGCGGCTGTTCGGTGGCGTCGTAGATATCGCGCAGGGTCTCCATGATGCGGGCATTGCCGACCACGTAGTCCGCCTCGTCCACGAAGATGGCCAGCTCCTCGGCTCGCACCGCTTCGACGATGCTGTCCACCTGCCCCCGCAGGTTGTGGCGCTGGGGAATGCCGATCTCCTTGGCGATCTGCTCCAGCAGGCTGGTCACGGTGTCGGCCTTGTAGCAGCGCACGTAGATGCCGTTCACTTCGTCCTGGTTGAACAGCCACTCCACGGCGGTGGTCTTGCCAAAACCGGATGGCCCGTGGATAAGACCGATGCCTGGCACGATGCTGGAGCGGTTGAGCAGGTTGTCGAGCAGCTGCTCGGTCTTAATCATATTTTTGACTTCGACGATTTTGTGTCTCATAGTGTTTTTGTCCTTATGAGGTAGTAGATGTACAGGGCCGCTCGTTAACCTTTTGCCTGGGTATTGCGAGTGGCCCTGATGTTTTCCAGATGGCGGTGGATCCGTTTTGCCATCAACTTGTGGCTGTAGAGGTACTTGGTCAGCCATTCCTTCTCCCGCTCAGTCAGCGGGGCATCCAACTCCTTCTCGGCCAGATAGATGGCCTGCTCGTACTCGGTCTTGAGTGCCCTGGATTCTTGCCCGGCCGCCGCCTGGGCACGGGCCGCTTTCTCCTCGCGGTGGGCTTCTATCGCAGCCAGTTCGGCGGCGCTGAATTGCGCCGGTTCGCGGGGAGCGGTAACGCCTGAGAGTGCGGCCAGTGCCGGGTTATCGAGCCCGAGATCGCCGCGCTGGAACTGAGCCACATCACGGGCCTGGTCAACGAAGTGACGCACCACATCCTGATGCAGCTCGTTGACGCCGAAGGTCTTGGCGAGACTGCGCATTTCGCGGCGAAAGCTGGCCAACGCCTTGGCATCGGCGCGTTTGGCGGCGCGGAAGGCATCCGGGCTGACGCCATTGCCCAGCAGGTCGAGGTTCACCGCCTCGATCCGTTCGTTCCAGTCGCCAGTGCGGTACAAGATGGCGCGACCCACGTCGCTCGGGTCGAGAAACACGCTGACCCGCTGGCTCTTCCAGCTGTTCTCCAGCAGCTCCGGGGCGCTGTATTTGAGGCCGCCAGCCTTGATAAAGCCCTTGGAGACCGTGGCCTCACCGATATGGTTGAGCAGCAGATCCAGCGCCGATTCATCGCCGATGGCGCGGCGCTGGTAACGGGCGCTCTGGTATTTCTCGTTGGGGGTCATCCCGAGCGAACTGTGTTTGCGGTTGTGATAGCGGGCATCCAGCCAGTCATCGAGCAGGGTCTGCAGCTCGGCCGCAGTCATGGCCAGCTCATAGAGCTCCTTCTCCGCATTCGGCTTGCGCTTCTCCTCCAGCCGTTCGGCAAAGCTCTTGCGAGCCTCGATCACCTGACGGTCAGCCACGCAGTGACCGACATAGCCAGGCAGCAACTCGATCAGGCCGTGGGAGAGAGTGCGGAAAAAGCGTTCGATATGCGGCTTCTCCCATCCCGAGTAGGCGTTGGAACGGCTGACATTCATGCCTAGCAGAGTGCAGATGGACATGACCCGCTGGCTCACGTAATCGGAGCCGTTGTCGGTGCGCATCACCCCGTTGTCGTTGAGGGTGCCCCAGGCCAGCAGGGTCTTGCGCAGCAGCAGGCAGATCCCCTCGCTCGATGAGGTTTTGGCCACCAGCAACCGCACCCGACGGGTGAACACATCGATCACCGCGATGATGCTGTGACGACCTTCCACCAACATGGCATCGACGGGGGTGCTGTCGAACTCCCACACGTCGTTGGGCTGGCCCATCCAGGGGTACATCTCCTCGATGGCGGTGCGGTACTTGTTGTTGTAGGCATCGGGGTTGGTGGCATAGGTAAAGGCCACCTTGTTCTCTGCCAGCCACTTGACCAGCCAGCGTCGCAGGGAGGACTGGCTCGGGATCTGCCAGCCAAGCTGGTTCATCTCGCTGTACTGGGTCGCCAGTTCATGCAGCGCCCCCCACTTGTTGGCCAAATGCGGTTTGGCAGTGATCAATGCCGTGAGGAAACGGGCCAGATCCGGGCTTTGCTCGACGCTGGATGGACGCTCCCGCTGGTAGTTCCCAGCCAGCGCCGCCGGACCGGCATCCGCCAGGGTGCCTTGCCAACGTCGCAGGGTGATCAGGCTGAACGGCTTCTGTTGCTCATAGACGCTCGCAGGGAGTGACAGGCTGCGGGTACGGTATGCCTCGATGAAGGCGCGGCGCCCCACCTCCCCTTGCTGACAGGCTTGATAAGGGGTCAGGTAGATATCGGCGGCCTGCAGGATCAACAGCCTGGCATCCACCTTCTTGCGGGCGGCAGCGCCCAGGGTCAGCAATTTACGCCCCGCATCCGGCTTCACCGGCACCTCGCGGGCAAGCAGCTTGGCCATCGCCTTGCCGCCGGCCGCATGATCGGTCACCGCTTGCCCCTGCTGGGCGACGGCCTGCTCTGCTAGGTAACGCCGGGTTTCTGCGGGCAGCGAACTGATGTGGTATTCAACGCCTTTGCCTTTCTCGCGCTTACGACTTTGCCACTCTTCACGCTCAGCCTTCTTGCGCACACCATCGGGATAGGCTGGCATGCCAATCAATCCGGCCAACCCTTGGGCGGTGAACCAGGTACTCATTGGCCACCTCCCAGCAAGTCGATGCCCAGCGAGTCGGAAAGCTGCCCCATGATGGAACGGCTTTCCCTGCGCTTGGGACTGACGCCCATGGATGGGGCATATTGTTTGATGCAGCGCTGCACTGCTCTGGGATGCAACCCTTTGGCGCGGGCCCAAGCAGCCTGGGAATATCCGCGTTTTATGAGCTCAGCCCTGATCCACTCTGGTGTTTTCCCTGACATACTCACCCCGTTTCGGTATCATCAAGTGTCGCGGCGCGTATCTTCATCACTCATAAAAGAATGATTTTATGTCGCAATGCGTCACATATGAATGATTGATCACCCCAAAAAGATTGACAAGTCTTTTTGTGCGGAATTTTTTGTCTATCGACTCACCAGCAATAGCCACTAGCCGAGAATTCCTTGTATGTCAGAGCGTTATGAAGAAAAACCACAAGCAGCACAAAAAGACGGTGAGGTATCTTTTCTGACGGTTGGAATGGATACTCTCAGTGACCGCCTGGATGAGTTACGTGGGAGTCTGAGCTACAAGGCATTCGCCGAGTTGGTGGGAATGAGCGAGTCGGGGATGCGCAAATACTTCCCCCCGTTCAATTCGCTGCCCACCATCGACAAGGCGCTGCGCATTGCGCGAACGTGCAATGTGAATCTGGAGTGGCTGGCCACGGGCCAGGGCCCGAAACATCCCGATGGGGTTGCCGAGCAGGCGGTGCGACCTGATGAGTTTGATGAGGAGTACGCGCTGATCGATGGCTACCATGTCACCGTGAGTACCGGCCATGGTGCGTTTAATGATGATCATGAGGTTAAACGCAAGCTGGCCTTTCGCCGCAAGTGGCTCACGTTCCGTAAGTTGAGCCCGGATAACCTGGTGGTGGTCTTTGCCAAAGGCGACAGCATGGAACCCACCATTCACTCTGGCGACTCCATCCTGGTCGATATCAGCAAGAATCAGATCGAAGATGGATCCATCTTCGTGTTGCGGCTGGGAGAGGAACTCTATGCCAAGCGCTTGCAGAAGAACTTCGATGGCGGGATCACCATCATCAGCGATAACCGGGTTGATTATCCCCTGCAGGTCGTTCCCGCCAACCAGCTGGAAAGCCTGGCCGTGATCGGCAAGGTTGTCTGGGCGGGGCACGATTTTTTTTAAATGACAGCGCTACAGACAGTCACTTAAACCCGGATTTAAACCACTAGCTGTAACCACAAACGGAAAAAACAGGCGGTCAGCCTGTTTTTCATTTTCAGCGCACCACCCCCGAAGATCGTCCGTGTTCTTTCATTTTGATACCGCCCGCGCCTGGCACCACAGAATCCCCCTCGAAGCCTTGTCAGCCTTGAGTTTGTCCCACGAGATCCCACTTACTTTCGGCTGCTCCCGGTTTTTTCATTCTCAGTGGTCGGTTACAGGATCCGTCGCTTTATGCCGCCATGGCACACCCATTGCGCAGGAGATCTCCCCGCCATGGACCAGAGAGAGGCGACGTGAGGACCGGAATGTCGCTCCCGAAACGAGGCCGTTGTCTGACCTTGCGCCATGTACTAGTGTGCAAGGAAGAGTATTCAAGGAGGAGTCTATGTCACGCATGCTGGTCATCTCTCTCACCTGCTTGGGGCTTGCCACCGTCCCCGTTGTCCAGGCGGCAGTCTATCAATGCGCCCGCGATGGGCAGATCACCTTCAGTGACATCCCCTGCAGCAGCGACGCCAAACCCATGGCACTCAATGTCTATACCCCCTCCCCCGAGGCGGTGGAGCAGGCGGCCAACCAGACCCGGGAGATAGAGCAGAGCCTGGCGAACGGCCAGAAACAACGCCAGGCCGAGGCGCTGCGCACCGAGATCGAGGCCAAAAAGCAGAAGATGAACAACGAGATGACCCAGATCACGGAGAACAAGGCAAGATCCCGCAATGTCTCGGCAGAGATGCAATCGGTCACTACCCGATATCAGAAAGAGATTGAGTCCCTGAACCAGAAACTCTCTACCTTGCAGGCAAAATAAACACTCTCTGTTTCGGGACAGAAAATATACAGAAGCGGCAATGTCGTCACGGGTTCACACATGCCGGATATCCAAAAACTCACACCCTTGGCCGTTTATTTCTCACACCAGAGAGTCAGATAGCGGCTATTTCCAGATCCCCGCCTCCACCTAATTTCACTGTGCCCATATAAGACTCATTAAATACCCATGTAGGCCACATGGCGCGCCACTGGGTTCATATGAAGGCGATATATAGAATAGTCAGTGCCAAAAGAGGCGCCTTCATGCCAATATTCCCTGGGGCCCAAAGTGGTCCACGAGATAAATAACCTTGGTACGAGACCCTACAATTAAGAAGCTATTTATCAACATTGAAAAATAAAAAGTTAATTTGAGTACGATGACGACTCATCAGGACGCAATGCTATTGTTAATTTACTCATATTTGGTCGTTATCCCATTCAAGGGTCTCATGGAGGAGCGCTGTCATGTTCTGGAATCAAAAAGCAAGCAAGGAAGCCAGTGAGCAAGCGGCAAGGGTGGTGGAACTGGGGGCATTTGAACAGGCTATCCAGTTGCAGGTCCCCTTCGTCCAGTTCACCCCGGCGGGAGTGGTCACCTTCGCCAACGCGCTGTTTCTCAAGATCGTGGGATTTGAACGTGACGAGGTGATCGGCAAGCATCACAGCACCCTCTGCTTCCCCGACGACGTCAATACCCGGGATTACGAGACCTTGTGGCAGGATCTGCGCCACGGCGTCTCCCGCAGCGGTCGCTTCATTCGCCAGTCGAAATCCGGCAAGGCCGTGTGGCTGGAGGCGACCTATTTCCCCATCGTGATCGACGGCAAAGTGGTGCGGATCGCCAAGGTCGCCTCCGACGTGACCCAGCAGCAATCCACCCTGGAGCGCACCCAGGCACTGCTGGCAGCCCTGGACAAGTCCCTGGCGGTCATCGATTTCCAACCCGATGGCACCATCATCACCGCCAACCAGAATTTCCTCAACTGCTTTGGTTACCGGCTGGAAGAGGTGGTCGGCAAGCATCATCGTCTCTTCTGTGACACCGAGTTCTACCAGAACAACCCCCATTTCTGGCAGGATCTCGGCTCGGGTGACATCAAGTCCGGGCTTTTCATGCGTCTGGGTCACCGGGGGGAGAAGATATGGCTGGAGGCCACCTACAACCCCATCTTCAACCACGAGGGCAAGGTGGTCAAAATCATCAAGCTGGCGAGCGACATCACCGAGCGGGTGGAGAAATCCATCTCCACCCGGGAAGCGGCCCAGAAGGCGTGTGCCATCGCCAGCGAAACCGTCGCGAGCGCTGCCAGGGGGCGGGAGGTCATCGACAGGGTGCTCGACACCTCCTCTCACATCAACACCTCGGTCAATGCGGTCAGCAAGCAGATAGAGCAGCTCAACCAGCAATCCAGGAGCATCGAATCCATCATCTCCACCATCAGCGGCATCGCGGATCAGACCAATCTGCTGGCCCTCAACGCGGCCATCGAGGCGGCCCGCGCCGGGGAACAGGGACGGGGATTCGCGGTCGTGGCCGACGAGGTGAGGCAACTGGCGGCGCGCACTTCCAGCTCCACCAGCGAGATCGTCACCGTCATCAAGCACAACTCGGAGATCACCTCCCAGATCACCCAGACTGTCTCCGTCGTCTCCGACAAGGCGGTGGCAGGTCAGGAGCAGGCCACCATCATCGCCGACGTCATCAAGGAGATCATCGAAGACGCCAACTCGGTGTCGGACACCGTCAAGAGCCTCTCCATCTGAGCAACAGCTGCCAATGAAAACGGGGGGTCCAGGCCCCCCGTTGTCATTGCTGTCCGCCCACCCTAAACCCGCTCAGCCATCCCCCAGGAGATAGTGTCTGGCTTCCTCGTCCGCCAGCGCGAGGGCGTTGTCCCATAGCGCGGCGATGCAGAGCCCCTCCTCCCCCACAGCTTCCTCTTCCAGCGCCTCCAGGGCTCTGGCATCGGCCAGGGTAAAGGGGGGATGGCTCAACAGGCTTTTGGCCGCGGCCAGCAAGTGCATGTCGCTCATCGGTCGGCTCCTTCTTAGACAGCGTGTTTCCCTGCCCAGACTGTAGCCCAATGACGGCGACTCATCCCCCGGTGGCGACTGCCTGCGCACGCTTCCTGCCGGACGGCAGTTGGCCCACCCCGATGCCGGCCAGCACGGCGGCACAGGCCACCCATTGCAGGGCCGTGAGCGTCTCTCCCAGCAGCAGATAGGCGAGCAGCAGGGTAAAGACCGGTATGAGGTTCACATAGGCAGCCGCCAGGGTCACCTTCACCTGGGTCACCGACCAGTTGTAGAGCAGGTAGGCACCAAGTGTCACGAAGGCGCCGAGGAAGAGGATGACCCCCATGTCCTGCCAGGCCCAGCTCGCGGGCCAGGGCGCACTGAAGGCAAAGGGCGCGAAGAAGAGCATGCCGACGAAGGCCTGCAACGCTGTCAGTGTCATCACGCCGTAGCGGCTGGAGAGCTTCTTGAATACCACGGAATAGGTGGCGGCGCAGAGCATGGCGCCCATCTCCAGGCTATTGCCGAGCAGGGCGTTGGGGGCGAACTCGTCGGCGCCCTCCCCCAACCCCAGCAGGGCGATGCCAACGATGGCGATGGCAAAGCCCAGCAGCTGGCGGCGACTCACCCGCTCTCCAAGCAGTACGAAGGCCACCAGAGCCACCATCAGGGGAAGCAGGGCACAGACCATACCGGCCTGGCCGGCACTGGTGTAACGCAGGGCGTTGACTTCAAGAAGAAAGTAGAGGCAGGGCTCAAGCGCTCCCATCAGGGCCAACCAGCGCCAATCCCCCTTCTGGTAAGTGACGCGGCCAAGCTGGCGGTAGCAGAGCAGCCAGCAACAGGACGCCACCCCCATCCGCATGAAGAGCACCTGACCGAAGGACCAGATTTCCAGCACATGTTTGAGGGCGATGAAGGAGCTGGACCAGAGCAGCATGGCCAGGGTCAGCGTCAAGACGGGTAAAGGGCGCACAATGCCTCCATGAATTGGGCATTCGAATAATAACCATACGGCCTTGCGGTTGTCTAAAGGCACCTAACATCAGATAATACGGCCGCCTTCATACCGGATAACCCATCTTCAATGACTGAGTACCTGCTTTTACTGGTCGGCACCGTGCTGATCAACAACTTCGTGCTGGTGAAGTTCCTCGGCCTTTGCCCCTTCATGGGTGTCTCCGGCAAGCTGGAAACCGCCATCGGCATGGGTCTGGCCACCACCTTCGTCATGACGCTGGCCAGCGCCTGCTCCTATCTGATGGAGCACTACATCCTGATCCCGCTGGAGATCGCCTACCTGCGCACCCTGGGCTTCATTCTGGTGATCGCCGTGGTGGTCCAGTTCACCGAGATGGTGATCCGCAAGAGCAGCCCGACCCTCTATCGCCTGCTCGGCATCTTCCTGCCGCTCATCACCACCAACTGTGCCGTGCTCGGCGTGGCGCTGCTCAGCATCAACGAGCGCCACAACTTCATCCAGAGCATCATCTACGGCTTCGGGGCCGCCGTCGGCTTCTCCCTGGTGCTGATCCTGTTTGCCGCCATGCGTGAGCGGCTGGTGGCTGCCGACGTGCCGGCACCGTTTCGTGGCGTCTCCATCGCCATGGTCACCGCTGGCCTGATGTCGCTGGCCTTCATGGGCTTTACCGGCCTCATCAAGATATAACGCTATGATTCACATACTCTTTGCCATTCTGGTGCTGGCCCTGCTTGCCCTGGCCTTCGGCATCATTCTCGGCTTTGCCGCCGTCAAGTTTCATGTGCAGGCCGATCCCATCGTCGATCAGCTCGATGCCCTGTTGCCCCAGACCCAGTGCGGCCAGTGCGGTTACCCGGGCTGCAAACCCTACGCCGAAGCCCTGGCCAATGGCGACAAGATCAACAAGTGCGTGCCCGGTGGCGACGCCACCATGCGCAAGATTGCCGACCTGATGGGGGTCGAGCCCCAGTCTCTGGACGGCGGTGAAGACGCGGCAATCCCCGTCAAGAAGGTGGCCTTCATTCACGAAGACATGTGCATCGGTTGCACCAAGTGCATCCAGGCCTGTCCGGTCGACGCCATCCTGGGTGCCACCAAGGCGATGCATACCGTCATCGCGGCCGAGTGCACCGGGTGCGACCTCTGCGTCGACCCCTGCCCGACCGACTGTATTGAAATGATCCCGGTGCCGACCACGGTCGACAACTGGAAATGGGATCTGGCCAAGGTCGCCATTCCGGTCAAGATAGTGGAATAAACAGCGGAGTAACCATGCAGCATCTGCTCGAACGCATCAAAGCCGGCACTCTGTGGGATTTTCACGGCGGCATCCATCCCCCCGAGAACAAGCACCAGTCAAGCCTGACCCCCGTCGTTGACGCGGGCCTTCCCCCACAGCTCATCATTCCGGTGCGCCAGCACGCGGGTCCGGCCGGCGAACTGCTGGTGCGGGTGGGGGACAAGGTCAAGAAGGGGCAACCCCTCACCCGTTTTGACAAGGGACGCATCGTGCCGGTGCACGCTTCCACCTCGGGCACCATCACCGCCATCGAGCAGCACACGGTGGCGCACCCCTCCGGTCTTGACGATCTCTGCATCCTCCTCACCCCGGACGGAGACGATGCCTGGGGCGAGCGCACACCCCAGCCTGACTACTGGAACCTGGAGCGGGGGGCGTTGCTCGAGCGCATCCAGCAGGCCGGCATCGCCGGGCTCGGCGGCGCCGTCTTCCCGACCCACAGCAAGCTCGACGGCCGTGGCCAGCTCACCGAGATCCTCATCGTCAACGGGCTGGAGTGCGAACCCTACATCACCACGGATGACAGGTTGATGCAGGAGTACGCCGACGAGATCATGGACGGCATCCGGGTACTCAAGCACCTGCTCAAGCCCAAGCTCACCCTGATCGGGGTGGAAGATAACAAACCGGCGGCCATCGAGGCCCTGACCCGCCATGCCAGCGACGCCGACGTGCTGGTCAAGTCGGTACCGACCAAGTACCCCTCCGGCGGCGCCAAGCAGACCATAGAGCTGCTCACCGGACGCCAGGTGCCCAAGGGAGGCCGGGCGGTGGACATGGGCATCATGGTGCTCAACGTCGCCACCGTCTTTGCCATCAAGCGCGCCATCATCGATGGGGAGCCGCTCATCGAGCGCATCGTCACCCTCACCGGCGACGCCTTCAAGAAACCCGGCAATGCCTGGGTGCGTCTGGGCACGCCGGTACGCTGGCTGCTCCAGCGTTTCGAGCTGCAACCGGAGGCGGATCAGCGGGTGATCATGGGGGGCCCCATGATGGGCTTCACCCTGCCCCACGCCATGGTCCCTGTGGTCAAGGCCACCAACTGCCTGCTCTCCCCCACCCGCGCCGAGCTGCCGCCCCCCGGCCCGGAACAGGCCTGCATCCGTTGCAGTGCCTGCGCCGATGCCTGCCCCGCCACCCTGCTGCCCCAGGAGCTTTACTGGTACAGCCGGGTCAAGGAGTACGACAAGGCCGAGAAGCTCAACCTCTTTGACTGTATCGAGTGCGGCGCCTGTGCCTGGGTCTGCCCGAGCGAAATCCCCCTGGTGCAGTACTACAAGATCGCCAAGGATGACATCCGCGAGGCCCGTGCCGAGGCCGAGAAGGCCGAACGAGCCAAGCAGCGCTTCGAGGCCAAGCAGGCTCGCTTCGAGCGTGAGAAGGCGGCCCGCGAAGCCCGCCACGCCGAAGCCGCAGCCCAGCGTCGCCAGGCCATGACGACGGCCGGGGGCGAAGATCCGGTCGCCGCCGCCCTGGCCCGCATCAAGGCCAAACAGGAGACGGCCCAGGTGGCCGTGAGTGAACCCGCACCGGACAACGAGGCCATGATTGCCGCCCGTGAGGCGCGCAAGCAGGAGGCCATCGCCCGTCGTGCCGCCAAGGCCGCCAATGGCGAGGGCAATGGGCTGGCTGACACCCCGGCACTAGGGGAGCAACATCCCAAGGCAGAGCTGGATCCCAAGAAGGCCGCCATCGCCGCCGCCCTGGCACGGGCCAAGGCCAAGAAAGCCGCCCTGGCGCAAGGGGACACGCCGATGGTCGCGGGTGAGACATCTGTAAACACAACCGATAACGCCATTGAGGCCCCGGCTGCCGCATCCGAGCCCGCCGCCGAGGTGGACCCCAAGAAAGCGGCCATTGCCGCCGCCATCGCCCGGGCCAAGGCCAAGAAAGCCTCACAGGCGCAAGGTGATGGGCCTGTGGTCGCGGGTGAGACATCCGTGAACACAACCGATAACGCCGTTGAGGCCCCGGCCGCCGCATCCGAGCCCGCCGCCGAGGTGGACCCCAAGAAGGCGGCCATTGCCGCCGCCATCGCACGGGCCAAGGCCAAGAAAGCCGCCCAGGCGCAAGGTGATGGGCCGGTGGTCGCGGGTGAGACATCCGTGAACACAACCGATAACGCCGTTGAGGCCCCGGCCGCCGCAGAGGTGGACCCCAAGAAAGCGGCCATTGCCGCTGCCATCGCCCGGGCCAAGGCCAAGAAGGCCGCCCAGGCGCAAGGGGATGGGCCTGTGGTCGCGGGTGAGACATCCGTGAACACAACCGATAACGCCGTTGAGGCCCCGGCCGCCGCATCCGAGCCCGCTGCCGAAGTGGACCCCAAGAAGGCGGCCATCGCCGCCGCCATCGCCCGGGCCAAGGCCAAGAAAGCCGCCCAGGCGCAAGGTGACGGGCCGGTGGTCGCAGGTGAGACATCCGTGAACACAACCGATAACGCTGTTGAGGCCCCTGCCGCCGCATCCGGACCCGCCGCCGAGGTGGACCCCAAGAAGGCGGCCATCGCCGCCGCCATCGCCCGGGCCAAAGCCAAGAAGCTGGCGGCCGAGGCTGCCTCCTCCCCTTCGACCGACAAGAGCCACTGATCCATGTTCAATATCGCGAGTGCGCCCTTTGCCCACAACCGCAAACAGACCCAGACCCTGATGGTGCTGGTGATCCTGGCCTGCCTGCCCGGCTTCCTGGCGCAGACCTGGTTCTTCGGCTGGGGGACCCTGATCCAGATCCTGCTGGCGCTGGTCACGGCCCTGGGTTCGGAGGCCCTGGTCCTTCGCCTGCGCGGCCGCCCCGTCAAACCGGCCCTGCTGGATGGCAGCGCGGCGCTCACCGCCGTGCTCATCGGTCTCTCCCTGCCCCCCCTGCTGCCCTGGTGGATGCTGGTGCTGGGCACGGCGTTCGCCATCATCATCGCCAAGCATCTCTATGGCGGGCTCGGTCAGAACCTGTTCAATCCTGCCATGGTGGCCTATGTGCTGCTGCTGGTCTCCTTCCCGGTCCAGATGACCAGCTGGCTGCCCCCCTCCAGCATCGCCGCCTACGACATCGGCTTCGCCGATGCGGCCTCGGTGATCTTCACCGGCTTCAGCCTCGACGGCTACAGCATGCTGCAGCTCAAGCAGGGGGTGGATGGCCTGACCATGGCCACGCCGCTGGATACCTTAAAGACCGGACTGACCCAGGGACTGACCGCCACCGAAGTGATGACCCACAAGGTCTTCGAGGGCTGGGGTGGTATCGGCTGGAGCTGGGTCAACCTCGGCTACCTGCTGGGAGGCCTCTTCCTGCTCCAGCAGAAAGTGATCAACTGGCGCATTCCGACTGCCGTGCTGGGCGCATTGCTGCTCGCTGCCACCCTGGGCTATCTGGCCACCCCGGATGCCACCGCCACCCCCATGCTGCACCTGTTCAGCGGTGCCACCATGCTCGGGGCCTTCTTCATCGCCACCGATCCGGTGAGTGCCAGCACCACCGCAAAGGGGCGCCTCGTCTACGGTGTGCTCATCGGCGTGCTGGTCTATGTCATCCGCCGTTTTGGCGGCTATCCGGATGCCTTCGCCTTCGCCGTGTTGCTGGCCAACCTGTGTGTTCCCCTGATTGACAGTCTGACCCGCCCCAAGGTCTATGGAGCCCGTCGCAAATGAACCCACATCTGAATTGCCACAGACGCGAGACAGGGAGCCTCCCATGTTGAAAAGCATGCGCAAGAATGGCCTGACCCTGGCCCTCTTTGCCCTCGGCTGCACCGCCATGGTGGTGCTGACCAACGAACTGACCCGGGATCGCATCGCCCACCAGCAAGAGCTGGAGAAGCTGCGCACCCTGCAGGCCCTGCTGCCCGAGGGGAGTTATGACAACGATCTGGTGGCCAGTTGCAAGCTGGTCAGCAGCCGGGAATACCTGGGCAGCGATGAGCCCATGCCCCTCTATACCGCCACCCTCAAGGGGGGGCATACCGGCTACGCGCTGGAAACCGTGGCCCCCGATGGTTACAGTGGAGCCATTCGCATGGTGGTCGGCACCGATGCCAAGGGGGCCGTCAGTGCGGTCAGGGTGCTGGCCCACAAGGAAACCCCGGGGCTTGGTGACAAGATAGAACTGAAGAAATCCAGCTGGATCGACAGCTTCACCGGCAAGTCCCTCACGGCCGACAACGACACCACCTGGGCGGTGAAGAAGGATGGCGGCGAATTCGACGCCTTCACCGGGGCAACCATCACCCCGCGGGCCGTGGTCAAGGCGGTGAAAAATTTGCTGAGGCTGCAACAGGAGCACCCCGAACTGCTGCACGATGCCCCCTCCTGCCATACCAACCCCTAACGCCGGAGCACACGCTATGGAACAAGTCGACGTGATTGACACGGCCAGCCAACCCGCCGGGGAAAGTGGCCGCCGCGAAGAGCTCAAGGAGCTGATGCTGCAGGGACTGTGGAAGAACAACCCCTCCCTGGTGCAGGTGCTGGGACTCTGCCCCACCCTGGCGGTCTCCTCCACCTTTACCAATGCATTGGGGCTCGGCCTTGCCACCATGGTGGTACTGGTCTGCTCCAACCTCGCCGTCTCCCTGGTGCGCAACTGGGTGCCCAAGGATATCCGCATCCCGGTCTACGTGATGATTATCGCGGCCCTGGTGACCAGCGTGCAGCTGTTGATGAACGCCTACACCTACGGCCTCTATCAAGCGCTCGGCATCTTCATCGCCCTCATCGTCACCAACTGCGTCATCATCGGCCGCGCCGAAGCCTATGCCTCCAAGAACCCGCCCCTGCTTGCCGCCCTCGACGGCTTCATGATGGGGCTGGGCTTTACCCTGGTGCTGCTGGTACTGGGGGGCCTTCGCGAGATCATCGGCA
The DNA here is from genome assembly GCF_017939325.1 of Aeromonas sp. MaB10011B. Lineage (NCBI taxonomy): Bacteria > Pseudomonadati > Pseudomonadota > Gammaproteobacteria > Aeromonadales > Aeromonadaceae > Aeromonas > Aeromonas sp. MaB10011B. The sequence continues at coordinate 7,187 of NZ_JAGKRK010000014.1, read as the reverse complement.
TGGGCACCCTGTTTGACGGTGCCGAGCTGCTGCTGGGTGACTGGGCCAAGTCATTGCGCGTCGAGCTGTTCCACGCCGACGCCAGCCTGCTGCTGGCGATCCTGCCCCCCGGCGGCTTCATCGGCCTCGGTTTGATGATCGCCGGCAAAAACGCCATCAACGACTGGATGGGCCGCAAGCAGAGTGCCGAGAAGGCCCACTGCACCGTGCCGGCGGCGGGCGCCCGCACTACCCAGCTCTGAGACAAGAGAGAGCCATGAACAACCAGAAACGCAGGCTGATCCTGGAGCGGTTGCGCGATGACAACCCCCATCCCACCACAGAGCTCAACTTCACCACGCCCTTCGAGCTGCTCATCGCCGTGCTGCTTTCGGCCCAGGCCACCGACGTGAGCGTCAACAAGGCCACCGACAAGCTCTATCCGGTGGCCAACACCCCCCAGGCCATGCTGGATCTGGGGGTGGATGGGGTCAAGGAGTACATCAAGACCATCGGCCTGTTCAACACCAAGGCCGAGAACGTCATCAAGACCTGCGCCATTCTGCTGGAGCGCCACGGCGGCGAGGTGCCGGAGAATCGCGAGGCCCTCGAGGCCCTGCCCGGCGTCGGCCGCAAGACGGCCAACGTGGTGCTCAACACCGCCTTCGGCTGGCCCACCATCGCCGTCGACACCCATATCTTCCGGGTCTCCAACCGCACCGGCTTTGCAGTGGGCAAGAACGTCGATCAGGTGGAGGAGAAGCTGCTCAAGGTGGTCCCCGCCGAGTTCAAGCTGGACGTGCATCACTGGCTCATCCTGCACGGGCGTTACACCTGTCTCGCCCGCAAGCCCCGCTGCGGCTCCTGCATCATCGAAGATTTGTGCGAATACAAAGAGAAGGTCTATCCCGAGAGTTGATCTGCAGGCCTCTGCGGATCCGGTCTCGGGCAATGGATTCAAGGCAGTACCAATCCACCAACCCGGAGAATTGAGCAATGAGAATTCTGCATACCATGTTGCGCGTCGGCGATCTGCAACGTTCCATCGACTTCTACACCCGAGTGCTGGGCATGACACTGCTGCGCAAGAGCGAGAACAGCGAATACAAGTACACCCTGGCCTTCGTCGGCTACGGCGACGAGAAGGATGAAGCCGTCATCGAGCTCACCTACAACTGGGGCGTGAGCGAATACGAGCTCGGTTCCGCCTATGGTCACATCGCCCTGGAAGCGGACGACATCTATGCCACCTGCGAGGCGCTGCGCGCCGCCGGCGCCAAGATCACCCGCGAACCGGGCCCTGTGAAGGGCGGCACCACCGTCATCGCCTTCGTGGAAGACCCGGACGGCTACAAGATTGAGCTGATTGCCAAGAAAGACGCCGGTACCGGCCTGGGCGCCTGAGCCCACGCCGCCTGGCGGTGAGAAAAACAACGGGGCCCAGGGCCCCGTTTTCATTGGCTGCGGCCACCGTCAGGCCAGGCGGAAGCGCCCCATGCTCTGGCGCAGACCCGCCGCCAGCTGGCTCAGCTCCAGACAGGCTTTGGCGGTGTGATCCGCGCCGGTCGCGACCTCGTTGGAGGAGTCGTTGATGCGCGCCACGTTGCGGCCCAGCTCATCGGAGACCGCATCCTGCTCGCCACAGGCACTGGCAATCTGGATCGCCATGTCGGCTATCTGGGCCACCGCCTCTTCAATCTGACGAATGCCCGCGCTGGTGCGTTCGCTCTGGCTCACGCACTGGCGGATCATCTCGCAACTCTGGCCGGTCACCGACTTCGCCCGGTTGGCACGGGCCTGCAGGGTCTCGATGATGGCGACGATTTCGCCGGTGGAGGCCTGGGTACGCCCCGCCAGGGTGCGCACCTCGTCGGCCACCACCGCAAAGCCGCGTCCCTGCTCACCGGCACGGGCCGCCTCGATGGCGGCATTGAGTGCCAACAGGTTGGTCTGGTCGGCAATGCCGCGAATGACATCCACCACCAGGTTGATCTGGGCGGACTCTTTCTCCAGTTCACTCACCAGGTTGCCCGCCTGCTCCATCTCACCAGCCACCCGGGTGATGGCATCCAGGGCCCCCTGCACATCCTGACTGCCGCGACGAGCCAGGGCATTGGCAGAGCTTGCCGACTCCGAGGCCACCTCGGTGTTGCCCGCCACATCCGCTACCGTCGCCTTCATCTGGGCCATGGCGGTGGCGACCTGGGCTATCTCCTGCTGCTGGCTCTGGATCCCCTGGGATGATTGCTCGGAGACCGCGCTCACCTCCTCGATGGCGGCCCCCAGCTGGGTCACGGCGGCGGCCACCTCCTCGATGAGCCCACGCAGGTTGTCCTGCATCTTGAGGGAGGCGCTGGCCAGCATCCCCAGTTCGTCCTGCCCGATGTGCTGGCGATCCAGCCGATGGGTCAGATCTCCCAGGGCGATGGCATTGGCCTGGGCCACCACGGCTTGCAGGGGCAGGCAGATCTGGCGGGTGAGGAACCAGGTCATGACCCCCATGAAGATCAGCAGGGTCGCGATGCTCACCACGGCAAAGGTCATCACCATGGTGACGCTGCCAAGCAGGCTGCCACGGTTCTCTTCCACAAAGCCAAGATTCACCTTCACCAGGGCACGCACCGCCAGCTCCAGCTCGGTGTAGAGCCCGTTCGAGCGAAACAGCGCCTCCCTGGCCTCATCCCTGCTGCCCTGGAACAACAGGGCATCCACCTGGTTGACGGCCCCCAGATATTGCAGCCACTGCTGCTTGACGCGGTTGAAGGCCTGGCGTTCATGCTCGGCCCCCACGGTTGCCTCGTAGGCATCCATGACCTGCTGCACCTTGCCCAGGCTCTCCTGGATGCGGGCGCGGCGAACCTGCCTGTCGACGGCATCTTCCACCATCAGCAGGGCAAACTGGGCACGGCGCACATAGGAGACGTCGTAGAGCAGGTTGTCAACCGAGAGCACGCTTGGCAGGGTGGAGTCGGTGAAGTTCAATACCCGATCCCGAATGTCCCGCAGTTCGGTGGCGAGAAACAGGCCGAAGACGGCGTTGATGACAGCAATGACCGCAAAGACGGCGGCAATCTTCTTGCCGATGGAGAGATGCTTGTAAGACATGTTGGCTGGTGATCCTCGACTGCAGATGTGCAGTGACACAATGATCACATCCGTGTAAGCGGTGACCCGAGACTCCTGACGGGAAATGACGATGGGAGCAAAGAGAGGGGATCCCTTGCTTCCCGCTCGCCCCACGCCGGGCCTTGTGCCCGCCACGAGGCTGCCAGCACAGTAGCGACCAGCTCGACGCAAAACTTGAGCCGATTGCCACAATCGGTCCGTCGTCATGGACAAAGCAGGGGCCAGGTTATGTAATGGCCGTTCGTCTCTCCCCATTCCTGTCTTCAGAGGCCCCATGGACAACGTATCGACCCTCTCCCCTTCCTGGTCTGTCCAACTGCGCGAGCAGATAGCGGATCGCCCCCTCATCGCCCTGGGGCTGCTGCTCGCCCTGGTCGCCGTGCTGCTGCTCTTGGTGCAGAGTCTCGTCATGCTGGCAGCAGGAGAGATCACGGCCGGGGTACGCTATGGCCTCATTGGCGGTGCTGCGGGTTTTGCCGCCACAGCGCTGGGCGCCCTGCCTGCCCTGTTCCTGCGCGCCGTTCCCCAACGGGTGGAAGATGCCATGCTGGGGTTCGCCGCCGGCATGATGCTGGCGGCGAGCGCCTTCTCCCTGCTGCTGCCGGGGCTCGAGGCCGCCGAGGGGATCACGGGTGACGGCTTCCTCGCCGCCGCCGTGGTGGTGGCCGGTATGACCCTCGGGGTGCTGCTGATGCTGGGACTGGATCAATTCACCCCTCACGAACACGACAAGACCGGCCCCTGTGGTCCCGGCCATGAGAGCTGCTCACGGGTCTGGCTGTTCGTCTTCGCCATCGCCCTGCACAACCTGCCCGAAGGCATGGCCATCGGGGTCAGCTTCTCCCAGGGGGACATGACGGTGGGACTGCCCCTCACGACCGCCATTGCCCTGCAGGACATTCCCGAAGGACTGGCGGTGGCGCTGGCCATGTGCGCAGCCGGTTTTCGCCCGCCGGTGGCCGTGCTGGTCGCCATCGGCAGCGGCCTGCTGGAACCGCTCGGCGCCCTGCTCGGGGTAGGACTCGCCAGCGGCATGGCCATCGCCTACCCCATCGGCCTCGGGCTCGCGGCCGGTGCCATGCTGTTTGTGGTCTCCCACGAGGTGATCCCGGAAACCCATCGCAACGGCCACCAAACCCACGCCACCCTGGGCCTCATGGTCGGCTTTGCCCTGATGATGACCCTGGATACCGCGCTGGGATAACGCGTCGGCCCCCCGTGCACTCCGTAGTTTCCCACAAAGCGCTTCCCGAGCGGCTGGCCCTGTTCGCCAGCACACTGCAACGGCTTGCAGAGCGCGGCGAGCCGGCCACCCTTGTCCAGCACTACCACTGACGCAGGAGATGCCCCGCCAGCCCCATAGGAATGCTCGGCGCCACCGCCAAGTTTTGCTATCATCCACGCCAACTTTTTCGGCCCAGCGGCCATCGAGACGAGGTAGATGATGAAAGTAGGTATTATCGGCGCCATGGAGCAGGAAGTAGCCCTCCTGCGCAGCCAGCTGAGCGAGCCCACAACCCTGCAACTGGGCGGCTGCGAGTTCTATCAGGGCAAGCTGGCCGGTAAAGAGGTGATCCTGACCCGCTCCGGCATCGGCAAGGTCGCCGCCAGCGTCGCCACCAGCCTGCTGCTGGAGAAGTTCGCTCCCGATTGCGTCATCAACACCGGTTCCGCCGGCGGCTTCGCCCAGGATCTGCACATCGGTGACGTGGTCATCGCGAGCGAGATGCGCTTCCACGACGTGGACGTGACCGCCTTCGGCTACGAGATGGGCCAGATGGCCCAGCAGCCCGCAGCCTTCCCCTGCGACGAAAAACTCATCGCCCTGGCACAGGCCTGCATTGCCGAGCAAGGCAAGCACCAGACCAAGGTCGGGCTCATCTGCACCGGCGATCAGTTCATGTGCAAGCCGGACGCCATCGCGAAAGCCCGTGCCGACTTCCCGCAGATGCTGGCGGTGGAGATGGAAGGGGCCGCCATCGGCCAGGTGTGCCACATGTTCAAGGTGCCCTATCTGGTGGTACGGGCCATGTCGGACATCGCCGGCAAGGAGCAGGTGGAATCCTTCGATGCCTTCATCGAGGTGGCGGGTCAACACTCCGCCGAAGTGATCATCGCGCTGCTCGGCAAGCTGTGATCGACGCCCCCTCCTGGGATGCTCTGATGACCGCCCTCGCCTCCACGACGGCGGCCATCATGGTGGGGGCCGCCCTGCTGGAGGCCCTGCTGCCCTGGCCCGCACGCTTTCGACCCGGCGCAGCCGTGCCTCTGCTCACCCGCCTCGGCCAGAAGGTCTATCGCCCCGACGGCACGCCACGCCAGCAGAGCCAGGCCGGGCTCCTTGCCCTGCTGGTGGTCTGGGTGCCCTGCGCAGCCGGTCTCTGGGCGGTGCGCAATCTCTCCCTGTCCGAACCCCTGTTCGACCTCCTGTTCCTGCTGCTGATGCTCGAATCCCGCCCCTTGCGGGAACTCGCCCGGGGGAGCCGCGCCCTGACGACCCAAGAGACGCTGGTCGTGGCAAGGCTGCAGGTCGCCCCCTGGCTCAAGCGGGAGACCGGCAAGCTCTCGGTGATGGGGTTGAACAAGGCGGTGAGCGAGACCTGTGTACTGCGCCTCGTCGGTCAGTGGGCCGCCCCCCTGCTGGGCTTTGCCCTGGCCGGGGTACAGGGTGCCCTGCTGGTGCGGATCGCCCAGTTGACCCATCTGGCGTGGAACCCCAAGCAAAGCGCGTTCGTCCACTTCGGCCGCCCGGCTGCGGCGCTCTATCAGGGTTTCTGCACCCCCGCCATCCTGCTGCTGGCGCTCCCCCTGTGCCTGACCCAGGTGCGCGGGCTGGGCAACAGAGTGCGGCCTGCGCTGCATTGGCCCCATCCCGCCATGGGGGTCCTGCTCGCGCTGCTGGCCCGGGCGACGGGCAGCCGACTCGGCGGCCCCCGCTACTATCAAGGCCAGCTGGTGCGCTTTCCGGTATTTGATGAGGGGAGCGAACCCGATGCCAACCTGCCCCTGCGCCTGCTGCAGCGTCTGCAGCTGACCGGCTGGGGCTGGCTCGGGCTCTCGCTGCTCCTGACATGGATGGCGCTCAATCATGGCTGATCGCGTTTCCCTTCGTGCCCTGGGCCTGTTTGTCTGCCTGCTGGGCACCTCACTGTGCGCCATGGCCACCCCGCCGCAGCGCATCGTGAGCCTCACTCCCCATCTGACGGAACTGCTGTTCGATATCGGCGCCGGGGATCGCGTGGTCGCCACCGACGATGCCTCCGATTACCCCGCCGAGGTGACCAACCTCCCCCGGGTGGCCAACTATCGCAGCATCAACCTCGAGGCGCTGCTGGCCCAGAAGCCGGATCTGGTAGTGGCCTGGCGCTCCGCCCAGGCCCGCATGCTGGGCCCGGTCGAGCGCCTCGGCATCCCCGTCTTCTACTCGGAGCCCACCGACTTTGCCTCCCTGGCCACCGAGATGCGCAGCCTGGGGCATCTGCTCGGGCTCACGCCCAGGGCCGACGAGCAAGCCCGCGCCTATCTGACCCGGCTCGACGCCCTGGCTGCGCGCTACGGCGAGCCCAAGCCCCTGTCGGTCTTCTATCAGCTCTGGTACCCGCCGCTCACCAGCGTCAATAATTCGACCTGGCCGGGGCAGGCCATCACCCTCTGCGGCGGACGCAACATCATGGCGACGACGGGAGCAGCCTACCCCCAGGTCGGGCTGGAGCAGGTGATCAAGGCCAATCCCGGGCTTATCCTGGCTGGCGGCCGGGATCCTTCCGTGCTGGATCACTGGCGGCAGTGGCCCATGCTGGACGCCGTCAAACACCAACGGCTCGCCCTCATCAACGCCGATGAGCTGCACCGCTTCACCCCCCGCGCTCTCAACGCGGTGGAGCAGGTATGCGAGGCGATCGAGGATGCTCATACGGGACAAGGTGCTGATTAGTATGTATGGAGATGGTATTCACCTGACAGTTGCCCACAAAAGGGAGTGGTCATACGGCTTCAAACCGGATAACAAAACGGTACCCCTACCGTGTTATCCGGAGTCACCGTATGACCACCAACGAGAAAGTAGCACGTCGTAAACTCAG
>NZ_JAGKRK010000090.1:0-43261 GCF_017939325.1 Aeromonas sp. MaB10011B | reverse complement strand
CAAGTTCCGTCAGTCCCAGCCAGTTGAAGGGAAAATTAAAAACGCGACCGTCAGCCAAGCAGCCGGGCACTGGTATATCTCCTTTCAGGTCGAGCAGGAGACGCTTGAGCCAATTCACCCCTCCGGCTCAATGGTCGGGCTAGATGTGGGGATCGCCAAGCTCGCAACCCTGTCAGATGGCACGGTGTTTGAGCCCGTCAACAGCTTCAAAACCAATCAGATCAAGCTGGCAAGGCTCCAACGCCAGTTGAGCAAAAAGGTCAAGTTCAGCAGCAACTGGAAGAAACAAAAAGCCAAGATCCAGCGGCTGCATTCACATATCGCCAATACCCGCCGCGATTACCTTCACAAGGTCACAACGACTATCAGCAAAAACCACGCGATGATCGTCATTGAGGATTTGAAGGTTGCCAGCATGTCAAAATCAGCAGCGGGCACGACCAGCCAGCCGGGGCGCAACGTCCGGGCAAAATCAGGGCTGAATCGTTCGATATTAGATCAGGGCTGGTTTGAGCTGCGCCGCCAGCTCGAATATAAGCAGGCATGGCGAGGCGGTCAGGTGTTGGCGATAAACCCGGCCTACACGAGCCAGCAGTGCGCCTGTTGTGGGCATACTGCGAAGGATAACCGCCAGACGCAAAGCCAGTTTAAATGCGCTGCGTGTGGTTATGAGGCGAACGCCGATGTGAATGGCGCTCGCAATATTTTAGCGGCGGGACACGCCGTTTTAGCCTGTGGAGGCGCGGTGCAATCAGGCCGCCCGATGAAGCAGGAACCCGGTACTGCGCGAGCAGCTATCACCCAGTAATGGGGATCCCCCTCCTGTGACGCGAAGCGCTAAGGTGGGGGAGGATGTCAATGATTGAGATGACGGGTACGAGTGGCTGGGTTCATCGACGCTTCCTCTGGATTTGACGGCCGCGAAGTCTACCTAAAAGTGGGGTTATTTGCAGCAAAGGGGGAACTGAATGCTGCTAATATCGTCAATCTGGCCGCCCGGTAGCGGGAAAAGAGGTCAGACACAGGGGGGAGGGGCTAGGTCCTGCTGCCGCTCTGGGGTAACATGCGCGCCTGCATGACATAAATCGGCCCCGTCCTCTCTCATCCGACGGAGGCGATGCACCTCTATATGACGGGTCTTCCATGAGATGGGCCCATCCGGATATTGAAAGAAGAGATCACCATGTTACAGATTGGCAAGATGAACACCCTGACCGTCGTCGAGATCGAGGAGCGCGGCGCCTGGCTGGCGGCGGGGGAATACGGCGAGCTGCTGCTGCCCAGGCGCCAGTTGCCGGAAGGCGTTGCCGAGGAGAGCGAGGTGTCCGTCTTCCTCTATCTGGATGCGGATTGCGAGCCGGTGATCACCACCGACAAGCCCTTCGCCATGGTGGGGGACATCGTCGGTCTCAAGGTGGTCAATGCCAACAAGATTGGTGCCTTCCTCGACTGGGGCATGAAGAAGGATCTCTTCGTACCAAGCCGCGAGCAGAACAAGCCGATGCAGGTGGGCCATGTCTATCTGGTGCACCTGATGCTGGACAACGAAGGGCGCATGGTCGGTACCAGCCGTCTGGAGCGCTTCCTGCGCATCGACCCCCCTTTCAAGAGCGGTGACGAGGTGACGGTGCTGCCGGGGGAACACACCCCCCTTGGCATCAAGGCCGTGGTCAATGGCCAGTACGCCGGCATGCTGTTCAAGAACGAGGTGTTCGGCCGCGTGATGACGGGCCGGCCGCTGACCGCCTGGGTCAAGCAGGTGCGCGAAGATGGCAAACTGGACCTGACCCTGCAAAAGCCGGGGCTGGCCCGGATGGATGACGCTGGTGCGCGCATCCTGCTGCGCCTGCAAAAGCAGGGGGGCAGCCTTGCGGTGGGAGACAAGAGCGAGCCTGACGTCATCTACAAGATGTTCAGCATGAGCAAGGGCACCTTCAAGAAAGCGATCGGCGGCCTCTACAAGCAGGGCAAGATCGTCATCGAGGAGCACAGCATCCGCCTCGTGGGCTCCGACACGCCGGCAGGGGACGAATAAGTTGCCGAGTCCCTGCATCGGTGACTGCCGGGCCAAAGAGGGGCTCTGCCTCGGTTGTGGCCGCACCGTGACCGAGATAGGCCAGTGGTCCACCATGGACAGCGAGGCCCAGCTGGCCCGCATGGCCGAACTCGATGGCTCGAAGAGCACTCATGCCTGCCCGGGCTGCGGCGAGCCGGCGTTCTGCGCCGTGTCGGCGGGGGAACCCATCGAGCGCTGCTGGTGCAACCAGCTTCCCGCGTTGCCCATGAGCGATGCCAGCGCCTGCTGGTGTCGCCGCTGTCTGGCCAAGGCCATCTCGGCACGCCCCTGACTCGGGCAGCGCAAAAAACGAAAAAGGCGCCTGGGGCGCCTTTTCTTATGCCTGTTGCTGGCGGTGCCAGCGGATATGCACGTCGTGCTCGCTCTGATCCCGTGGGAGGAGGAAGGTGGCGTAGATCACCTCGAACTCGTCCTGATGATCCAGCAAGCCGACCCAGACCTCGGCCCAACGTGCCATGTCCACCGGCTCGCCGAGTTCGGTCGACCAGTCGGCATTGGGCAGGGTTGCCTCCACCGCGCCACGTTGCTCGAACTCGAGGGTGATGTCGACGATTTGTTCGGGTGCCAGCATGTCGGCGGCCTGCTCCAGAAACTGATCATAGGCCCACTCGACCAGCTGATCCGGGCTACGTTGTTCCATGAAATCACTCCAGATACGTCCAGGTTCGCCACTTTAACAAGTATTGGGATGGGCAGCCAGCCCGGGGGCGGTGACGCCGTGCTGTCAAATGGCGGGATCAGGGGATAAGGTTAACAGAGCCGCCAGCAGGGGCGGCGTGACGGGGCGGCCTGGCAAGATGAAGCGACGACAGTACAGAAGGCAGATCAAGCGGCGGCGCGAAACCTGGTGGTGGCACTATCTGCCCCTTCATCGGGAAACCGTCGGCGGCCATCTGGGGCCCGCCTCTGATCCGCAGGATGGCGCTACTCTGTGCCGTGGACCCGGTTCAGGGTGACTTGCCCGAGTTGACCCATCTGACGACGGATCCAGGCCGAGCGCTGTTGCACATAGGGTGAGGGGGGCTTGACCCGATAACGCCAGGGATTGGGCAGGGCGGCGGCGAGCAGGGAGGCCTCGTAGCGGGTGAGGCGTATCGCCGGTTTGCCGAAGTAGTGCCTGGCGGCCGCCTCGGCGCCATAGATGCCGGGTCCGAACTCCACGATGTTGAGATACACCTCGAGAATGCGGGACTTGTCCCAGCCCAGCTCCATCAACAGGGTGAACCAGGCCTCTATCCCCTTGCGCAGGAAGCTGCGATCGCTCCACATGAAGAGGTTCTTGGCGGTCTGCTGGCTGAGGGTGCTGGCACCGCGCACCCGCCCGCTTTGCTGGTTGTGCCTGAGGGCCGAGCTGATGGCGTCCATGTCAAAACCGTGATGTTCGGCAAAGCGCTGATCCTCGGCGGCGATCACCGCCAGTTGCAGCTCCCGGGAAATCTGCTCAAGCGGCACCCAGTCGTGCTTCACCTCGGCCATCTTGGCAGGGGGAAACAGGGCGCGTTCGAGGCGCCAGGTCCACATGGGAGGGTCGATGAAGCGCAGCAGCGCGACCGAGACGATGGTGCTCGCAAAGGCGGCCAGCAGCAGCTTGCCGAGCCAGCCCTGCAGTCGCCGTCTGCGCGAAGGCCTCACGGGCTCGGGCCCGCCGTCCCAGTCATAGTGGCCAGGATCATCGGGATCCGGAATTATTGGGGCAGCCATTCGATGTGGCAGAACTTCTCGTCGACGCGGCGGGAGAGCAGCATGCGGGCAAACAGGTGCTCGTACTCTTCTTGTTCGTTGCCAAGGCCGACCCAGATCTCGGCATAGTCGGCGTCGCTCACCTCAAATCCCACGTCGGCCGCCCAGTCGTCGGCGGGATCGGTCTCCGCCAGCAGGCCGCGGTCGTTGAACTCCTGATTGAAGCGGACGATCTCCTGCTCGGGCAGGTTGTCGGAGGCCAGCTCCATGAAGAGTTCGAGGGCGGTGTCGAGCAGTTCCTCGACGCTGTGCATTTCGTCATTCAAAGACATAAAAGCCGTGTTCCAGATAAGGGGGGAGGGAAAGTCCGTCGGCAGCGCCTCGGGGTGCGCGGTATTCTAGCTGGCCCTGATGCCCTTGGCGAGATGCCGGGACGCCAGGCATTAAAAAACCGGATCCTGGGAAAGGATCCGGTCTTCATTGGGGGAAGGGGTCGCGCATGGTGCGTCAGCTCATCCCTTCTTCTGGTCGTCGGCGAAGGTGATGTTGAGCTCCAGCACCGACAATTCGTCACTCTTCTGATCAAGCTGGACGGTGATCTTGTCCGGGTCGATCTGCACGTATTTGCGGATCACGTCGAGGATGTCCTGCTTGAGCTGGGGCAGGTAATCCGGCCCCCCTCTGGATGAACGCTCGTGAGCCACGATGATCTGCAACCGCTCTTTGGCCAGTTGTGCGGTGTTCTGTTTCTTGTTGGAACGAAAATAATCCAATAATGACATGCTTAACTCCCGAACAGTCGGCTAAAGAAGCCTTTCTTCTCTTCTTCCAGAAAACGGAAATCCTTGGTGTCACCCAAGAGGCGGGCGACGGCGTCCTCGTAGGCCTGACCGGCATCGGACTCCTTGTCCAGAATGACCGGCTCGCCGGAGTTGGAGGCGCGCAGCACCGCCTGGGACTCCGGGATCACCCCGAGCAGTTTGATGGCCAGGATCTCCTGTACGTCCTGCACGCTCAGCATGTCGCCGCGGTTGACGCGGGTCGGGCAGTAGCGGGTCAGCAGCAGGTGCTCCTTGATGGGATCCTCACCGCGCTCGGCACGGCGGGACTTGGAGGCCAGGATACCGAGGATGCGATCCGAGTCACGCACGGAAGAGACTTCCGGGTTGGTGGTGACGATGGCCTCGTCGGCGAAATAGAGCGCCATCAGGGCGCCGGATTCGATACCAGCGGGGGAGTCGCAGACGATGTAGTCAAACTGCATCTCCGCCAGCTGATCCAGGATCTTCTCCACCCCTTCACGGGTCAGGGCATCCTTGTCCCGGGTCTGGGAGGCGGGCAGGATGAACAGGTTTTCGCAACGCTTGTCCTTGATGAGGGCCTGGTTGAGGTTGGCTTCCCCGTTGATGACGTTGACGAAGTCATAGACCACGCGCCGCTCGCAACCCATGATGAGGTCCAGGTTTCTCAGACCAATGTCAAAATCGATGACCACGGTCTTGTGGCCACGCTGGGCCAGACCGGTGCTCAGTGCCGCGCTGGTTGTCGTCTTGCCAACGCCACCCTTGCCCGATGTAACGACTATGATTCGCGCCATTCTCGCTTCCTTGTAACTCTATTTGATTCGGTCTATACGAAGTTGTTCATTGTCGAGCCGGATATGGACCGGCTCTTGTATCACGCCTGCAGGCAATGCATCGCTGAGCTGGAAGGTGCCCGCGATGGAGAGCAGCTCGGCCTGCAATTGCTGGCAATAAATGCGGGCCTTGGGATTGCCCTTGGCCCCTGCGATGGCTCGGCCACGCAGGGCACCATAAACATGGATGCTGTCATCGGCGATGACTTCGGCGCCAGGGCTCACCGAGCCCAGCACCACCAGCGAGGTGCCGGCTGCATAGATCTGCTGACCGGAGCGCACCGGGCCCACGTGGACCTTGCTTGCCTCCACGGGCGCTGGCACCGGGGGAACCGGTGCGGCCTCCACTGGCTTGGGCTCAGGTGCTGGCGGCGTCGGCTCAGGTTCTGCCTTGCGGCTCTTGCCTGACACCATGACGGCGAGGCCTGCCGCCTTGGCGGCCGTCTTCATCGCCTCGTCCCGCGCCCCCGTGATCCCGACCAGCACGAAGTCTTCCGACTCGACCAGCTCCCTGAGCTGTTCGAAATCGGGGATCGCCTCGAGGCGTTCCACATTGAGGACGAGGGGGGCACAATTAAAAAACTGGGGGGCCTGCGCGACCTTGGCCTCCAGCAGTTGTCGGATCCGGGCCGGATTGCCATCGCTGAGATGCAACACAGAAATAGTGAAGGTGGTCCCTTTCAATTCGTTATCGCGTTCAACCATGAATCTTCCCCGAACCGAGACGGTAATACGTTATTGTTATTCAATTCCTGATGTTATAGTTTGCCACCACCAGAGGCAATAAACCCGTCGGATTATATCAATTTCCATGTTGTGTGCAGTCTATAAAAGTCGCAAAAAAGCCGAGACCTATCTCTTTATTGAACGAAGAGAGGACTTTTCCCGTGTTCCCGAGGTGCTGATGAGTACCTTCGGGCGTCCCGAACTGGTCCTGATGACCAAGCTGGACCCGGCCAAGCCCCTGGGGCTGGCCTCCACGGAGCGGGTGATGGCCGCCCTGAAGAGCCAGGGCTTTTATCTGCAGGTGCCACCGCCACCGGAAAACTTGCTGGAGCAGCACAAGGCGCAATTAAAGGGTGCACGATGAGGGCTGGGCGGCTGGCACTGCTGTTGTCAGGCGCCCTGTCGGGATCGCCGGTGCAGGCCGGCCCCGATTTTGACCAGTACGTGGCGAGCCTCAAAGAGCAGGCGCTGGCGGCGGGCATGTTGCCCGAGACGGTGAGTGCGGCCTTTGCGGATGTACATCTTGTCGATGCTGCCATCAGGCACGACAAAAATCAGCCGGAATTCAAACTGACCCTGGACACATATATTCCCCGGGCGGTGCCGGAATGGAAAGTCAAGCAAGCCCAAACCTTATATCGCCAGCATTTGCCGCTGCTTACAAAAATAGGCCGGGAATATGGGGTTCAACCCCGCTTTATTGTTGCCTTGTGGGGAATTGAAACCAATTTCGGCAAAATAACCGGCCATTATCCCCTTATCTCTTCTCTCTCGACCCTGGCCTGGGACGGTCGCCGTGAAGCCTTCTTTAAAGGCGAGTTGTTCGATGCCCTGCGCATTCTGGAGCAGGGACATGTGAACCCCGCCAACTTCAAGGGATCCTGGGCGGGGGCCATGGGACAGGTGCAGTTCATGCCCTCGTCATTCCTGCGATACGCGGTGGATCAGGACGGGGACGGCAAGAAGGATCTCTGGGGCAATCTCGCGGATGTATTTGGATCGGCTGCCAATTATCTGAGCCAGAACGGCTGGCGTGAAGACCAGACCTGGGGACGGCGGGTGAGGGTGCCAGAACGCCTGGACCCCGCCTTGCTGGGGCTTGATACCCGCAAGTCCCTGGCGACCTGGCAGGCCCTCGGGGTTCGCCAGCAGGACGGCTCACCTCTGCCTGTGGTCGACATGCAGGCCTCCCTCATCCGCCCTGACGATATTCACGGGCGAAGCTACCTTGCCTATGACAATTACCGGGTACTGCGTCACTGGAATCGCTCCCCCTATTTCGTGGTGGCCGTCGGCACCCTGGCCGATCGCATCGTGAAATAGCTCTCCCCCGTTCTCCTGTCACGGCGAACGGGTGGAGGTGATATGCCCGTCTCTTTTTATCCCTTGTCGGCCTCCCTTTATTCAGGAACGTCGCCCTTTAAATCGCGACCAAAAAAAAGCGGGAATATATCCCGCTTTTTTCATGTCATCGCGACTCGGCGTTAGTCGCAGGCAACCTGCATCACCTTGATGGCCAGGCCACCGCGGGAGGTCTCGCGGTACTTGGAGTCCATGTCCTTGCCGGTGATGTACATGGTCTCGATCACCTTGTCCAGCGACACGCGCGGCTTGGAGGTGCGACGCAGGGCCATGCGGGAGGCGTTGACCGCCTTCATGGCGGCGATGGCGTTGCGCTCGATGCAGGGTACCTGTACCTGGCCGGCCACCGGGTCGCAGGTCAGACCCAGGTTGTGTTCCATGCCGATCTCGGCGGCTTCACAGACGTGCTCGGGGCTGCCGCCCATCAGCTCGGTCAGGCCGGCGGCGGCCATGGAGCAGGAGACGCCCACTTCACCCTGGCAGCCCACTTCGGCGCCGGAGATGGACGCGTTCATCTTGTAGAGCATGCCGACGGCGGCAGCGGCCAGATAGAAGCGGGTGTACTCGTCGCGGCCCACCGGCTGGATGAACTTGTCGTAGTAGGCCAGCACGGCCGGGATGATGCCGGCGGCGCCGTTGGTCGGCGCGGTGACGACGCGGCCACCGGCGGCGTTCTCTTCACTCACCGCCAGGGCGAACATGTTGACCCAGTCCACGATGTTCATGGGATCGTTGGAGAGGTTCTCGTTGGTGGTCAGCTGGCGGTAGAGCGGCGCGGCGCGGCGCGGTACGCGCAGCGGGCCGGAGAGGACGCCCTCGGTGCGGCAGCCGCGCTCGATCCCTTCCCGCATGGTGGTCCAGATCTTGCCGAGCTTCTTGTAGATCTCTTCCGGGGTGTTGAAGCACTTCTCGTTTTCCATCATCAGGGCGGAGATGGAGAGACCGCTCTGGCTGCAGTGGGCGATGAGCTCGGCGGCACTCTTGAAGGGATAGCTGACGGACATGTCGCCGCTGTCACCCTTGCCAAAGTTCTCTTCGTCGACGATGAAGCCACCGCCGATGGAGTAGTAGGTCTTGCTGTAGACGGCGTCATCTTCGATGAAGGCGGTCAGCCTCATGCCGTTTTCGTGCAGGGGCAGGGCCTCGTCATGGAAGATCATGGCGCCCTTGGGGAAGCTGACGGTGTGGCAGTGCAGGCCGATGGGCAGACGACCGGTCTGCTCCACGCGGGAGATGAATTCGGGGATGGCGTCGATGTCGACGTTCTCCGGCAGGTTGCCCGCCAGACCCATGATGATGGCGGTATCCGTGTGGTGGCCTTTGCCGGTCCAGGAGAGGGAACCATAGACATCGACCTGGATCCGGGTGATGTCACGGATCTTGCCGCCAGCACGCAGTTCATCCACGAACTGTTTGGCTGCCTTCATGGGGCCGACAGTGTGAGAAGAGGAGGGGCCAACACCGATTTTGAAGATATCAAAAACGCTGATCATGTAACAATTACCTCAGGGTAGAAGGGGGCGCCATGCCCACTCGCAGAAAAGGGATCCATGGGACGGGTCTGTCGTCACAAAGGCCAGGGAACCGGATAACCACAGTGTAACGGTTCAATGCCTAAAAAAAGTTGAAACAGATCTATTTTTGTTGAATTCGTGGCGCGAGTATAAAATTTATTTTGATGGTTATCCATTTTGTTAAGCGCCAGACAAACGTTTTGCAAAAAAATACCCGGCGATGCCGGGTATTCGAGTGCCATATGCGGCTTTATCACAGCGGCTTAACACTCGGTGATGTTGACGGCAAGGCCGCCCCGGGCGGTCTCCTTGTACTTGGTCTTCATGTCGTTGCCGGTTTCCCACATGGTTCTGATCACCTTGTCCAGCGACACCTTGTGCTCACCGGTGCCGCGCAGGGCGAGGCGGGCGGCATTGATCGCCTTGACCGCGCCCATGGCGTTGCGCTCGATGCAGGGCACCTGCACCAGACCACCGACGGGATCGCAGGTCAGCCCGAGATTGTGCTCCATGCCGATCTCGGCGGCGTTCTCGACGATGGCGGGGCTGGCGCCCAGCAGCTCGGCCAGGGCACCAGCGGCCATGGAGCAGGCCACGCCGACCTCGCCCTGACAGCCCACCTCGGCCCCCGAGAGGGAGGCATTCTTCTTGTAGAGGATGCCGATGGCCGCGGCAGTGAGGAAGTACTGCATCAGCAGCTCGTCATCCACCTTGCGCACGAAGCGATCGTAATAGTGCAACACGGCGGGGATGATGCCCGCTGCGCCGTTGGTCGGCGCCGTCACCACCCGGCCCCCGGCGGCGTTCTCCTCGTTGACGGCCAGCGCAAAGAGATCCACCCACTCCATCACCATCAGCGGATCCTTGTTGAAATTGGTCTCGCCACAGAGCTGGCGATAGAGGGCGGGAGCCCGGCGCTTGACCTTGAGACCGCCTGGCAGCACCCCCTCGCTCTTGCAGCCACGCTCCACACACCCCTGCATCGCCTGCCAGATCTTGCGAAGCCCGGCCTTGATCTCCGCTTCCGAGCGAAACACCTTCTCGTTGGCCAGCATCAGTCCCGAGATGGAGAGGCCGCTCTCCTGGCACTGGGCCAGCAGTTCGGCGCCGCTCTCGAAGGGATAGGGGATGGGGTGGGCGGCATCGAAGCGGGCCGCCTCTTCCCGGGCGTTGGCGAAGTGACTCTCCTCGATGATGAAACCGCCCCCGATGGAGTAGTAGGTCTGCTCGAACACAAGGGTGTCACCCTCATAGGCGCGCAGTGTCATGCCGTTGGAGTGGGCGGGTAGGGTCTTGCGCCGGTTGAAGAGGATGGCGCCGATGCGGGGAAATTCGCTGGGTTGCTCGCCGCCCAGGCAGAGGGTCTGGGTCTGCTCTACCTGGGCGAGGAAGGCGGGAATGGCCTCGATGTCCACGGATTCGGGTTCAAATCCGGCCAGTCCCAGGATGATGGCCTTGCCGGTGCCGTGCCCCTTGCCGGTCTGGCCCAGTGAGCCGTAGCACTCGACGACGACGCGTCCGGTACGGGAGAGGAGTGCGTTCGCTTTGAGGGTCTGGATGAAGGCGCAGGCGGCCCGCATCGGTCCCACGGTATGGGAGGAGGAGGGGCCTATCCCGATGGAAAACATGTCGAAGACACTGATCATGACGTACTCCAATTATGGATTTCGTCTAAACATTGTAAATTTTTTGTAGTCGTTGAAAAGGGGGGAGATAGCGGGGTGTGATGGCGGTAGGGAAATGGGCGCGGGAGAGATGCGCCATGGGGGAGCCGCTCGGCATCCCATGGCGCCGTGATAGATCAGTCGAGGAACTCGCACAGATAGGCGGAGGCGATCTTCACTTCCAGCTTGAAGGAGGAGTGACCCGCCACGTCGAAGGATTCCCCCTGCTGGTAGGTGTGCCACTCATCTTCGTCGGCCAGCTGGATGGTGAGGGCGCCCTTGATCACCGTCATGCGCTCCGGGGCGGCGGTATTGAACAGGTACTCGCCCGCTTCCATCACACCAACGGTAGCTTTCTCACCTTTTTGCTCGAAACCGATGGATTTAACATTTCCGTCAAAATACTCGTTAACTTTCAGCATCTTTTCTTCCCTGTATGCACGTTTGCAGAGCCAACGTAGCACACTGTTTTGGATGTTGTCATGGTAAAAGGAGCAAAAACAGCCGTGTCTCTTTTGAGGCTTTACTTTCTCATAAAGTTATCAATGCATTTCGTTAACGGGTTCTGATGTAAAACGGGGTGCAAATATGAGATAAAGCGCACCGCCAGAGCAATGGAGAGGATTTGACGCTCTGGGTGGTCATTTACGCTGTAAAAGTGTGAGTAATTGCTAAATAAAGGAACATTCTGTGTTAACAAAAGGATTAATCAAAAACATCGGCTTCCAGGTAGTGGTGGCCATGGTGCTGGGCGCGCTGGTCGGGGCGCTCATGGGAGAGCAAGCCACAGTGTTTGCGCCGCTTGGCACCCTGTTTATCCAGCTGATCAAGATGCTGGTGATTCCGCTGGTGGCGGTGGCCATCCTGTCCGGGGCCGCCAACCTGGGGGCCAGCCCCGCTGCTGGCAAGATTGGCGTCACCACGCTCGCCTTCTTCCTCGGCACCTCCGCACTGGCGGTGTTCCTGGCGCTGGTGATGGGTCAGGTGTTCAAACCTGGTGTGGGCGTTGACTTTGGCGCCACTGCGGCCATGTTCTCCGGCGACTACGCCGACAAGGGTGCACTGCCCGATGCGGTGGCCACCCTGCTTGGCATGATCCCGACCAACGTGTTCAGCGCCTTGAACGAGGCCAACATCCTGCAGATCCTGGTGTTCTGCATGTTCCTCGGCATCGCCCTGGCCAAGCAGCCCCGTGAGCGCGCCAAGCCGCTGGTAGACGGGCTCAACACCCTGGTGGACGCTTTCGTCTGGATGATCAACAAGGTGATGCTGATCGCCCCCATCGGCGTCTTCGGCCTGATGGCCGACGCCATCGGCACCTACGGCTTCGACGTGCTGACCCTGGTGCTCAAGCTGTTCGTCGTCTATGTCGCCGCCATCCTCATCTTCGGCTTCGTGGTCTATCCGCTGCTGATCGCGTTCTTCTCCAACACGCCGGTACGCAAGTACTTCTCCGCGATGAAGAAACCGCAGATCGTGGCCTTCTCCACCGCCTCTTCCATGGCGACCCTGCCGGTCAACATGGAGACCTGCGAGCGCGATCTGAAGGTGACCAACGCCACCGCTTCCTTCGTGCTGCCGCTGGGTGCCACCATCAACATGAGCGGCAATGCCATCTATTACGGCCTGGTCGCCATCTTCTTCGCCCAGGTCTACAACATCGATCTTTCCATGGGTGCCTGGGCGGCGATCATCGTCACCTCCACCCTGGGTGCCATCGGTCAGGCCGGTGTACCGGGCCCGAGCTTCCTGGTGGTTGCCGTGCTGCTGGCGGCCGGGATTCCCATCGAGGGTCTGCCGCTGCTGTTCGCGCTGGATCGTCTGTTCGACATGATCCGCACCGCGCTGAACATCACCGGCGATGCGGCCTGTGCCATCATCGTCGATCGCTACAGCCCGGATTACGATCCGAACCGCTGGAGCAAGGAGGCCTGATATCGGGTCGTCCACCGTGCATGACAAGAGGGAGGCTTCAAGCCTCCCTCTTTCATTTGTGTCTATTTGCTGGCGGTGATCCCCGTTTGCCTCACCCGTCTGCGTGACTCAGGGGGAGAGGTGTGCCAGGGCCTGGCGGCAGCGCTGTTCGGCCGCCTCCAGCTCCAGCAGGACCATCTGGATATCTTCCAGCTGTTGCTGCAGGGTCTCCCGCTTGTCGGCCACCAGCCCCAGCATGGTCTGCAACTGGGAGCGGCTGCTCTTGTCCGCATCGTAGAGATCGAACAGCTCCCGGATCTCTGCGAGGCTGAAGCCCAGACGCTTGCCACGCAGGGTCAGCTTGAGCCGCACCCTGTCCTGACGGCTGTAGATCCTGTGCTGTCCCTGGCGGGTGGGGTTGAGCAGGCCCTGATCCTCGTAGAAGCGGATGCTGCGGGTGGTCACATCGAACTCGCGAGCCAGTTCGCTGATGCTGAAGGTGCGGGTGTCGTCCCTGGATTTGGTCATGGGGCTGTCTTGGCTGCCATCTGGTTGTCAATGCAGGCTGGCACCTTACCCAAACGTCAACTTCCCCGCAAGTCTTGTTCCCGTCGCGGCCGCGACATATGTTATCCCGATGTAACAAGGAGAGTGCTATCGATGGATATCGTGATTGTGGCGGCCAAACGTACCCCCATGGGGGCCTTCCAGGGGGCCCTGAGCGGGCTCGGTGCCCCCGAGCTTGGCGCTTGCGCCATCCGCGCCGCGCTGGCGCAGGCCGGGATGACGGGGGAGCAGGTCAATGAGGTCTATATGGGGAACGTGTTGAGCGCAGGGGTCGGCCAGGCGCCAGCCCGTCAGGCGGCGCTCAAGGGGGGGCTGCCGGACAGCGTGCCCTGCACCACCATCAACAAGGTGTGCGGCTCCGGCATGAAGGCGGTGATGCTGGCGGCGGACAGCCTGCGCCTGGGGGAGGCCGAGGTCGTGGTGGCGGGGGGCATGGAGAGCATGAGCCGCGCACCCTATCTGCTGGACAAGGCGCGCAGCGGTTTTCGCATGGGGCACCAGAGCGTGCTCGATCACATGTTCCTGGACGGCTTGCAGGATGCCTACGAAGGCTATCTGATGGGTCATTACGCCCAGTTGAGTGCCGATCGCAGCGGACTGACCCGGGCCGACATGGATGCCTTTGCCATCGCCTCCCTGGAGCGGGCGCTGACGGCGCAGCGCAGCGGTGCCTTTGCCGCGGAACTGGCTCCCGTCATGACCGCTGACCACACCCTGCTGCTGGCCGAGGATGAGCAACCGGGCAAGGCCAGGCCCGACAAGATCCCCGGCCTCAAGCCGGCCTTCAGCAAGCACGGTACCATCACGGCGGCCAATGCCAGCTCCATCTCGGACGGGGCGGCAGTCCTGGTAGTGATGCGGGGCGAGAGCGCTGCCCGGCTCGGATTGCCGGCGCTGGCCAGGGTAGTGGGTTACCAGAGTCACGCCGCCTTGCCGGCGGAGTTTACCAGTGCCCCCGTCGGCGCCATCGACAAGTTGCTGGCCCGGGTGGGCTGGTCGGTGGAGGAGGTGGACCTGTTCGAGGTGAACGAGGCATTCGCCATGGTGAGCATGCTGGCGATGGCCGGGTGCGGCATTCCCCATCACAAGTTGAACGTGAACGGCGGGGCCTGTGCGCTGGGGCACCCTCTTGGCGCCAGTGGCGCCCGCATCCTGGTGACCCTGATCCATGCCCTGCGTGCCCGCGGGCTCAGGCGAGGGGTGGCGAGCCTGTGCATCGGGGGAGGGGAGGCAACGGCCATCGCCATCGAGGCAGGCTGAATGCGTGGGTGAGATTGCTGCGGGTTGATGACATGACAACGTCCCTTCAAGAGGGACGTTGTCATGTCTGGCGGGAGTGGACCGGTTACTCTTCCATGGCCTGAAGCTGCTGGTTGACCCAGGCGGTGGCGCTCAGATAGAGGTGGCTGACCTTCTCTTCGTTGAGGCCGAGCCGGACGGTGTTGGCGGCGACCCGCTGCCAGTCGGCTTTCTCGAAATCTTCACAGAACGCCAGGTAGAACCCGAGCTTGCCCTTGCGGGTGAGCAGGGCGGCACGAATGTCGTCGGTCAGGGGAATGGAGCCGAGCAGCTGATCCAGCGGTTCTCCCATGAGCACGTCCAGCAGGGAGAAGAGGCCGGTGACAAAGGCTTGCTGTGCCTGCTCTGCGGGCGCATGGGTCTGGGCCAGCAGTTCGCAGAACCGGGCTCGGATGAGGGACATCTGATGGAGCTCGGCGCTCTTTTCACTCCCCGCACTGGTGGCGGCGATCAGGGCGACGAAGCGCTTGAGCTGGGCGTGCCCCAGGGAACTTGCGGCCTGGCGAAACGAGGCGATGGGTTGGGGGAAGCGCTTGAGGTGGTTGATGTAGCGCAACAGCTTGAGGGAGAGGGTGAGATCCTGGTTGAGCAGTTGCCCAATCTTGTCCAGATCCGGTTCGGTCTGATTGACCACCTCGAGCAGCTGCATCACCACCAGCTGGGCCGGCGGTATGGTGGGCTGTTGCACCATCTGGGGGCGGCTGAAGAAAAATCCCTGGAACAGGGTGACGCCGAGCTGCTTCATCCGCTCGAACTCGGCCTGATCCTCGACTTTCTCGGCCAGATAGGTGAGGGGCAGGTGGCGATGATTCGCCATGAAGTGCTCGATGCAGGGTTGCGGCGTGCTGCGCAGGTCGAACTTGATGATATGGATGTAGGGGAGGAACCTGTCCCAGTCTGAGACCATGGTGAAGTCATCCAGCGCTAACCGATAGCCCAGCCCATAGAGCTGGATCACTTTCTCCAGCAGCGCATCGTCGGGCTCGGCATCCTCCAGGATCTCGATCACCACCTTGTCACGGGGGAGGCATTCGGCCAATCCGTCCAGCAACAGGGAGTGGGGGAAATTGATGTAGCAGGGGTGATCCCCGATGAGCTGATCGATGTTCTGCTGCAAGAACTGCTCGGCAACCAGCCTGGAAGTGGCCTGCTGTGCGGAGACGGAGGGAAATACATTGTCCAGGCTGTCGCGAAACAGCAGCTCATAGGCTTGGGTGTTCAACTCCCGATCCAGAATGGGCTGCCTTGCTACATAGGAATACATGCATCTCTCCACCATGGTTACAGGCTTGATTCTATGGTGAAGCGGATCACTATGCCAGTGCCGACCGGTCGGGAAGGTCAACAACTGGCATACTATTTGTCAGGAAACCCGGGGTGTCAGAACAGGTAGTTGAGCTGCAGGCCGGCGAGCCAGGCATCCCCTTCCGAGGTGCCATTGAAGGTGGAGGTGGTCTGCGGGATGCCGGGCCTGAGCTGCATGGTTTCGCTCACGTCCACCTTCTTGCCGTCGATCAGGGTCAGCCCCAGATCCAGCGAGAGGTGGCGGTCAATCTGGTAGCCCACGCCAGCGCTGTACCAGACCCGATCCGAGTCGGGGATGGAGATGGTGCGGCGATCCGCCGGGACCGGGCTGCGGTCGTAGGCGATACCGGAGCGCAATTGCCACTGGGGGGCCAGCTGGTAGGTCATCCCCAGGGCATAGCGCCAACTGTCTTCCCAGTGCTCCTCCTTGATGTGCATGGTGCCGTGGTGGTCGAGCTCGGATTCGAGCTGCACGAATTTGCTCCAGTTGGTCCAGTTGATGCTCGAATGCAGCGCCAGGGCCGGGGTGAGTTGATGGAACAGAGCCAGCTCGGCGGTGGCGGGCAGGGGCAGATCCAGGCTGCCGGTATCGGTGAAGGGCTGGCCCTTCTGATCGATGCCGATGGCGTCACCGGAGAGGGTCAGGGTGATGTCGTGGCGATAGGAGAGACCGATGCGGGTTGCCTGCGACAACTCAAGCAGGGTGCCCAGGTTCCAGCCCATGGCCCAGCCATCCCCTTTCAGGTGCTTGGCTATCTGGTTGTTGGAGGGGAAGGTGCCGCCCACTTCCCCTTCCCCCTGAATGGCGGAGAGACCGGCCCCGACGGACCAGACGCGGTTGATGCGATAGGCCAGGGAGGCCCCCAGATCCATGGTCTTGATGTCGGAGACGTTGCCGAAGTGACCGGCGTTGTAGTTGTCCGGCATCTTGACCCCGAGTCCGTAATAGGAGGTGGCGGCAAGCCCGAGGCGCCATTGCTCGTTGAGGGGCACGATGAGATAGGCGTTGGGTACCCAGGCGTCACCCGCAATGTCGTGGGCTCCGGCATCCAGACTGACCGGCCCCTGGGGGGTAGGCACCCGGGTGGTGCCCTCTATGTTGACGTCGGGGTGCACATGGATGACGCCGCCGGAGAAGGCCAGGGTATCGAACCGGGTCATGGCGGCGGCATTGCGGGAGAGCACGCTGGCATTGTCGGCGATGGCGGCTTCACCCGCGAAGGCTCGCCCCATGCCGGTGGCGGATTGCTCCGCGAGCTGGAAGCCGGCAGCCTGCACCTGGCTCGACAGCAGCAAGAGGGCTATGAGGGAGGGTTTGAACGTCGGATGCATGGTCTTTCCTCGGGATGAACTGGGTGTTCATTCTGTTATTCGGTTGGGGCCGGGATTTTATATGGTATGACCAGCAAGGCAACGGGGAGAGCGGAACGTGCAGCAAAACGGGATTAAATGCTGAAAGAAATACCCATAACAGCTTGATAAAAAAAGAAAAGAGTACAGTTGTTTACTACAGCTGTGCGCTCAATTGGCGAAATTGGATAAAAAAAGAGCGCCCTGGGGCGCTCTCGATGATGACGTGAAAATCAGAATTTCATGTTGAACTGGGCGGAAGCCAGCAGGGCGTTGCCATGGGAGGTGCCCTTCCAGCGCAGCGCATCGCTGTGGTTGCGCAGGCCTTCGTTCACGTCCACTTCCTTGCCGTCCAGATAGGCCATGCCGAAGTCGAGGCTCATGTCCGGGTTGATGTGGTAGGTGGCACCGGCGCTGTACCAGATACGGTCGGAGTCAGGAATGCTCAGGCTGCGGTATTCCGGCTCGATGGGGCTGTTGTCGTAGGCGAAGCCGATACGGGCTTCCCAGGACGGGTTGACGTACCAGGTACCGCCCAGGGCGTAACGGGCAGAGTCCTTGAACTTCTCGTCTTTTTGCAGGCAGACACCGCCGGCGCAGTTGCTGCTGGTGGCCTTGAGCTCCTGGAAGGCGCTCCAGTCGGTCCAGTTCACGGAGTAGTGGACAGCGAATTGCTGGTTCAGGCGGTGGTAGCCTGCGAATTCGGCCTGGGCCGGCAGATCCAGTTTCAGGTTGCCATCGACGACGCGGTTGCCGGAGGTGGCACCCTGGAAGTCGCCGTCAAAGCTCAAGTCCACCTGGGAGCGGTAGGTCAGGGCGAGACGGTTGTTGTCGTTGATCTCGTACAGGGTGCCGACGTTCCAGCCAAAGCCCCAGGTGTCGCCCTTCAGGTGAGCCAGACGGGTATCGGAGTTGGCACCTGGAATGGCAGCGGAGAGCGCACCGGCATAACGGTTCAGCTCGGCGGCGGCGTAGACGGCATTGATGCCGGCACCGACGCTGAAGCTGGAGTTGATGCGATAGGCGATGTTGGGGTTGATGTTGAAGGTCAGCAGCTCGGTGTCACCGGCGCCAGCACCGGCCGCGAAGGTCTTGGAATATTCGGTGGAGAGGCCGTAGTTGGAGAAGAGGCCGATCCCCCAGGCCCACTGATCGTTCAGGGGCTGGATGAAGTAGGTGGCCGGCACGAAGGCATCGGGGGCGATGTCGCTCTCGCTGGACGGAGCCAGCTTGGTGGAGCCGGCATAGATGTCGCCAGCCACGTCCACGTCGGGCTTGATATAGGTGCCGGATACAGACAGTGCCATCTTGTCGAAGGTGGTCATGGCCGCCGGGTTGCGGGACAGCACGGCCGCGTTGTCGGCGATGGCTGCTTCACCTGCGTAGGCGCGCCCCAGACCGGAGGCCGAGTGCTCGTTCAGCTGGAACGCGGCGGCGAAGGTCTGGGTGCTGGCCAGGGTCACGGCCGCAGCGATCAGGCTTTTCTTGAAAAAGGCAGTTGTCATAGTGTTCTCTCTTTGTAAGCAGATTTTCTGTCGACATCGCGGCTCTTTGGCGGCTATTGACGACATGATCTGTTGTTATGTCAGCTTCTTCCCATTCATTGCTGGCGTGATTCTATGGATCTGGTAGGAGGTAAGAAATCAGACCAGTGACAGCAGAATACATAAAAGTTTCCATTGTGTTAATCATTTGTTTTAACTTGCCGTTTTATTAGGCTGATTTATCTATTATTGGATAAATAAAGCACAATGGTGCCATTTGAGTCATTTAAAATTAATGGTAGAAATGTGACTTCGCGCGGGCAATGGGCGGGAACATGCGGGGATGTGGGGATGAACAGGCAGACAATGAGGATGTCTGCCTGTGATGTGGCTGAGGCGGAGGACGAGTCAGCTTGGGTCAAGGTCTGTTAAATGGACCAGTGCAGGCGTGACTCAAGCTGGCGGGCAACCGGGGCGAGGGGCTCCTGCATGTCTCCGATGAGCACCATGTTGGCCCCCTTGAGCGGCAGTATCTCCCCCTTGAGGGTCCCGTCTGCAAAATCGGGCTGGATCGTCAGTGGCAGATGCTTGGGGACGAGGAACAGGGTGACCGGTCCCATCTTGCCCTGGAGCACCATGTGCAGGGCCGGTCCCTGGTAGAAGGCGCAGTGGTTGACATAGGTTACCTTCATGCCCGGCATCTCGCTCAGGGTGGCACCATATTTCTCCATTTTTGCGTTGATGGTGTGCAGGCTGACCCGCTCATCCACCGCATGAATGAAGGGCTCTTCCCCATAAACGTGGGACATGGCGACTTGAGCCAGCGACAGGGTGTCCGGTGCCACAGGCCAGCTGATCCAGCGGGTGCTCATGCCGAGCAGGAAGGCGACCGAGGCCGCGATGGCCAGAGCGCGCCATTGCGTGCGTGCAGGAGTGACGGGTAGCGAGACCACCTGCTCCTCTTCGGCTGCCATCGCCTGCCTGAGCAGGATCCGCTCCGCAAGACCGGCTGGTACGTCCACTTCCAGGGTGCTGCGCACCTGGC
The DNA here is from genome assembly GCF_017939325.1 of Aeromonas sp. MaB10011B. Lineage (NCBI taxonomy): Bacteria > Pseudomonadati > Pseudomonadota > Gammaproteobacteria > Aeromonadales > Aeromonadaceae > Aeromonas > Aeromonas sp. MaB10011B. Next base: position 23,638 of record NZ_JAGKRK010000090.1, on the reverse strand, counting down.
GCTCGAGCTGCTGCATCTCGTCCAGATGCTTGCGATTGGCCGGTGACGCCTCGGCGGCTTTCAGGAAGGCGGGATCCCTGTCCGAGGGGTGAGTGATGGCCCGGCGGCGAAATTCAAGCTCATCCATTGGTGTGTCCTCTCTGTTGTTTCGCAGACTCCATGGCCTCTTTTATCTGGTTGCGGGCGCGAAACAGCCTTGTCATGACGGTGTTCTTGTTCAGGCCGAGTTGCTCGGCGATCTCCTCCCCGCTGAATCCCCCCAGTACCTGCAGCAGCAGCGGCTCCTGATACTCGGCAGGCAGGCGGGCGATGTGGCGCCTGAGCCATTCGTGCTCCATCTCCTGCTCGCTTGGCAGGACACCCTGATCCCGCAGGGGGTGCTCGTCGAGGTCGACGAGATCGAACTGCTTTCGCTCAAAGCGGCGTGCATTCTCCCGCCGCAATATGGTGATGAGCCACGCCTTAGCAGCCTTGTCGTCCAGCAGGGTATCTATCGCCTTCCAGGCGCGCAGGAAAGTCTCCTGCACCAGATCCTCGGCGATTTGCGGATCCCGGCACAGCCAGTAGGCGTAGCGGTAGATGTCTCCGTGCAGGGCGTGCACCAGGGCTTCGTACTTGGTTTGTTTGTCTGCCATCTCCCCATAGACCGGAGAAGCGCAGGGATCCTTTCCCGTGTCGGCCCTTTTTCTTCTGAAAAAACCTAACGCCATAAAGGGGTGTCCTGTTTCATGAGGGGCGCATCATGCACGCATCCACGCCAGTATTCGAAGACCATAGGCTATCGCAAAGCTCTCCCAGGTGCACAACTCCCTGGCGAGCGCCTGCCTGGGCAGGTGTTCGCCAGGGACTCGCTTGGGGGAAAAACAGGCCCGATCCAGGCCGTCCAGCAGCGCCCCCATGGCGGGGTCGCGGTGACAGGGCAGCCTGGCCAGATGCAGACAGGGGGTGTCCCAGCGCAGGACGGCCCAGGTCAGCAGGGTTTCCCTGGCCTCGTCAGGAGAGCCCGTGGCGAGGGCCCGTTGCAGGCGATAGAAGGCGTGCCAGCGCGGCCAGCGGCGCATGAATGCCCGCAGCAGGATGGCCAGGAGCACCCAATAGAGATACTGGACCCCTGGTGCGGGGGAGGCGGGAGTGGCGCTCTCCCTTGCCGTGAACACCAGAGGATGTGCGGGCAGGCGCGCCTCCTCGATGCGACCGCTCTGGGTGTTGAACCAGCGCAGGGTCTGGGGGGGCAGCACATAGCGCCCCGCCTCGTCGGCGGTCAGGGCCTGGCGCCACTGGCGCTCGAAGCGTAGCGCCCCCTCGGCCACGAATCGCTCCTGTTGCTGCTCGCCGTCCGGCTTCATGGAGAGGCCGGCGGGCAGGGGCGGGGCCGGCAAGGGGGGCAGGCGGTTGCCATCCCCCCCTTCCATCACCAGGGTGAGGGTGCGGATCACCGGCTCACCCACCCTGGCCTGGGCCGGGCTGAACTGCTGGCGCAACACCAGGCTGCTCGCCACCGGCTCCAGGGGGGCCTTGTCCACCTTGATGAAGAGGGTCGCCGCCCTGGCGGACAGCAGATCCCCCGCGTTGCCCGGCGCGGTCGCACCGGCCTGGTCCTGGGGCGGCAACCGCCCCTGAAAGCGGGGGGATTCGACGGGATGGAGCCCGGGTCCTTTGGCCTGCAGCAGCCATTTTCGCGTGAGACGCCCGGGCAGGCCGGGGCTGGTGGGAGAGTCCCAGCGGTCCTCGCCAAGGCGGCGAATGGTAAAGGCCGGGGTGATGGGCTCGCCGAGGTTGGGGGCCTCCAGGTTGGCAGGCAGCCAGAGGGTCAGCTCATAGATGAAGGGCTGGCCGGGGTAGAGATTCCCCTCATGGAGCACCCGGGCCTGCAGCTCGACCGGAGAGAATACCGGGTCTTGTGTCGGCATCAGGGTGCCGTCCAGGGAACGTGTCGGCACCGCCAGGGAGGGGGTGAGATCGGCGCCAAGGGGCAGGGAGGGCACCTGGCGCGGGCTGGTATCGAGCAGGTGCAGGGGGATCTGCCAGCGGGTCAGGCTGCGGCTCTGGGCACTGACCCGCTGTATGCTGACCCGCCCGACCGCAAACTGGCGCAGCAGCGGTTGCAGGTTGAGATCCTCATCGCGGTGCAGCCCGTCGGCTTCGATGACGAGCAGCCAGTCGCGCTCGCTCGCCCCCGGCAACAGCTCGGCCTCGACAGGGGCGGCCTGCACCCGCATGGCGCACAGGGCGAGCAGCAGCCAGCAGCCGATCCGGGGGGAGAGCAAGCGCTGCACGAGGATCACCAGGGCTCCTCCACCTTGATCAGGGGGCGGCGCAGGGCCTCCTTGCGAAGGCGCTGCTCCAGCAGCAGCACGGGGGGCGCCGGGGGGCGGGGAGCCTCTGAGGCGCGGACGGGGTCGGGAGTGTCGGCCTGCTCCGGGGCATTTGCCGAGGGAGTTGTCTGCGGCGGGTTGGCCCGCAGCAGGGCCAGGTTGTGCAAGGCATCCCTGTGCCCAGGTTCAAGGCGAAGGGCGCTCAGATAGGCCTGCTCCGCGGCGGCAAGGTCCCCGAGCCAGACCAGGGCATTGCCCCTGTTGTAGTGGGCGGTGGCGCTGTTTGCCCTGCCATAGGCGGCGACGGCCCTGGCGTAATCCCCGGCTCTATACCAGGCGTTGCCTTGCCAGACCGGATCCTGGAAGGCGTTGGCCGCTTCCCGATAGTGTCCCTGGCGATAAGCCTGCCAGCCTGCTTCATCTTGTCGGGAGGCCGCCTGCAGGGAAGGGGGCGCGACGCCAATGACGAGGATCACCAGCAGCCAGTGGGCGCCGATCCGTGCCAGCAGCGCCAGGGGGAGCAAGGGGATGAGCAGCCAGGGGCCGAGATCCCGGGATTGCCCCTGCGTCAGGGTCTGGCCCATGGGCAAGGGGGCAAAGCGGGGCAGGCCGGAATCAAGCCAGGCCAGCCTGCCTCCGGTACTGGCGGCAAGGGCGGTCATGGCCTCCTCGTCGGGCAACCGGGTCTCCTTGCCCCCGCTGGCCAGCAAGATGTCGAGCCGCGGGGCCGAGCCTGCCTTGCAGAACAGGTCGTTGAGGCAGGGCCAGAGGGCGGCGATGCGATCGCGCGCTGTCCCGGAGAGGCCGTCGGTCACGAGCAGTAGACGGGCGGACTGGCCCGGCGGGATCAGGGTGAGGGCCAGGGCCACGGCGCGCTCGGGGGCGCTGCCCTGGACAGGCATGATGGCCGGGCGCAGGTCCGGCAGCAGCAGGGCGATGGCCTGATGATCCCGGGTGGGAGGCATGGCGAGGTAGGCATCCCCGGCAAATAGAATGAGGGCGATGGGATGGGCCGCGTCCTGCCGCGCTATGTCGGCCAGCATCTCCTGCAATCCCAGCCTCACCCGGGTTGCCCGGTCCGGCGCCAGATCCTGCGCCAGCATGGAGTCGGAGAGATCCAGCAGCCAGATATCGAGGGCCGGGCTCGGCATGGGGAGACTCTGTTGGCGCAGGGCGGGGCCCGAGAGCGCCAGGATCACCGGCAGACAGGCAAGCCAGCGCCAGGGGATGGCCCGATGGCGGCTCGGCAGCAGATAGGCCTGCATGGCCGGGGAGAGCAAGCCGGGATCGCGGCGGCGGCGCCACCCCTGCCACAGCCAGGGGATCAGGGCCAGCAACCAGAGGGGGCGCAGCAAGGTCAGCTCCATGGTGCCACCGTCATGACCAGCCTACTCATGGGATGGCCTGTGTGACAGGGGGATGCGCCAGCGGGCTGGCCAGCAGAGCAGCAGCCAGGCCAGGGCCAGTGGCCAGGGGTAGAGCTCCTGGTGGGGCCGGGAGAGGGTCTGGGGCCGGGCGAGGGGCTCCAGGGTGTCGATGGCCTGGTTGATGGCGGCGAGATCGCCCCGGTTGCGGGCGCGAAAATAGCGGCCTCCTCCCAGTGTCGCCAGCTGCTGCAACAGGGCTTCATCCAGTTCGGCACTGGGATCGGCATCCCCTGCGGGCGCGGCGAAGGTGTCGGGGTCGGCGCCCACCCCCAGGGTATAGAGACGGATGCCTGCTTTGGCGGCGAGCCGGGCCTCGGTCAGGGGATCCGCATTGCCCGAGGTATTGCGCCCGTCCGTCACCAGCAGCAGGGCGGTGGGGCGGGTGGGGTCGGCGTGCTGGCGTGCCAGCAGGATGGCTTCCCCCAGGGCCGTGGTGCGCCCCACCAGATCGAAATCGAGCTCCCTGGCCAGGGTGAGCAGGGCCCCGGTCTCCTGGGTGAGGGGGGAGAGCAGATAGGCGTGATCGGCAAAGACGACGAGGGCGATGCGATCCCCCGGGCGGGAGGCGACAAGGTTGCTTATCTGCTGGCGCACCGCGGCAAGCCTGTCCGTTTGCTCTCCGTCATCCAGCATGTCCTGGGTGCGCATGCTGTCGGAGAGATCCACCGCCAGGATGAGGTCCCGGCTGCTCTGGTAGTGAATGATCGGGGGCTCCTGCCACTGGGGGCGGCACAGGGCCAGTACCAGGGCGCACCAGCAGAGCATCATACGCCACAAGGGCTGCCCCGTCTGGGGCTGGAGCAGGGGAAAACCTCCATGAACGAGCCGGTTTCCTCCCTTGCGCCCCTTCATGGGAGGCAGGCCGAAGCGCACCAGCAGCGGCAAGGCGAGGGCGAGGGAAAACCAGGGCCAGGCGAGGATCATCGCGTACCCTCCGGGGGAGGTGCCCCTCGCTTGCTTGCCGGGAATCGCGGCGCGCTGACGCAGCGTCGCCCCCAGGCGAGATAGGCGAGGCGCAATCTTTTGCGCTGCGCCTCATCGGGCACGCTGCCCCCATAGAGCCAGAGTGGCCACTGGGCGGCAAACTGGGAAAAATCGCTCCCCCCCTTGCTGTCCAGCCAGGCGAGCCAGGCCTCCCCTTGCAGGGGGGCCGCCTCGGGCCAGCGGGCCATGGCCGCTTCTCGCAGGGCATCCTGCAGCCTGGGGACGAGATCGTCGGCCTGCCAGTCTATCCGGTGCGCCCAGCGGCGCTGGCGCCACAGGGTGAGGGCCGTCATGGCGATCAGGCAAGCGGCGGTCGCTGCGATCAGCAGCCCACCGAGGGCCATCAGGCGAGGATCCTGTGCAGGCTCGAGAGCGGGGCCTTGGTGGATGTCGCGCAGCTCGGCACGGATGGCTTGCAAGGCCTCACTGGACGAGGGCTGGCGATATGCATCCGGTGCGGGCACGCCCTGCTCCCCCTTCAAAACAGACGGCATCCGCCCTCCTGCCACTGGCGTTGCAGGGTGGCGCCGTTGTCGAGGCGATAGAGGCGCGTCACCAGGGGCAGTAACTGCTGGCGACAGGCCTCGGCCTGTTCGTCGGCCGCCCTCTGGTAGCGGGCGCGAAAGTGGGGGTCTTCTCCCGCGAGCCAACCGCTGTGTCTGCCTGCCTGCACTGCCAGTTGCCCCTGCTCGGGCAGCGCGGCTTCCAGGGGATCGCGGATCTGCCAGTAGTGGATGTCGTGGCGCAGGCGAAGACGTTGCAACTGCTGGCAGAGTGCCTGGTCCGGTGCCTGGTGATGGCTTATCAGGGTCAATCTGGCCCCGTGGGGCAGGGTGAGTCGTGCCAGGGTCTGGGCCAGCGTCCAGGGCGGGGGGGCGCGATCCAGCCCTGCCTCGTAATGGCGGCAGAGCGCTTCCAGCAGAGGCATGAGAGAGCCGCGCTGGTGCTCTGTGTGGGGGACTGCGCCCTGGCAGATCAAGGTATTGGCCTGTTTCTCCCCCTGCCAGAACAGGGCTGCGGCCAGCTCGCAGCCAAGGCGGGCCTTGAGCTGGGCGCGGGAGCCAAAGTACATGGCGGGTGAGAGATCCAGCAGCAACCAGTGGGCTTGATCCTGCTCTTCCCCGTAGAGGCGGGTGTGGGGGCGGCCGAGGCGGGCGGTGACCCGCCAGTCGATGTGACGTACCTCGTCACCGGCCTGATAGAGGCGAAGCTCCCTGAAATGGAGCCCGGGCTGGCGCCCGATACGCCCCTGGGCCGCCTGATGAATGTGAGCACGCTCGCCCTGGCGCGTCCAGAGGCGCACCGCCAGCAGCCGCTCGAGGGTGAGGGCGATGTCGGGGTGATCCCGGGGCTCGGCGACGGGGGTCATGGCGATAGGGCTGCCTGCGGGGGTCGGCTCAGGGGCATGGAATGGCATCCAGCAGCAGGGCGATGAGCGCCTCGCTATCGAGGTTGTCCGCCAGCGCCTGATAACTCGGGATGAGGCGGTGGCGCAGCACGGTAGGCGCCAGCTGCTGGATGTCTTCGGGCAACACGAAGTCGCGCCCGGCGAGCCAGGCCCGGGCCCGTGCGGCTCTTGCGAGGCCGATGCTGGCTCTGGGACTGGCCCCCACCGCGACCAGGGGGTCTAACTCGGGGCACAGGCCGCTGCCGGGGCGGGTGGCGCACACCAGTTGCACCAGATAGTGTTCGAGGCGCCCCTGCATCTGTACCCCTTGAACGGTGGTACGGGCTTCCAGCAGGTCGGACTGGCTGAGGGTGACCGGCGGCGTCGGCAGGGCGTCGCCGCGGGCGTTGAGTTGAAGGATGGCCAGCTCCATGGCGGGGCTGGGGTAATCCACCAGCAGCTTGAGCAAGAAGCGATCGAGCTGGGCCTCCGGCAGGGGATAGGTCCCTTCCTGTTCGATGGGGTTCTGGGTGGCGGCGACCATGAAGAGGGAGGGCAGGCGCCAGCTCTTCTTGCCCACGGTGATCTGGTGCTCGGCCATGGCCTCCAGCAGGGCGGACTGCACCTTGGCCGGCGCCCGGTTGATCTCGTCCGCCAGCACCAGGTGATTGAACAGGGGGCCGGGTTGAAACACGAAACTCGCATCCTGGGGATGGAAGACCTCGCTGCCGGTGAGATCGGCAGGGAGCAGATCCGGGGTGAACTGGATACGGGCAAAGCGCCCCTCCACGGCGCCGGCCAGCGCCTTGACCGCCCGGGTCTTGGCAAGACCGGGGGCCCCCTCGATCAGCACATGTCCTTCACATAACAGGGCGATCAGCAGCCCCTCGATGAGGGGGCCCTGTCCCAGGATCTGGCTGCCCAGATAGTCTCCAAGTGCTCTGAACTCGGCCGCTGCCATGCGATAAACCCGTTGTTTTTATGGAAGTTGATCTTTTTATACCCCAGTTGGCTCACAAGGGCGAGGGAGGGTGGCAAGATGGGGACAATTTAGTTTCAATCAGCCGTATGAAATTTGTGATTGGATTGTTAAGATGTGGCGCAATGAGGTCAGACCTCTGCCTTTTTAACCCAAGGAGCCAGGATGAAACAGCCATTGAAACTGACGACTCGCCAGGGCGAACGGATAGCCGTCGTGGCGGGTCTGCGCACCCCCTTTGCCAAGCAGGCCACCGCTTTTCACGGCGTGCCTGCGGTGGATCTGGGCAAACTGGTGGTGAGCGAGATGCTCGCCCGCACCGATCTCGACCCCAAGCTCATCGACCAGCTGGTGTTCGGCCAGGTGGTGCAGATGCCGGAAGCGCCAAACATCGCCCGGGAGATCGTGCTTGGCACTGGCATGAGCGTCAGCACCGATGCCTATAGCGTGTCGCGCGCCTGCGCCACCAGTTTCCAGGCGGTGGCCAATGTCACCGAATCCATCATGGCCGGCACGGTGGACATCGCCATCGCCGGCGGTGCCGACTCCTCTTCCGTGCTGCCCATCGGAGTCAGCAAGTCTCTGGCCCGCGCCCTGGTGGATCTCAACAAGGCGCGCAACCTCCAGCAGCGTTTCAATATTCTGCGCCGTCTGCGTCTGAAGGACCTGCTGCCGGTGCCCCCGGCCGTGGCCGAGTATTCCACCGGTCTCTCCATGGGGCAGACCGCCGAGCAGATGGCCAAGACCCACCAGATCAGCCGCGAGGCGCAAGATGCGCTGGCCCACCGCTCCCACACCCTGGCGGCCGAAGCCTGGGCCCAGGGCAAATTGAGTGGCGAGGTGTTCACTGCCCATGTGCCCCCCTACAAGTCGCCGCTGGAGCGGGACAACAACATCCGCGAAAGCTCGGATCTGGCGAGTTACGCCAAGCTCAAACCGGTCTTTGACCGGGCTCACGGTTCGGTGACCGCCGCCAACGCCACTCCGCTTACCGACGGCGCCGCCGCCGTGCTGATGATGCGCGAAGGGCGGGCCCGCGAGCTGGGTCTGGAGCCGTTGGGTTACATCCGCAGCTTCGCGTTTTCCGCCATCGATGTCTGGCAGGACATGCTGATGGGCCCCTCCTATGCCACGCCGCTGGCGCTGGACCGTGCCGGCATCACCCTTGGGGATCTGACCCTCATCGACATGCACGAAGCCTTTGCCGCCCAGACGCTCGCCAACCTCAAGATGTTTGCAAGCGCCGAATTTGCCCGTGACAAGCTGGGCCGGGATCAGGCCATCGGTGAGGTGGACATGGAGAAGTTCAACGTGCTCGGCGGCTCTTTGGCCTTTGGTCACCCCTTTGCCGCCACCGGGGCGCGCATGATCACCCAGACCCTGCATGAACTGCGGCGCCGGGGTGGGGGATTGGGGCTCAACACCGCCTGTGCGGCGGGTGGGCTGGGTGTGGCCATGGTGCTGGAGGTGGAATGATGAGTGCCAAGACTTTTTCTCTGGATATTCGCAAAGACGGCATCGGCATCCTCACCATGGATGTGCCCGGTGAGAGCATGAACACCCTGAAGGCCTCCTTTGCGGACGAGATCCGCACTCTGCTGGCCGAGGTAAAGGGGAACGGGGATCTGATCGGCCTGGTGATCGTCTCCGGCAAGAAGGACTCCTTCGTTGCCGGGGCCGACATCGCCATGCTGGCGGCCTGCACCAGCGCCCAGGATGCCGAAGCGCTGTCCCGGGCCGGACAGGACGTGTTCGCCGAGATCGAAGCCCTGGGGATCCCGGTGATCGCCGCCATTCACGGCCCCTGCCTTGGCGGCGGGCTGGAGCTGGCGCTCGCCTGTCATGGCCGGGTGGTGACCGATCACGGTAAAACCGTGCTGGGCCTGCCGGAAGTGCAGCTCGGCCTGCTGCCAGGCTCCGGCGGTACCCAGCGCCTGCCGCGCCTCATCGGGGTGGCCAAGGCACTGGATCTGATGCTGACCGGCAAGCAGGTGCGGGCCAAACAGGCCAGGAAGCTCGGGCTGGTGGATGACATGGTGCCCCCGTCCATTTTGCTGGAGGCCGCCATCAAGCTTGCCAAGAAGGGCAAGCCGCGCCACCACCTGAAACGGGATCTGCAGGGCAAGGTGCTGGAGACCAACAAATTTGGTCGCAAGGTGCTGTTCGATCAGGCCCGCAAGGGGGTCAAGGCCAAGACCCGGGGCAACTACCCGGCGCCGGAGCGTATCATCGAGGTGGTGCGCATCGGCGTGGAGGAGGGGATGCAGGCCGGCCTGCAGGCCGAGGCCCGCCACTTCGGCGAGCTGGTGATGACGCCGGAATCCGCCGCCCTGCGCTCCCTCTTCTTCGCCACCACGGAGATGAAGAAAGAGGTGAGCTATCAGGGGGCCGAGCCGCGCAAGGTGGGTCATGCCGCCGTGCTGGGGGGCGGCCTGATGGGGGGCGGCATCGCCTTCGTCACCGCCACCAAGGCGAGGGTGCCGGTGCGGATCAAGGATGTGGCGAGCGCCGGCATCGGCAACGCCATGCGCTACAGCTACGACATCCTCGCGAGGAAGCTCAAGCGTCGCCAACTGCTGCGCAGCGAACTGGAGAAACAGATGAGCCTGCTCACCGGCACCCTGGACTACTCCGGCTTCCACCGGGTCGACATGGTGGTGGAGGCGGTGTTCGAGGATATCGATCTCAAGCACCGGATGGTGCAGGACGTGGAGCGCGAGTGCGCTGAGCACACGGTGTTTGCCTCCAACACCTCCTCCCTGCCCATCCACCAGATCGCCTCGGCGGCGACGCATCCGGAGCGGGTGGTGGGGCTGCACTACTTCAGCCCGGTGGACAAGATGCCGCTCGCCGAGATCATTCCCCACGCGGGTACCAGCGCCGAGACGGTGGCCACCACCCTGGCGTTCGCCCGGGCCCAGGGCAAGACCCCCATCGTCGTGAAGGACGAGGCGGGTTTCTACGTCAACCGCATCCTGGCCCCCTACATGAACGAGGCGGCCCGCCTGGTGCTGGAAGGGGAGCCGGTGGAGGTGCTGGACGGCGCCCTGCTCGACTTCGGCTTCCCGGTGGGCCCCATCACCCTGCTGGACGAGGTGGGGATCGACGTGGGGGCCAAGATCTCCCCCATCCTCGAAAAGGAGCTGGGTGGTGAGCAGTTCCAGGCCCCCAAGGCGTTTGACAAGCTGCTGGAAGACGATCGCAAGGGGCGCAAGAACGGCAAGGGCTTCTACCTCTATGGCAAGGCGGCGCCGCGCAACCGGCTCACCGGCAAGGAGGGCAAGAAGACGGTGGACGCGAGCGTCTACGACGTGCTCGGCGTCAAGCCCCAGGCCAGGCTGGCCAGGCAGGAGATCGCCGAGCGCTGCGTGCTGCTGATGCTCAACGAGGCGGCCATGGCGCTCGACAGCGGCGTGGTGGCCTCGGCCCGGGACGGCGACATCGGCGCCATCTTCGGCATCGGCTTCCCGCCGTTCCTGGGCGGCCCCTTCCGCTACATGGACAGCCTCGGCATCGACTATCTGGTGGGGCGCCTCGAGCACCATCAGAAGCGCTTTGGCGACCGCTTTGCCCCCTGTGCGCGGCTCAAGGCGATGGCGGCGGAGCAGCAGCGCTTCTACGGCTGAGGCGTCTGCGTGACAAACAGGCGGGGCGGCCCTGGGTCGCCCCGCCTTTTTTGTCCAAGCCAGGGGCCTCGGGGAGCGGAAAACGGGGTGACAAGGGGCTAAATTATTGATCTGGCGCAAACTGGTGCCCCATTTATTACTTTGGTGGCATAGGACTCAGGCGCGGGTTGAGGTCAAATAGCCTTATCAGGAGCGGGGACTACCCCGTCGCGAAAGGGACACCCATTTCACTGGATGAAGGACACACTATGAGTCTGCTCGAACAAACCATCTGGAACATATTGGGATACGGGGCCATGCCCTTTATCTTTCTGAGTGGCTTCGTGGCCGTGGCAGTCACCTGCTGCCTGCTGCTCAATGCCTTCGGGGTCAAGTCCGCCGAGAAGTGAGTCACTCTCGTTCATGCCGCCAAATGCCAGTCCTCGGACTGGCATTTGTTTTTTGTGTCTCCTGAAGCACTTATCCCGACCCTGATAGGGTAAAGGGAGCGCAAGACGGTCGAACCCGGCGGCCATTTTGATTACACTGACGCCCGGCATGTCCGCCCCTTTCTCTTTTATCAGGTGTTCACGACTTCTATGGCGCTCAAGGCAACCATCTTCAAGGCCCAGATCAGCTTGTCTGACATGGATCGCAATCTCTATCAGGACTTCTCCCTCACCCTGGCCCGTCACCCCTCCGAGACCGACGAGCGCATGATGATCCGCCTCGCGGCCTTCGCCTGGCATGCCGCCGAGCGGCTGGAGTTCACCAAGGGGCTCTCTGCCGACGACGAACCCGAGCTCTGGCGCAAGAACTACTCCGACGAGATTGAACTCTGGATTGAGCTGGGCCAGCCGGACGAGAAGCGCCTCAAGAAGGCGTGCAACCGTTCCCGCCAGGTAGTGCTCTACCTTTACGGCGGCCGTGGCACCAGCGTCTGGTGGAAGCAGAACCAGGGCAAGCTCGGTCTGCACGACAACCTGAGCGTCATCGAGCTCTCCGACAGCCAGACCCTGCCGCTGGCGGCCATGGTGGAGCGCACCATGCAGCTCACCTGCACCATCTCCGACGGCCAGCTCTGGGTCAGCAACGGCAGCCAGGAGGTCACCCTGGATCCCGTGGTGCTGATGGGACGTCCGGCCCGCGAACTCTGATCGGGAGCCCCCATGTTCAGCGCCCTGCTCAATATCGTCATCCCGGTGTTTGCGGTGGCGGGCCTCGGCGCCCTCTATGGGCGGCTGCGACCGGGTGGCGACCTGGGTTACATCAACCGGGCCAATATCGAGCTCTTTACCCCGGCGCTGGTCTTCTCGGCCCTGGTGAAATACCCGCTGGATCTGGCGGCGCACCTGCCGCTTGTCGCGGCTGGCGCCCTGGTGATTTTGCTCCCTGGCCTGCTGCTCGCCCTGCTCAGGCTCAAGGAGATAGCGCGGGCGGCCCTGATCCTGCCCGCCATGTTTCGCAACACGGGCAACCTCGGCATTCCGCTGATGGTGCTCGCCTTTGGCGAGCAGCAGCTCGGCGCCATCGTCATCCTGTTCGTGCTCTCCAACCTGCTCCACTTCACGGTGGGCATGTTTATCCTCTCGGCCAGTAGCTCCCGCTGGGGCTGGCTGAGAAGCCCCGTGCTCTGTGCCGCCTTCGCCGGCCTGCTGGTGGCCAACCTGCATATCCCGCTGCCGGAATACCTGGTGACCAGCGCCGCCCTGCTCGGTCAGATAGCGGTGCCCCTGATGCTGTTTGCCTTGGGGGTGAGGCTGATGGAGGGGGATCTGAGCCATCTGGGGCTGGCCCTCAAGTGCAACCTGCTCTATCTGCTGGCGGGGGGCCTCTCCCTTGGGCTCGCCGTCTGGCTGCTGCCCCTGGAGCCTGCCTGGATCCCGCTGCTGACACTCTCGGTGGCACTGCCCCCGGCGGTATTGAATTACATCCTGTGCGAGCAGTACCAGTGCCAGCCCGACAAGGTGGCCAGCATAGTGCTGGGCGGCAACGCGCTCTCGATAGTGGTGATCCCGCTGGCGGTCTGGTTGGCGCTGCATCTGGGGAGTTGACCCGGTCTTATTTTCACCTGCAAGGACGCCTGATGGCGTCCTTTTTATCGCCATCGTGCATGTCCGATGTTGCTTTGCTCATCGAGCACAGCCGAGCTTGCTCGCTTATCTGGCAAGGTCTTGAAACAGGTTCTGGTTAGCCGGATAAGGCAGAAAGTGGAAGGGGGAGGAAAGGGAATAAAACCGGGCGGCCAAGGCCGCCCTGTTTATTGATGGGTGGCCGGCTGAACCTGGCCATCCTTGCGCAGCTGGGTATAGAGGCCAACTCCAGCCAGCAGGCCGGCGAGGGCCAGCAGTGTCCAGATGGCGGTGGTGGGGCGGGTGCCCGCGTCCCCCAGCATAAAACCGATAAGCAGGTTGCCAAAGAGTGCCATGCAGCCGCCGGCGCTGGCATAGAAGCCGTAGTAGCTGGCGAGCTGGTCAGGGGGAGCGTAGCGGGGCAGCTGGGCGGCAAAGAGCGGGAAGCAGAGGATGGAGCCCAGGGAAAGCAGGGCCACCTGCGTCAACACGCCTGCCGTCGGCCAGGGGGAGAGCAGGGGCAGGGCGAGATAGCTCAGCCCCATCAGCCCTATGCCGAGCCCCATGGCGAGCGGCACCCCCAGACGGCGCTCCACCAGGCGCGATGCCGGCAGCTGGAGCAGGACGCCGATCACCGCCGAGAGGGTGAAGACGCCGCCGAGCAGCCGGGTGGCGTCCGGCAGGCTCTGGATATGGGCGGGCAGGGCCAGATAGAGCTGGTGGAACAGGATCTGGTAGCTGCCCGCGAGCAGGGTGAACCCCATGAAGGGGCGCTGGCGCAGGATGTCCCCCCACTGGCGCAAGATGGCGCCGCGCGGTCTCTGGTTGGCCACCGGGCGTTTGGGCAGCACCCGATACTGCAGCACCCCGAGCAGGGCGAAGAGGCTCGCCGCCAAGAGCCCTGTCAGGGCATAGCTCTGCTGGGTCAGGGTGAGGCCGACCAGGGGGCCGAGCAGCATGCCCGCCTGGCTGGCGAGATTGTGCAGGGCGAAGGCGCGCTGGCGCTGGCTCGGATTGTGGCATTCGCTCGCCAGATAGGCCTGGGCGCAGGGGGTGAACAGGGCCCCGGCAAAGCCAGTCAGGGTCGCCGCCAGCAGCAGTATGGGCAGGGACTCGGCCCAGCCCAGCAGCAGGAAGCCGACCGATCGCACCAGGCAACCCCAGACGATGGCGGGGTGATAGCCGATGCGATCCCCAAGCGTCCCCCCTAGCAGGAACAGCCCCTGCTGGCTGAAGACCCGCATCCCCATGACCAGGCCACAGGCCCAGCCGGCCAGGCCCAGGCCGCTGCCCATGTGCTGGGCGAGGAAGGGCATCATCATGTAGAAGCCGAGGTTGAAGGCGAGCCCATTGGTGATGAGCAGGCGGGCGGCCGGGCTCATACCCTGCCAGTCCCGCCAGTAGGAGGCGCCGTTCATGGTCGCCTCCCGCCACCGTGTCGGGAGGAGGTCGCCGGGGTGGCGCAGCACTGTGTCATGACGTCTTTCGCAGGGTTCTGAGGAAGGGGATGCCGCGCTGATCGTGGCTTATCTCCACCGGCACCTGGTAGAGGCGCTCGATGAGGGCCGCGTCGAGCACCCGGGCGGGGGGGCCGAAGGCTTGGAGCTCCCCCCCTGCCAGCACGATCAGCTGATCGGCAAACTGGGCGGCCAGGTTGAGATCGTGCAGCACCACCAGGGTGATCCACTGCTGATCCCGGGTCTGCTGGCACAGGTGCTCCATCAGCTGCATCTGGTGGTGCAGGTCCAGGGCGCTGACCGGCTCGTCCAGCATCATGATGCGGGGATCGCGCAGCAGCACCTGGGCGAAGAGCACCATCTGCCGCTGGCCGCCGCTCAGGGAGTAGAGGGGGCGATCCGCCAGATGGGCGATGCCGAGCGCATGCAGGGCGCGGCCGGCCGCCAGTATGTCCTCGTCCGCGAGGCGCATGGAGAGGCTGTCGAGGCGCCCGAGCACCACCACCTCGATGACGCTGAGATCCAGCTCCAGCTGGATGTTCTGGGGCATGTAGCCAAACTGCTGGCGCCACCTGGCCTGCGTCATCTGGCGGGCACTCTGGTCCCCGAGGCGGATGTCGCCACTGTCCGGGGTCAGCTCGCCGAAGAGGGTGCGCATCAAGGAGGTCTTGCCGGTCCCGTTCGGGCCGATGATCACATGGACCTGACCCGGATGCAGAGTGAGGCTGAGATCCCGCAGCAGGGTCTGCTGGCCGAGGGAGAGGGAGAGTCGGGATATTTCAAGCACGTTTACGCCCCCTGCCGAGGATCAACCAGATGAAGAAGGGCACGCCAATGAGCGCGGTGACGATGCCGATGGGGAAGAGGGCTCCCGGAATGATGGACTTGGAGAGCACCGAGGCCGCCGAGAGCATGCAGGCCCCGCACAGGGCGGAGAGGGGGATCAAAAAGCGCTGATCTTCCCCCACCAGCATGCGGGCGATATGGGGGGCCACCAGGCCGACGAAGCCGATCACGCCGACGAAGCTGGTGGCGGTGGCGGTGAGCAGGGCGACCAGCACCAGGGTCTTCATGCGCAGCCTGTCGACGTTGACTCCGAGGCTGCGGGCACGGGCTTCCCCGAGGCGCAGGCTGGTGAGGGCCCAGGCATCCCGGTAGATGAGCAGGGTGCAGATCAGGGTGACGACGGCGGTGATGATCAGGGAGTCCCAAGTGGTGCGCATCAGGCTGCCAAACAGCCAGAACAGGATCTGCTGGTTGAGCTCGGGGGAGGAGAGGAACTGCAGCAGGGAGAGCAGGGACTGGAACAGGAACAGCAGGGCGATGCCCGCCAGGATCAGGGTCTGGCTGCTGACATGGCGCATCATGGCCAGCCCAAACAGCAGGCAGGCGGCAAACATGCACACAATGAAGGCGCCGGCCGGGATGGCCACTAGGGGGGAGAGCCCGAGGCCGCCGGTGTAGAGGGCGAGCGCCGCGCCCAGGCCCGCCGCCGCCGCGAGCCCCAGGGTGTAGGGACTGGCGAGGGGGTTGTCCAGCAGGGTCTGCATCTGCACGCCGCCAAGGCCGAGGGAGGCGCCGACCACCAGGGCCATGAGGGCGATAGGCAAGCGCATGTCGTGGACGATGGTGCGGGTCATGGGATCGGCCTGGGCGGGGGAAACCAGGGCATCGATCACGTCGTGCAGGGCCAACAGGGAGGGGCCGGTGGCGATGTCGAGCACCAGGGTAATGCACAGGACCAGGGTGAGCAGCAGGAGCCAGTGCCAGCGACGGCGCTCCCGTTGCCGCTGCCGGGCGAGGGTCTGCTGCAGGGCAGCCAAATCATTCATGATGTCAATCCTGAAACGGGCGCCGCAAGAGGCGCCCACACAATCCAAGAGGGTTGCTGAAGAGGGCGTGGCCGAGGTGGGCCGCACCCGAATTGCCGGGGTTAGCTTGCGTCATCCTGCTTGATGCCCAGCATGAAGGTGCCCTGGGGACGGATGGGCAGGTAGTGCTGGTAGAACGCCTGATAGGTGGCCAGGGGAGCGAGATCCTGGAAAAGGTCCGGATAGAGGGCCTTAGCCATGAACTCGATGAGGGCGGCATCCATGATGCTGCGGGTGGCGCCGTGATAGACCGCGTAGAGGCGACCCTCCTTCACCGCAGGCAGCTCGCTCCAGCCCGGACGGGCAGCAAAGCCTTGCAGACGCTGGCGCACGGTCTCTGCCGACACATCCTGGCCCACCTGCATGGCGACGGCAGTGCTCACGCTCTCGTAGCCCGCCATCAGGATCACCTCGGGCTTGCTCGCCAGCAGTTGTTCCGGGTGGATGGGGCCCCAGCGATCGACGAAGGGGGCGGCCACGTTGTCGCCACCGGCCAGCAGGGCCATGGCGCCCCACATGTCCTTGCCATAGGTGTAGCTGTACTCGGCCGGACCCTTGTCACCCAGCTCGATGTAGACCCGGGGCGGCGTGCGCTTCGCGGCGGCGATGCGGGAGGTGATGGTGTCAATCTTGGCCTTGTACTCGTCGGCCATCTTCCGGGCGCGGGCCTCCTGGCCGGTCAGCTTGCCAAGCAGCAGGGTGCTCGCCATGTGCTGTGTCAGGGTCTGGGCGTTGTAGTCGATGACCACCACCGGGATCCCCGCCTGCTCAAGGCGTGGCAGGTCGGCGGCCAGGGCCTCATATTGCCACTTCGCCAGGATCACCAGGTCGGGCTTGACCGCCAGGGTCTTCTCGATGGAGAAGCTCTGATCCTGTACGTTGCCAAGGTCGGGGACCTTGGCCAGTTGTGGCTGGCTGGCCACGTAGAGAGACCAGATGGCGGGACGGGACTTCATGAACCAGCCCAGGGACATGCCCACCAGGCGTTCGGCCCCGCCTTCACCGGCCACCGCCAGGTAATCTTCGGGATAGAAACCGAGCACGATGCGGCTTGCCGGAAGGCTGAGGGAGACCTTGCGGCCCATCACATCTTCCACTTCAACGGGGGGGGCGGCCTGCGCCATCCAGCTCACCAGGACGAGCTGGCCGAGCAGCAGCAACTTTGCCAGGGGGTGACGAAACATCTTGTAGCACCTCGAGAATAGAGACGGTCAAAAAAGAAAGTGAGAACTATTGCCATTCGCGAGCGCAAAAGCAACAAACGTTTGTGTCATCCCCTCTCTTGTTATTTCTGTCATTACTGAAACCGGTTCCACAAGAGCACCAGGAGAGAGTCTCATCCCGCGGTTTTCTGCCTTCTCGGGCCACGAAGGGGGTGGCGCCCGGTATGGCACCCATGGATTTGCCCATGATTCGGAGTCTGTGAGTGGCGCTGTTCACGAAATGGTACCGGGCAGAGGCCGCCGTAGTGTTCCCCCCGTCTGCCCCGGAGCCGATGTCGCTCCCTGACGGAGGCAGCCAGCAGGGGCTGGGGGGCGACAACTTCCTGCGCAGCGATGGCAGACACTGCCCATTCGGGTATTGCCCGTCACCTTGGCGCAACATTTTGTTGTCATTGTTAGCCAGCTCGCAGCAGCCCCGGCGTCGACGGGGCAGAGTGGGCGCGCAGTTTCGGCCGGGGGCTGACATGCCTCCCGCTGATGGCTGCATCCAAGGTGCTGCGGCCCGCCTTGTGCGGGGCGCCAATAACATGATCTGCAAATAAAAAAGGAAACTGACCATGTCAGGAAGACACTCTCTGGTGGCGCTGGCCGTCGGGCTGGCGCTCGCTGGACAGGCACAGGCACAACTGCTCATCACCGAATACCTGGAAGGGTCCGGCAACAACAAGGCGGTGGAGCTGAGCAACCTCGGCAGCGACGCCGTCGATCTCTCACAATACCGGCTGGCCCTCTACGCCAACGGCAAACCCATCAGCGAATCCCCCACCAACAGCCTGGCGCTGCAAGGCACCCTGGCCCCGGGCGCCAGTCTGGTGCTGGCCAACCCCTCCGCAAATGCCGAGATCCTGGCCAAGGCCAATCAGACCAGCGGCAACCTGGTGTTCAACGGCGACGATGCCCTGGTGCTCTATCGCGGCAGCGAGATAATCGACAGCTTCGGCCAGGTAGGGGTGGATCCGGGCACGTCCTGGGTCTCCGGCAACGTTTCGACCCTGGACATGACCCTGCGCCGCAAGGCCACCGTCACCATGGGCCGCACTGATGCGACGTCGCCTTTTGATCCGGCGCAGGAATACGTGGCCGCCCCGAAAGATGACGCCAGTGGCCTGGGTTGCAGTGGCGATGGTCCCTGCGATGGCACCCAGCCGCCCGCCTTCGTCTGCCCGGTGGATCAGTTGGTGCCGGTGCCCGCCATTCAGGGCCCCGGCACCAGCAGCCCCCTGGTGCCAGCCGGCAAGTTCGAATCGGAACAGGCTTACGCCACCCGCGGCGTGGTGACCCAGGTAGTGAGCGGCCTCTACAAGGGCTTCTTCATTCAGGACGAGCAGGGGGACGGGAATGCGGCTACCTCCGACGGCCTCTTCGTCTACACCACCAAGGCCAACGCTGCCGTCGTGCCGGGGGCCGAGGTGTGTGTGTCTGGCAAGGTGAAGGAGTATTTCAACCAGACCCAGATCAACGCAGACGAGCTGGTGGTGACCCGGCCGCAAGGGGCCATCCCGGCTGCGGTGGATCTGCTGCCGGTGGCGGGCGAGAGCCTGAGCCAGCTGCTGGAGCGTCACGAGGGGATGCAGGTACGGCTGGTGCCCGGTTCCAGCCTGGTGGTGACCCGCAACTTCAGCTTCGATTACGACGGCAAGCGCAACAACCTGGTGCTCTCTTATGGCGCGCCGCTCATCAAGTCGACCCAGAAATTTGCCGCCATGAGCCAGGAGGCGAGCGACTGGGCCCTTCGCAACCAGCAGAACCAGCTGGTGGTGGAGACCGACGCCAAGGCGCCGGACGGTGTGCTGCCCTGGTTCCCCGGCTTCAACGCCGAGGACGGTTACCTGCGCATCGGCGACAAGCTCAACGGGCTGGAGGGGGCGCTTGGTTACTCCTACAACCTGTTCAGGCTGGTGGCCAGCAATCGCATCGACGCGAGCCAGATAGATCACAGTGGCTGGGATCGGGTGGAAACCCCCGAGCTCGCCGAGGCGGGGGATCTGCGGGTCGCGAGCTTCAACGTGCTCAACTTCTTCACCACGGTCGTGGGCGGGGATGCCAACCCCACCGGCAGCAACCGGGGCGCCCTGACGGTGGCGGAGTTCGAGTTGCAGCGCACCAAGATAGTCAGCGCCATCACCCGCCTCAATGCCGACGTGGTGGGGCTGATGGAGATCGAGAACAACGGCTATGGCGACAACTCCGCCATCGCCAATCTGGTTACGGCCCTCAACGCCGCCCAGCCGGACGAGGCGGATCACTACCGCTGGATTGCCTCGCCGGATGGCAAGCCCATTGGCACCGACGCCATCACGGTGGGGCTCATCTACCGACCCGCCAAAGTGACCCCGGAGGGGGCCGCCAGCCTTATCGCGCTGCCGGTGCAGCAGGCCGAGGCGGTGGACGCCAGCGGCAAACCGGTGACCATCAATCAGGGGATGCGCGAGTCGCTGGTGCAGCGTTTCAGCTCGCCCAAGGGGGATGCGCCCCTGACCCTGGTGGTCAACCACCTCAAGTCCAAGGGCTCCGCCTGCTTCGAGGATTACCCCGACTACGCCAGCGCCGATCCGCTGGATGGCCAGGGCCACTGCAACGCGCTGCGGGTCTCCGCCGCCAAGGTGCTGGGGGAGCACCTCAAGGATCTGGCCGGGGATCTGCTGCTTATCGGCGACATGAACGCCTATGGCATGGAGGATCCCATCCGGGTGCTGACCGACTATGATCCGGCCGCCCAGGCGCGCCAGATCATGAGCGCCTCCTTCACCACTCTGGCGGGTCAGCCCTTCGAGGAGAGCGGCAGCGCCCTTGGCAAGGGGTATGGTCTGGTGAACCTCAATACCCGCTTCCATGGCACCGACACCTACTCCTACAGCTACGAAGGGGAGCTCGGCAACCTGGATCACGCCCTGGCAAACCCGAGCCTCGCGGCCAAGGTGATCGGCATCGAGGATTGGCACATCAACTCCGCCGAGAGCAACTTCTTCGAGTACGGCACTAAGTACAGCGGTCAGCTGGCGAAATCCGAAGGGCCCTTCAGCGCCTCGGATCACGATCCGGTGCTGGTGGCCATCCAGTATCCGCAGCCACCCGCCGGGGTATTGAGTCTCGAGAGCGCCGCTGCGAACGTGGAGGAGGGGAATACCTTGTCCCTGAGTGTCAGTCGCAGCGATGGCAGCCACGGGGAGGCGAGCGTCAGCTATCGCATCGTCTACGGCAGCGGGGACACAAGCGACGTGGCGCCCCTCACCGGCACCCTGCACTGGGCCGCCGGGCAGAGCGAGCCCCAGACCATCAGCATTCCGGTGAAGAGCGACACCCTGCACGAGGGGGACGAGACCTTTACCCTGGAGCTGTTTGACCCGAGCGGCGCGGCCCTGGGGGATCAGCACCAGACCCTGGTGACCATCAAGGACAAGCTGGCGCCGTCCACCATCTCGCTGGCGCGCGCCAGCATGACGGTGAACGAGGGGCAGTGGTTTGCCGAGATCCCCCTGGTGCGCAGCGGCGATCTGAGCAAGCCGGCCCGGGCCCGGGTGGCCCTTGACGGAGTCACGGCGCGCTGGGGGCTGGATTTCCTGCCCTGGTTCAGCCAGACCGTGAGCTGGGCTGCGGGCGAGGGGGGCAGCAAGTCGGTCAAGGTGCTGATCATCGATGACTGGTTTGTGGAGCCCACCGAGCAGTTCAGGGTGAGCCTCGATCGGGTGGAAGGGGGCCAGCCCGGCGCCCTGCAGCAGACCCGGGTCGACATCCAGGACAACGACAAGTCCTGGTGGCCCTTCGGTCGCCACTGAGGATGACGTCTCAATATAAAAAGGGGCCTGCGGGCCCCTTTCTTAGTTGGGAAGACTTTTGTTGGGAAGACTTGTTGCAGACAGGTTGGGTTGCGAAGATGAAAAAGGCCCACCGTCATGGCGGGCCTTCCTCATGGCAGGGCGCTCCTAACGGAGTATCAACCCTGCGCGTTGCTCAGTACCAGCTTGCCATCCTTGACCGGAATGGTGGGGCCGGGTTGCTTCTCCATGCGTACCACCCCCTCCTGGCCGGCGAGGCGGTAGGTGACGTCATAGCCGATGGTGCGGGTGCTGCTCTCCTGCACCGTCTTGCAGCGCTGCTCCGTGGTGGTGTAGGTATCACCGGCCTGCATGTTGCCCTGCACCTGATTCCCGGCATAACCCCCTGCCACGGCACCGGCGGCGGTGGCCACCTTCTTGCCGCTGCCACCGCCAAACTGGTGGCCGACCACGCCGCCCAGGGCCGCGCCAACCACGGTACCCAGGATCTTGTGCTCGTCCTGCACCGGCTTGCGGTGGGTCAGGGTGACGTTGCGGCACTCCTGACGTGGCGTCTTGATGGTCTCGGTCACCGGCTTGCTGGCCAGCACCTCGGCAAACTGGGGCTCTGATGAAAACAGGGATCCGCTGGCGACCGCCGACAATGCCAGCGCAGAGGCAACACCGATCCCGACACCTGCCAACATGGATTTGTTCATCACTCTTCTCCTTGTACTCATACCCGTTGAGGGCTTGGGATCATTCTTGGCATTTTGCGCCGCAGGCTCAAGGCAAGGGCCACGGGATCGCGACAGGGGCTGACTGCGCAAAAAGTGACCGCACAAAAATAGCGTCGGCGATTGGCGACAGGGGGAGCAGGGCCGAGGGCCCCTAAGACGTTTCGCTAATACCTGGGATCTGGCCCCCTTGATACCCTTTCATCCGGTTCCAGCCGGCATCCTGGCCCCGCATCAGGGCACAATGCCGGTCGTGGTGAACCGCGAGTGCCACCCCGTTTTGTGTCCCTGTGAGGAAGGATCCGATGACAGAGCAGAACATGTACGACGCCGGCCTTGGCAAGACGCCCGCCAATTTCGAGGCGCTGACCCCCTTGAGCTTTCTGGGGCGGGCCGCCCGGGTCTATCCCGACTATCCGGCGCTGATCCACGGCCCCTTGCGCCAGAGCTGGGCCCAGACCGAACGCCGTTGCCGCCAGCTCACCTCGGCCCTGCGCCGTCGCGGCATTGGCGAGGGGGACACCGTCTCCATCGTCGCCCCCAATGTGCCGGCCATGTTCGAGGCGCACTTCGGGGTACCCATGAGCGGCGCTGTGCTCAACACCATCAACACCCGGCTCGATGCGGACGCAATGGCCTTCATCTTCCAGCACGCCCAGAGCAAGGTGGTGCTGGTGGACCGGGAGTTCGGCGCAGTGGTGCGAAAGGCGCTCTCTCTCATTGACAGCCAGTCCCTGGTGATCGCCATCGACGATCCCCTCTACCGGGAAGGGGAGCTGATCGGCGAGCTCGACTACGAGGGGTTCATCGCCCTGGGGGACGGGGACGAACCCGGCTGGCTGCCGGCGGACGAGTGGCAGGCCATCTTAAATGCGAAAGGGGACTCCCTCCGACGTAGGTGGGAGGGGAATTTCGCCGGGGCGTCAGCCCCGCTGGTTTTGAATGTATTGCTTGATCACCTCCAACGGTGCTCCGCCGCAAGAGCCCGCAAAGTAAGAGCGTGACCAGAGTACGGGTTTGCTGTAAGCACCTCTCAAGTCCAGAAATTCATTACGCAGTCGCCTTGATGTGACCGCCTTTAACGAGTTCACCAGTACCGATAGCTGCACCGTTGGCGCGTACTCTATCAGCATGTGAACATGATCAGCCTCTCCGTCACACTCTTTCAGTTCCGCACCAAAACCTCTGCAAACCTCTGCCGCACACTGACCGAATGAAGCGTGATGCAGATCCCCCAGTATCGGCTTTCGATACTTGGTAATAAACACCAAATGTACGTGCAAAACGTAGGCCGCATGGCGTGATTTATTAATTTTAGTGAATTGCATTCTGTCACTCAATCGGGCATTAATAGATATGGCAATAATGCTGCACACTGAGCGCTAAATGCAAATTCTGAAAGCCTACAAATTCCGACTCGAACCGACCGAACAACAAGCGCAACGCCTGCGCCAGTTGGGCGGTTGTGCTCGTTATGTCTGGAATCACGGGCTGGCAGAAACCAAACGCATTCTGGATGCTGGCGAAAAACTGCCTTCTGCCTTTGAGCTGAACAGGATGCTCACCAGTTGGAAGAAAGACCCAGAAATGGCCTTTCTGGCCGAGGCATATACCGACAACCTCCAGCAGAAGCTCAAGGATTTGCATGGCGCGTGGATGCGCTGCTTTGATAAGAAACTTGCCGCCAAGGCACCCGTATTCAAGAAAAAAAGCGACAACCGCGACGCTATCCGGTTCGTCAACTTCGACAAGTATTGCCGCCTTGAAAAGGGTCGCGTGAAGCTGCCTGCCGGGCTGGCGTGGGTCAAGTTCCGTCAGTCCCAGCC
>NZ_JAGKRK010000089.1:5610-35223 GCF_017939325.1 Aeromonas sp. MaB10011B | reverse complement strand
TGACGGTATAACCTGGCCAGAAGGAGGCAATATCAATATGATGCACGGCGACAGCAGGGTGATGGTGGTGGTGTGTTTGGCGACAACCAGTTTACCAGCACCCTGTCTGTCAACTTCCACTTTCCCAGGATCCCGCGAAGAACCTTTTTTTATGCCCGGCACTGACGTCAGGTCATGCTCTTGCGGTCCGGACAACGGCCGATGATATCTGCGGATAGCTCGCCATTGTCCTGCTCCAGCACCACATCGAAGCCCCACAGCTGATGCAGATGCTTGAGCACCTCGTGGCGTGACTCGCCAAGGGGGATGCGGTTGTGGGGAACATAGCGCAGGGTCAGGGAGCGATCGCCTTTCACTGCCACGTTGTAGACCTGAATGTTGGGCTCCAGGTTGCTCAGGTTGTATTGAGCGGACAGGGTGCTACGCACCAGTCGGTAGCCCTCTTCATTGTGAATGGCGGACACCTTGAGGTAGTTCTTCAGATCGTCGTCATCGATGGCAAAGAGCTTCATGTCGCGCATCACCTTGGGACTGAGGAACTGGCTGATGAAGCTTTCGTCCTTGAAGTTCTGCATGGCGAAATGCAATGTCTCGACCCAGTTGGTGCCAGCGTAATCGGGGAACCAGTATCTGTCCTCCTCGGTCGGGTGTTCGCAGATGCGACGCAGGTCCGTGAACATGGCAAAGCCAAGGGCGTAGGGGTTGATCCCCGAGTAATACCGGCTGTTGTAGGGGGGCTGATAGACCACGTTGGTGTGGCTGTGCAGTACCTCCAGCATGAAGCGATCGCTGATTTTTCCCTCGTCATAGAGGTGGTTGAGAATGGTGTAGTGCCAGAAGGTGGCCCAGCCCTCGTTCATCACCTGCGTCTGCTTCTGCGGGTAGAAGTACTGACTGATCTTGCGCACGATACGCACCACCTCGCGCTGCCAGGGCTCGAGCAGGGGGGCATTCTTTTCGATGAAATAGAGGATGTTCTCCTGAGGCTCGGCAGGATAGCGCCTGTCTTCCACCCCGGCAATCTTGTGCTGCTTGGGCAGGGTACGCCACAGCTCATTGACCTGGGTTTGCAGATAATCTTCCCGCGCCTTCTGGCGCCGTTTCTCCTCGGCCAGAGAAATCTTCTGGGGCCGCTTGTAACGATCCACCCCGAAGTTCATCAGGGCATGGCAGGAGTCAAGCAGTTTCTCCACCGCATCGATGCCGTGTTTTTCCTCGCACTCGGTGATGTAGTTCTTGGCAAACAACAGGTAGTCGATGATGGAGGAGGCATCGGTCCAGGCCTTGAACAGATAGTTGTTCTTGAAGAAGGAGTTGTGACCATAGCAGGCGTGGGCCATGACCAGCGCCTGCATCGGCATGGTGTTCTCTTCCATCAGATAGGCGATGCAGGGGTCCGAGTTGATGACGATCTCGTAGGCCAGTCCCATTTGGCCGCGCTTGTAGTTGCGCTCGGTGTGGATAAAGCGCTTGCCGAATGACCAGTGTTGATAACCGATGGGCATGCCGACACTGGAGTAGGCATCCATCATCTGCTCTGCAGTGATCACCTCGATCTGGTTGGGATAGGTGTCGAGCCGATAGAATTTGGCGACCCGGGCTATCTCCTGGTGATAAAGCTCCAGCAGATCGAAGTTCCAGTCAGGACCATCGTCCAGCGGCGCTATCTTTCTTGCGGTTTCTACCATATGTGATCCCTCAAGCCGCTTGCTTCTTGAACAATTCCCGGAACGCCGGATAAATGTCCTCGACCTTGCGAATGTGCTCCATGGCGAAGTGGGCGTATTGCTCTGCCACCGCCTCATATTCGTGCCACAGGGTCTGGTGGGCGCGGGTAGTGATCTCGATGTAGGAGTAGTAACGCACCCGCGGCATGATGTCGCGCATCAGGATCTCCCTGCACTGGGGTGAGTCATCGGCCCAGTTGTCACCATCAGAGGCCTGCGCCGCATAGATGTTCCACTGGTTGGCGGGATAACGTTCGTTGATGATGTCGTTCATCATCTTGAGCGCACTGGAGACGATGGTGCCGCCGGTCTCCTGGGAGTAGAAGAACTCGTGCTCGTCCACCTCCTTGGCCTGGGTGTGGTGGCGGATGTAGACCACCTCGACATTCTTGTAAGTCCGGCTCAGGAATAGATAAAGCAGGATATAGAAACGCTTGGCCATCTCCTTGGTAGCCTGATCCATGGAACCGGAGACGTCCATCAGGCAGAACATCACCGCCTGGCTCGAGGGGACGGGCCGTTTGACAAAGTTGTTGAATTTGAGGTCGAAGGTGTCGATAAAGGGGACCGCATCGATGCGTCGTTTCAGCTCCCTGATCTCTTTTTCAAGTTGCGCCATTTCGGCGAAATGGTCGTTGGGCTCGCAAGCCAGCTGGGCCAGGCGCTCCTCCAGTTCACACAACTGACGTTTCTTGCCTGCCTGCAGCGCCATGCGCCGCGCCAGCGAATTTTGCAGGGAGCGCACCACGTTGATGTTGGCAGGCACCCCGTTGGAGGTGTAGCCGGCCCGATAGGTCTTCATCTCCATCAGCTGGTTGAGCTGGGTCTTTTGCAGCCGCGGCAGCTCCAGATCCTCGAACAGCAAGTCCAGGTACTCGTCCTTGGAGATCTGGAAGACGAAATCATCGACTCCCTCTCCTTGATCCGAAGCCTGGCCCTCGCCACTCCCTTGGCCGCCGCCACCCCCTTTGGGCCGGTCAATCTTGTCACCAGATACGAACTGGTCGTTGCCTGGATGCACCATCTCCCGTTTGCCGCCATGACCCTGATGAAAATGGGGTTCCCCGATGTCCTTGGTCGGGATGCTGATGCTCTCACCCTTGTCCACGTCCTGAATGCTGCGCTTGGAGACAGCATCCGAGACCGCTTGTTTTATCTGCTTCTTGTAGCGGCGGATGAAGCGCTGCCGATTGACAGCGCTTTTGTTTTTGCCGTTGAGCCTGCGGTCGATAAAATGCGCCATAACTCCCCCTTGAACACGGCAGGGTCAGGATGACTTGCGTACCCTGAGATACCACTCGGAGAGCAGCCGCACCTGTTTACGTGTGTAGCCTTTCTCCATCATCCGTTCGACAAAGTTATCGTGCTTCTTCTGCTCCTCAGCCGAGGTTTTGCTGTTGAAGGAGATAACCGGCAGCAGCTCTTCCGTGTTGGAGAACATCTTCTTCTCGATCACGGTGCGCAGCTTCTCGTAACTGGTCCAGTTGGGGTTACGGCCTGCATTGTTGGCCCGGGCACGCAGCACGAAGTTGACGATTTCGTTGCGGAAATCTTTCGGGTTGCTGATCCCGGCAGGTTTTTCAATTTTCTCCAGCTCGCTGTTGAGAGACGCTCTGTCAAACAGCTGGCCGGTTTCTGGGTCACGATACTCCTGATCCTGGATCCAGAAGTCGGCGTAGGTGACGTAGCGATCGAAGATGTTCTGACCGTACTCTGAATACGACTCGAGGTAGGCGGTCTGGATCTCCTTGCCGATGAACTCGACGTAGCGCGGAGTCAGGTAACCCTTGATGAACTCCAGATAGCGATCGTGCAGCTCTTGCGGGAACTGCTCGCGCTCTATCTGCTGCTCCAGCACATAGAAGAGGTGCACCGGGTTGGCTGCCACTTCCGCGTGGTCGAAGTTGAAGACACGGGAGAGGATCTTGAACGCGAAACGGGTGGAAAGGCCGTTCATGCCCTCGTCAACCCCCGCATAATCCCGGTACTCCTGATAGCTTTTCGCTTTGGGATCCGTGTCTTTGAGACTCTCGCCGTCATAGACTCGCATCTTGGAATAGAGGCTGGAGTTTTCCGGCTCCTTGAGCCGCGACAGCACCGAGAACTGGCCCAGCAACTCCAGAGTACCCGGTGCGCATTTGGCCTCGGTCAGCTCGCTGTTGAACAGCAGTTTTTCATAGATCTTCACCTCTTCCGAGACGCGCAGGCAGTAGGGCACCTTGACGATGTAAACACGGTCGAGGAAGGCTTCGTTGTTCTTGTTGTTGCGGAACTGCTGCCACTCGGATTCGTTGGAGTGGGCCAGCAGGATGCCGTCGAAGGGGAGGGCGGAGAGCCCTTCGGTACCGTTGTAGTTCCCCTCTTGCGTCGCCGTCAGCAGCGGGTGCAGCACCTTGATGGGGGCCTTGAACATCTCGACGAACTCCATCATCCCCTGGTTTGCCTTGCATAGCGCACCGGAGTAGGAGTAAGCATCGGCATCATCCTGGGCGAAGTGTTCCAGCATGCGGATATCGACCTTGCCGACCAAGGAGGAGATGTCTTGGTTGTTGTCGTCCCCCGGTTCGGTTTTGGCGATGGCGATCTGATCGAGGATGGAGGGGTTCACCTTCTCCACCTTGAACTTGGTGATGTCGCCGCCAAACTCGTGAAGGCGCTTGGCGACCCAGGGAGACATGATGGGGCGCAGATAACGGCGAGGGATGCCGTACTCCTTCTCGAGGATTTCGCCATCTTCGTCGATGTCAAACAGGCAGAAGGGGTGATCATTCACTGGTGAGCCCTTGATGCGATAGATGGGCACTTTTTGCATCAGGGATTTGAGTTTCTCTGCCAGCGAGGATTTACCGCCGCCAACCGGTCCGAGCAGATAGAGGATCTGTTTCTTCTCTTCCAGACCCTGAGCGGAATGTTTGAGATAGGAGACAATCTGTTCGATGGCTTCTTCCATGCCATAGAAGTCTTTGAAAGCGGGATAACGCGCGACGACGCGGTTGGAAAAGAGACGGCTGAGACGTGGATTGGTCGAGGTGTCGATCATTTCCGGCTCGCCGATGGCGGTCAGCAGACGTTCGGCGGCAGAGGCGTAGCAGGATTTGTCCTGTTTGCACATATCCAGAAACTCCTGGATGCTGTACTCCTCCTCTCTGGCCTTCTCATACCGCTGTTGATAGTGCTCGAAGATGCCCATAACTTAGCCCTCGTTATAGTCGCTTGCCCTGAAAAAGAGTGGATCACTACTTTTGTTCTGTTTACCTCTTAAGCCTAGTCAACAGCCCCCAGTAATCCATCGCCATCATTGGTTTAAGTTTGTGCGGGAGCTTCCCGATCCTCGTGCGGGAAGAAGCAGTAAGTGACATACCTATGTTACTGACTGTTAAATTATTTTTGCCACGACAGTGATGCAAATGTCAAAGACATAAAAAATAAATCTTTGTGTGCCAGAGGGAGAAAATGGTGACGCTCTGTTTTGTCAGGGGGCGGTGCCAGCAAGGGCAAGGGCGGCAGGGAATAGAGGGTAAAAAGACGTGTCGCTTACGTCAACGTAATGTTACTTGCTTGGTGCTTTTGCTCTAATTTTTACATTGACGCTACATTCTGGCTGCTCTAGATTGGTCCTGTGTCGAGCAGTCATCGCTTTAGCAAGAGAGTGGGTGATTGTGCAGATACTAAGCTCTGTTTAAGCACGTTTCCGTTGGCTTGACCCTCGCATCCGCGAGGGTCTTATTTTTTCAGCGCCTGAACGGCGCCAAACCTGCAAGCTCAGGATTCGGCGGGATAGAGGGCTGACACCACCGCCAGCACCTCGGCGAAGGGATGGTTCGCCAACTGGCCAAAACCGGCCAGATCCCTGGCCTTTAGACGGGTGGTCAGCGGGGTGGCGATGCCACACAGGAAACGGGTCAGGATCCTGGGATGGCGCTGATGGCACAGGGCGATCAGCGGATCGCACCAGGCGCGCAAACCGTGCTCGTTGGGCAAGCCCGGTGATGGCAACGGCGGCAACACGGCGATCTCTCCCCGGCAGACGGAACAGTGCCCGCAGCGCTCGGGGGCGGCGTCGTCGGCAAAATAGCGGGCAAGCTCATGGCTGAGGCAGGTGGTCGAGGTGAAAAAGGCCAGCAGTGCCTGAAGGCGGGCCAGCTCGCTCTGCTCTTTCTTTTCAAACAATCCATGCAGCTCTTCGGCCAGGGTCACGGTATCGATTTGCTGGCTCAGCACCCGATAGAGCTCGGTCATCTGCTTGCTTTCAAGCTCGATCCAACCCTGCTGCTGCAGGTAGTCCAGCGCCGCCGCGGCGCGCTGGCGTTCTCCCTGATATCCCTGCCACAGCGCCTCGAAGTCAATGGTGCACCAGGTGCGCGCCTGGGGGGCGCAGGCAAAGACCTGCTCCAGGAACTGGCGGCGTTCGGAATTGAAACGAGCGAGGATCGCCTGTTTTTCCAGTACGAACCTGAAACGGTACTCGGCAAAGTAGCTGTAGGCCGGTGCAATGACCCCCGCCATCTCCAGATAGACCAGCAGGGTCTTGAGGGGCAGTTGGCGAATGTTGGTCTCGTTGGAGAGGCGCAGCAGGCTGAATTCCCACTCGGCGCCGCTCTGGCGCACGATATCGAGCAAGTGCGCGATGGCGTCCCTGTCCGGCGTATCCCCATAGACGAAGTTTTCCAGTACCGGCAACTGGGCGCGGCTCGCCAGCACGGTGCAGCGGGAGGGAAGCCCGTCACGTCCGGCGCGGCCTATCTCCTGGCTGTAGTTCTCGATGGACTTGGGCAGGTCGTAGTGAATGACCCGGCGAATGTCGGCCTTGTCGATGCCCATGCCAAAGGCGATGGTGGCCACGATGCAGTCGAGTCTGCCAGCCATGAAGTCATGCTGGATCTGGCTGCGCAGGGCGGGATCGAGCCCCGCATGGTAGGCGCATGCCCGGATGCCGCTGGCCTGTAGCTGCGCGGCGCACTGCTCTGCGCTGTGTTGCAGAGTCACGTAGACGATGGTGGGGGCGGCCGGATTCCGGTGCAGCTCCTCGCGCAGCCATGTATCGCGGGCACTGCCGGCCAGCGGGAGGACGGCCAGATCCAGATTGGGTCTGTAGAAACCGGTGACCACCAGATCGTCCCGGTCGATGGCAAATTTTGCCTGCATGTCCGCCATGACGGCCGGGGTGGCGGTGGCGGTCAGCAACAGCACCTGGGGAATGGCCAGTTCACGGCGATGATCCGGCAGCTTGAGGTAGTCGGGGCGAAAGTTGTGGCCCCACTCCGAGATGCAGTGGGCCTCGTCCACCACCAGCAGTGACAGGGGGATGTGGGCGATGAAGCGGCGAAAGCGCTCATTTTTGAGGCGCTCCACCGAAATCATCAGGATCTTGAGCTTGCCATCGCTGGCCTGCTGCATCACGCGCCGGCTCTCTTCCGCTGTCTGGCTGGAGTCCAGAGTGGCGGCGGCGATCCCCTTGCTGCGCAAAAAGGCGAGCTGATCGTGCATCAGGGCCAGCAGGGGAGAGATGACCAGGGTCAGGTGGGGCAGTGCGAGGGCGGGCAATTGATAACAGAGGGATTTCCCCGCGCCAGTCGGGAAGATGGCTGCGGCGCTCTTGCCGGCCAGCAGACGACTGATCACCGCTTCCTGCCCGGGCCGCAAGCGATCAAAGCCGAAGTGTCGGGTCAATAAAGAGGTGATCATGGCAAGGCTCCCTGAAAAAGGGCGTCATCATATCACTTCTGGCCCAGTGGTGGCCGATGATCGGACTGGTTTGGTGACATTTTGACCGTGGTTGATATTGTGTTATCACATTGTTGTAGATTTTTTGTGAGGTAACCCTGATATTTTTCAGTGATTATGTGGAAAAAAACCATGGCAGATGGGATATTCTTGTCCGCAACCCCACGCGAACGGGACAGATCCACCAGAAGAGCTGCCCACGGCGTCACCGTCAACGGACCGGTGCCAATGCGCGGGGCTGGTTGCCAACAGGACTAATGATTCACGCACCATGAGTGCACAGGGACTACTTGATGACACAACAACACCCCCTCATTCGACTGGTCAACAGCACCAGTCTGGTTAGCCAGATCCTAGTCGGTCTGGTATTCGGTATCCTTCTTGCGATGTTCATGCCCGAGTGGGCCAAGGCGGCGGGTCTGCTCGGCAGCCTGTTCGTCGGCGCCCTGAAGGCCGTGGCGCCGCTGCTGGTCTTCGTGCTGGTGATGTCGGCGATCATCGGCCACAAGCAGGGTCAGAAGACCAACATGAAACCGATCCTGCTGCTCTATGTGCTGGGTACCTTCCTGGCGGCTGCCGTGGCAGTGGTGGCGAGCTTCCTCTTCCCCTCCAACCTGCATCTGGTGGCAGGCGCTACCGAGATCACGCCGCCGGGGGGCATCACGGAAGTGCTGCAGACCCTGCTGTTCAACGTGGTGACCAACCCGGTGAAAGCACTGCTGGAAGCCAACTATATCGGCATCCTGGCCTGGGCCATCGGCCTTGGTATCGCCATGCGTCACGCCAATGAGAGCACCAAATCACTGATTTCCGATGTGTCCCACGGGGTTTCCGCCATCGTCAAGGCCGTGATCCGTTGCGCTCCACTCGGCATCCTGGGCCTGGTTGCCTCCACCCTGGCTGAAACCGGCTTCGATGCGCTGTTTGGCTATGCCCAGCTGCTGGTGGTACTGATCGGCTGCATGCTGTTCATCGCCTTCGTGGTCAATCCGCTCATCGTCTTCTGGAAGATCAAGCGCAACCCCTATCCCCTGGTGCTGACCTGCCTGAAAGAGAGCGGTGTGACCGCCTTCTTCACCCGCAGCTCCGCCGCCAACATTCCGGTCAACATGGCCCTGGCCGAGAGGCTGCGCCTGCCGGAAGACACCTATGCGGTCTCCATCCCGCTGGGGGCCACCATCAACATGGCCGGCGCCGCCATCACCATTACCGTGCTCTCCATGGCGGCGGTGCATACCCTGGGGATGGAAGTGGACATGGCAACCGCCATTCTGCTCTCCGTCGTCGCCACCATCAGTGCCTGTGGCGCTTCCGGTGTGGCGGGCGGCTCCCTGCTGCTGATCCCGCTGGCGTGCAGCCTGTTCGGTATCAGCAACGACATCGCCATGCAGGTGGTGGCCGTTGGCTTCATCATCGGGGTGTTGCAGGATTCCGCCGAAACGGCCCTCAACAGCTCCACCGACGTGCTGTTCACTGCGGCGGCCTGCATGGCCGAGGATGAGAGCCTGCTGGATGCCGCCCCGGTCCCCAGCCGCGAAGCTTGATCCCCTCAGACTTTCCGCTCTGCACAGGCGCCCTCTTCGGAGGGCGCTTTTTATTTGCGCGCGCGTCAGGCGCCCTGCACCTTCTCGCCGTGTCATGGCACTGACAGTGCTCGGATCCCCCTGTGTGATTTCTCGGGAGGGGCCCGTTGGCTGCCTTACGTGTTCTCGCCACCGCCAACAAGCCATTCCCTGTACAAACGTGCCCGGCGCTGCATTCGCCGGGCATATCGGGCTGATTGTGCTGTCAGCATGGCGGCGTGTGACATCCCCTCTGGTGACCGAAGGGGTCATCTGCTCTTCGGACGCTGTACGGGAAGCCCGGTCAAGGCCCTCTCGGCGGTTTGCCTGCGCCCTGTAGCCGGTACTTTCCCTGAGTACCTTGAAGAAAGGCTCCATTGGGTGGGGGTGTCGGCTCTCTGGGCTAAACCCCGAAGAGCGGGCGTTCCTGGTAAGGACAAGGGCTCTGGTGTTCTGTCTGGCAAGGCCGATGGCGCGCAGCAGATGACGGGATAACACAGTACGTCTTGGTCGTGTGTCATTGGGGAAGGAATATGAGCGGCAAGCTGTCACCAAGGGGAAAGAGAGTGGGTGAAAGGGCTGTCTCTGATTTGAGGGCAGGGGGCTCTGATCATCTGAGCCCAGTACCTTATGATCACAACGAACACAGCCCGGCAGAGGAGATCTGCCGGGCTGTGGGAGGCGCCGGGCCAGATGCTGGCCCGACGGTATCGCAGGAAGGCTTAGCCGACCAGTTGATAAAGGATGGCGGAGATGGCGATAAGGCCCATGGTCGCCACGAAGACGTTGCTGATCTGACCCTGGTATTTCGCCATGGCCGGAACGCGCTTGATGGCGTACATGGGCATGAGGAACAGGATGGTGGCGATGATGGGGCCACCCAGGGATTCGATCATCCCGAGGATGGAGGGGTTGATCACGGCCACGCCCCACAGGGTCAGGATGAAGAAGGCGATGATGAACAGCTCCACTTTCTTGTGGTTCGGTGCCTTGCCGGAGCTGCGCATGTTCTGGACGATCATCCCTTTCAGACCTTCACGGGCACCCAGATAGTGGCCGAAGAAGGAGGAGACGATGGCCACGAAGGCAACCAGCGGACCGAAGTAGGAGATGATGGGGCTCGCATGCTGGTTGGCCAGGTAGGAGAGCACGGCGATGTTCTGGGACTTGGCTTCTGCCAGCTGGGCCGGCGTCAGGCTCATCACGCAGGAGAAGACGAAGAACATCACGAAGCCCAGCAGAATGATGGCGGTGCGCTTGAGGATGGCGTCGGACTTGGCGACGGCATGCTCACCGTGATCACGGTGCTGAGCCAGGGCGAAGCTGGAGATGGCCGGGCTGTGGTTGAAGGAGAACACCAGCACCGGGATGGTCAGCCACAGGGTGGTGGCGAAATCCTTGGTGCTCGGCATTTCATTCAGGGCCGCACCGGTCCAGTCCGGGATCAGGTACAGGGAGATACCCGCCAGAATGGCGATGAGCGGATAGACCAGGAACTCGGTCACTTTCAGCATCAGCTTCTCGCCAGCCAGCATCACGGACATCATGGCCATGATGAGCACGATGGAGAGGATCCAGCGCGGGGGCGGCGTCATCTGCAACTGGTTGACCAGGAAGCTTTCCACCGTGTTGGTGATGCCCACGCCGTAGATCAGCACGATGGGGTAGATGGCAAAGAAGTAGAGCAGGGTGATCAATTTACCGGCACCCACGCCGAAGTGCTCTT
Source organism: Aeromonas sp. MaB10011B (assembly GCF_017939325.1). Lineage (NCBI taxonomy): Bacteria > Pseudomonadati > Pseudomonadota > Gammaproteobacteria > Aeromonadales > Aeromonadaceae > Aeromonas > Aeromonas sp. MaB10011B. The sequence continues at coordinate 24,484 of NZ_JAGKRK010000089.1, read as the reverse complement.
CCACCACCTGGGTGATGTCGGCATTGGGCTGCTTGGAGGAGAGCACGAAGCGCGCCAGACCACGGTGTGCCAGGTAGGTCATGGGGCCGACCAGCAGCGCCATCACTACCAGCGGCCAGAAGCCACCCATGCCGGCGTTGATGGGCAGGAACAGGATACCTGCACCGACGGCGGTACCGAACAGGCTGATCACCCAGGTGGTGTCTTGTTTACTCCAACCGCGAGATTGGACCGAGCTGATTCCTTGCTCCTGTGCGGCTGCAACATCCTGTGCGCCAGTGACAGTATTGGACATGTGTCTCACCCCGAATGTGTGGTTTTAATTAGTCGGCGCAAGAATACTTTCTTTTTAATCAAAAATGTTGATCAAATTCACCTTTGTGCGGCTAAAACCCGTACTTTCTTGTATAAATGTGATCAAAAGAATAAAAAATCAAAATTTATTTATCAAATGCAGTGTTATTTGAATGTTAACTGGATAATTTCCCACCTCATCATGTTGTCGAAATGTTATGTCGAGATGTGTTGGGCAAGCTGGCGGATCATGCTGGCAGTGGCCCCCCAGATGAAAGATTGCTCCCAAGGGATCCAATAGATGGTGTGACGTCCGTCCGCCCTTGGCAGGCTCAGGGCTATGTGCTGCCCCGGATCCAGCACGTGGGCGAGGGGGACTTCGAAGGCCTGGGCCACCTCGTCCTGGCTCAGGGTCAGCCCGTAGCCTGGGTCGAGCATGGCGAGGACCGGCAGCACATCGTAGCGTGAGACGGTATTGAGAGGGGTGAGGCTGCCGATGATCCGGATCTGGGAGGGGGGAATGCCAAGCTCCTCCTCGGTTTCCCTGAGCGCGGTGTGAATGAGGTCCCGGTCTTCCGGGTCCTGGCGCCCGCCGGGAAAGCTGATCTGCCCCGGGTGGTGGCGCAGGGCGGCGCTGCGGCGCGTCAGCAGCAGGTGCAGGCCCTCGGGGCGCTCCACCAGGGGGATCAACACGGCGGCAGGTTTGAGCCCGGCCAGTGCCAGGCGATGGGCGGGGGCGGGGCGCTGCAGCAAAAAGCGGGTCAGCAGCTCGGCACTCGTCATCTCCATGGGTCTCCTTGTGTCGGCCCCGCAGGGCCGGATGGGGTCAAAGGGCATCGAGCAGTGGCAGGATGCGGGCCACCTTGTCGTAGGTCTCCTGATATTCGGCGTCGGGATCGGAGTCGGCGATGATGCCGCCCCCCGCCCAGCAGTGCAGCTGACCGGCTTCGGCGATCAGGGTACGGATGCAGATGCTGGTATCCATCCTTCCGTGCTGACTCAGATAACCGATGCTGCCGCAGTAGGCATTGCGCCGCACCGGTTCCAGCTCCTCGATGATCTCCATCGCCCGGATCTTGGGAGCCCCTGTGATGGAGCCGCCGGGGAAGCAGGCCCGCAGCAGATCCACTTCTTGCCAGCGCGCATCCAGTTCTCCGTGAATGGTGGAAACCAGATGATGCACCGCCGGGAAGGATTCCACGGCAAAGAGGTGCGGGACCGTGACCGACCCCGGCCGGCTCACCCGGCCGATGTCGTTGCGCAGCAGATCGACGATCATCAGGTTCTCCGATCTGTCCTTGTCGGCGCTGGCGAGCGACTCGGCCACCCTGGCATCCTGGGCGGGATCAGGGTGGCGAGGCCGGGTGCCCTTGATGGGCTTGGTCTCGATATGGCGCTTGTCGAGCAGCAGGAAACGCTCCGGGGAGAGGCTCAGAATGGCGCTGTGCGGCAGGCGGACAAAGGCGGAGAACGGCGCCTTGTTGGCGGCGCTCAGGGCGAGATAGGCGGACCATTCATCCCCCTGATAAGGGGCGCTGAAGCGCTGGGTCAGGTTGATCTGGTAACAATCCCCCGCCGCCAGATAGGCCTGGATACGGGCAAACTTGTCTCCGTATTCGGCCCGCGTCATGTTGCTCTGCCAGGGGCCGGTCAGGCGAAGGGGGAGGGTGGTTCGTTCGCGCTGCGCCATCAGCCAGTCGAGCCTGCGGGCGAGGCCGGCTTCATCACCCCAGTGGGCCAGTTGCCAGTGTCCCGTCGCGACATTTCGCAGCAGCGCCCAGTCGTAGATCCCGACCGCCATGTCGGGCACCTGGATGTCCTGTTGCGCCACTGCGGGCAGACGCTCGAATCGTCGGCCCAGATCGTAGCCAAAGAGTCCCAGGGCTCCCCCGATAAACGGCAATCCCGAGTCATCCTCAACGCGCTCCCCAAGCAGGGCTTGCTGGGTCTTGGCGAGCAGGGCGAGGGGATCGCCGTCATGATGGTGCTGGTGGTTATCCTGGGTGAGGCAGGTGCTGGTACCCCGGGTTTCTAGGGTGGCAAGCGGATCGGCGCTGATGATGTCAAAACCGTTGTCAGCCCCCAGGGGGCCGGCGGATTCCAGCAGGATGGCCCAGGGTTGGTGTTGCAGGCAGGCAAACCAGGTGTGGAGCGAGGCCTGCGGGTCGAAATGGTGGATATGCAGTCTTGGTTTCATTTTTTGTTACATAGGCAACAGTTTGCGCCCGGCTCCCTAGCCGGTTCGGGTGGTCAAGCGTATCATGGCCGCCGGCATTTTTAAGAAAAACACCGTTATAAAAACACGCCGCAGTCTGCCGGCTCCAGGTGCATTTGCCACCTGCCGAAGGCCCGGCTCATATGGAAGCCCTTGCTCGCGCAAGCGATAACAAGGACCAGTGAGGATGATATGAGCATCATTAGAAAACAGGACTTTATCGATTCCATTGCTGACGCCCTGCAGTACATCTCCTTCTACCACCCCCTCGATTTCGTGCAGGCCGCCAAGGCCGCCTATGACCGCGAGATCAACCCGGCCGCCAAAGATGCCCTGGCCCAGATTCTGATCAACTCCCGCATGTCTGCCGAAGGTCATCGCCCGCTCTGTCAGGACACCGGTATCGTCACCTGCTTCGTCAAGATCGGCATGCAGGTACAGTGGGACAGCGACATGACGGTCCAGGAGATGGTGGATGAGGGCACCCGCCGCGCCTATACCAATCCGGACAACCCGCTGCGCGCCTCCGTGCTGGCGGATCCGGCCGGCAGCCGCAAGAACACCAAAGACAATGCCCCCGCTGTCGTGCACATCGACATGATCCCGGGCAACAAGGTGGAAGTGAGTATCGCGGCCAAGGGCGGCGGCTCCGAAAACAAATCGAAGATGGTGATGCTCAATCCCTCCGACGACATCGTGGAGTGGGTGCTCAAGACGGTGCCGACCATGGGGGCTGGCTGGTGCCCGCCCGGCATGCTCGGCATCGGCATCGGCGGCACCGCCGAGAAGGCGGCGGTGCTCGCCAAGGAAGCTCTGATGGAGCACATAGACATCCAGGAGCTGATTGCCCGTGGTCCCGAGACCACCGAAGAGAAGCTGAGGGTCGAGCTCTATGACAAGGTCAATAAGCTCGGGATCGGTGCCCAGGGGCTGGGCGGCCTGACCACGGTGCTGGATGTGAAGGTGAAATCCGCACCGACCCACGCCGCCTCCAAGCCCGTGGTGATGATCCCCAACTGCGCCGCCACCCGTCACGTGCATTTCGAACTCGATGGCTCCGGCCCGGCGGAGCTGACACCCCCCAGGCTGGAAGACTGGCCGGAGATCACCCGTGAGTCCGGTGGCAATGTGCGCCGGGTCAACGTGGATGGCATCACCAAGGCAGAGCTTGCCAGCTGGAAGAGCGGTGATACCGTGCTGCTCTCCGGCAAGATCCTGACCGGCCGCGACGCCGCCCACAAGCGCATCGCCGACATGCTGAAAAAAGGTGAAGGACTGCCGGAAGGGGTCGATTTCACCAACCGCTTCATCTATTACGTGGGCCCGGTCGATGCGGTGCGTGACGAGGTGGTCGGCCCGGCTGGCCCCACCACGTCCACCCGGATGGACAAATTCACCGACATGATGCTGGGAGAAACCGGCCTCATCGGCATGATCGGCAAGTCCGAGCGCGGCCCCAAGACGGTCGAGAGCATCAAGCAGCACCAGGCTGTCTACCTGATGGCGGTGGGCGGCGCCGCCTATCTGGTGGCGAAAGCCATCAAGAAGGCGCGCGTGGTGGCCTTTGCCGATCTGGGGATGGAGGCCATCTACGAGTTCGAGGTGGAAGACATGCCGGTCACCGTGGCGGTCGACTCCCAGGGCAACAACATCCACGAGACCGGCCCGGCCTACTGGTCCGCCAAAATTGCCGAGCTGGAGACCAAGCTGGCTTGATCAATCGGACTTCGATGCAAACGGAGGGCGATTAGCCCCCGTACAGCAGCATGTTGAAAGGCGACCCTCGGGTCGCCTTTTTTTGCGGGCCCCATTTGACGGTCTGGGCCTGAGCAAATTTACTGCTGCTGTGCTGCTGTGCTGCTGTGCTGCTGTGCTGCTGTGCTGCTGTGCTGCTGTGCTGCTGTGCTGCTGTGCTGCTGTGCTGCTGTGCTGCTGTGCTGCTGTGCTGCTGTGCTGCTGTGCTGCTTTGTCTTTGTCGCCATGGCATCCCGGGTCGGAAGCCTGGATAACCCGGTGGGCAATGCCGGCGCATTGGCTGTCACGCCGAAGGGGCGATCAGTGGTTCAGGTAGATATCCTGGCCGCCGTAGCTCAGTGCCCCACCCAGAGGGGTTGCGGGCTCGAAGAAGCGGGTCAGGACACCGGCACGCTGGCCCAGGGTGCTCAATGTGCTCCGGTCCAGGGCGACCTGTTCGGGCAGCCAGGTCAGCACGGCGGCGCAGTGACCATTGATCAGGCTCTGCTCCAGCAGGCGCTGCCAATTCTTGATCTTGGGGGCGTGCACGACAAGCACCCTGGCAGGATTGATCCCTCTGGCCTGCAATTGCGCGGCGGCGGGCAGACCGGGCGGGGCGACGAGCAGGATCCAGCCACTGTCAGACTGACTCAGTTGCCCCAGGGCATCCAGCAGCGGCGCTTCCTGATGGAGAGGGCCGCGCCGCTGCTCTTGTCCCATCTTGCTCTGATGGCGAGTGGGCCAGGTGGTGATCAGACCGGCAGAGGAGGAGGGGGGGCAAAGATTCAGGGGCTGGCTCATATGTCGTTCCTGTATGAATAACCATGCTGTATGCGCATACAGTAGTTCTGTTCGCAAGGAGTGACAAGTCATTTGTGGCTAAAAGTGTGAGCCGATTAACAGGAAATGAGTTTAACTACATGATTAAAAAGGATATTTATATCTTCCTTATACAGGGTGTTTTTTAACCTGTAGACAAACTTCGGGTCGGCGCTCATGGTTATACAGTCCTGTATAGGGAGAGGAGGGAGCGAGATGGACGTTAGTACCTTGCAACGACTGGATGCGAACATTCTGCTCGGGATCATCAACGAGAAGCTGCGGCTGGAGTGTGATGGTCTGGAAGAGCTGCTGGCTTACTACGACATGACAGAAGATCAGCTGGCTACCCGTCTGCAACAGATCGGGTATCACTACGACCCTATGAGCAATCAGTTCAAGGCACATGGTTAATTGAAATCAAAGGGTGCTCCGATTGGGGCATCCTTTTTATTACCTGACGAGGGGGTGTGAATTGAAAGCGCTTTCAATTTCTCCCTAGCCGGCGGTTATTTTCACGTATTTTCAGTCACAGGCAATCATTGAAAACCTATTCATGAAACTATCTTTTTTGTTTTCTTATATCACTATGATTTAAAACGAAATTTATATTTCATTCAGGCTGGCTAAAGGAAAGGGTTTTCATGGTGAAACTGTCATTTTTATGCGTTAAAGTGTGACTCACGTTAACTTTTAAACCCTTGGCTTTAGCTAGTATGCCCCCGCCGGAGCATATTCTGAGATAACAACAGCGCCGGTCCACCCGATGGGATGACATTTTTTATTTGTAACGAAGGAAAATGGTTTATGGCTACCAAGAAGAAGACAGACCAGGATCTCCAACTGGATAAAGATCAGCTCAAGGCGAGTATCGTGCGTCACCTGCGTTCTACCTTGGGTACAAGCGAACAGAAAGCCTCTCCGGATGCCTGGTGGAAAGCGACCGCTGCCGCCGTCAATGAACAGGTGTACGAGCGCCTGACCCGTACTCAGCAGGCTCACTTCAAGAAAGATACTCGTGCGATTCACTATCTCTCTGCTGAATTTTTGATGGGGCGTTTGACCTCCAACAACCTGCACAACCTCTCCCTCTACAAAGTCTGTGAAGAGGCGCTGGGTGAACTTGGTCTGGAACTGACCGATCTGTGTGAACAAGAGCCTGACATGGCCCTTGGCAACGGCGGCCTGGGTCGTCTGGCTGCCTGCTTCATCGATTCCCTGGCCACTCTGAACTACCCGGCGGTGGGCTATGGCATCCACTACGAGCACGGCCTGTTCCGTCAGGAAATTCAGGATGGCCGTCAGATCGAGCGTCCGGACTCCTGGCGCGAATATGGCAACCCCTGGGAGATCTGCCGCCCGGAATCGGTGCAGGAGATCCCGCTCTACGGCTACGTGGAGACCGTCTTTGGTGACAAGGGTGGCCTGAAGAAGGTGTGGCACGCCGGTCGCAAGATCAAAGGGGTGCCCTGGGACATTCCGGTGGTCGGCTTCGGTGGTCACACCGTCAACATCCTGCGTCTGTGGGAATCCCGCGCCTCCGAGTTCTTCGACTGGGACGTGTTCAACGCCGGTGGTTATATCGACTCCCAGGCCGAGAAGGCCCAGGCCGAGACCATCTCCAAGGTGCTCTACCCGAACGATGAGACCGACGCCGGCAAGGAGCTGCGCCTGATCCAGCAGTACTTCTTCTGCGCCTGCTCCATCAAGGACATCATGCGTCGCTACAAGCGGGTGCATGGCAGTGACTTCAGCAACTTTGCCGCGCAAATCGCCATCCAGCTCAACGATACCCACCCCACCGTGGCCATCCCCGAGCTGATGCGCGTGCTGGTGGACGAAGAGGGGCTGAACTGGGATACCGCCTGGGGCATCTGCTATCAGGTCTTCTCCTACACCAACCACACCCTGCTGCCGGAAGCGCTGGAGAAGTGGTCCGTCAGCCTGTTCGAGAAGGTACTGCCCCGTCACCTCGAGATCATTTATGAAATCAACGCCCGCTTCCTGAACGAGCTGGTGGAGCCCAAGTGGCCGGGCAACGATGCCATCAAGGCCAAGCTCTCCATCATCGAAGAGGGTGACGTGCGCAAGGTGCGTATGGGCAACCTGTGCGTCATCGGCTCCTCCAAGGTGAACGGCGTGGCCGAGATCCACTCCAAGCTGGTGAAGGAAGATCTCTTCCCCGAGTATGCCGAGCTGTGGCCCGAGAAGATGTGCAACGTCACCAATGGTGTGACTCCCCGTCGCTGGCTGCTGGCCTGCAACCCGGAACTGGCCGAACTCTACAACGAGGTGGTGGGCAAGGAGTGGCCGCTGCAACTGGACAAGCTGCGCAGCGTGGTGAAGTTTGCCGACGACAAGGCGTTCCAGCAGCAGTTCATGACCATCAAGCGCCACAACAAGGAGAAGCTGGTCAAGGTCATCAAGGCGGAAACCGGCATCGACGTGAGCGCGGAGGCGATCTTCGACGTCCAGATCAAGCGTCTGCACGAGTACAAGCGCCAGCAACTGAACCTCATCCACATCATGGCGCTCTACCGTCGCCTGCTGGCGAACCCGGACTATGACATGCATCCGCGGGTGTTCATCTTCGGCTCCAAGGCGGCGCCCGGCTACAAGCTGGCCAAGGACATCATCTACGCCATCAACAAGCTGGCGGAGCGGGTCAACAACGACGCCCGTATTCAGGGCAAGCTGAAAGTGGTGTTCATGCCGAACTACCGCGTGAGCCTTGCCGAGAAGCTGATCCCGGCGGCGGATGTCTCCGAGCAGATCTCCACCGCAGGTTACGAAGCATCCGGTACCGGCAACATGAAGATGGCGCTGAACGGTGCCATCACCATCGGGACGCTGGATGGAGCCAACATCGAGATCGCCGAAGAGGCGGGTGCCGAGAACTGCGCCATCTTCGGTCTGAATGTGGACGAGGTGAAGTCCCTGAAGGTGCGCGGCTACAACCCGTATGACTTCTACTACGCCAACTCCGAGCTGAAAGCCGTGCTGGACTGGTTTGATACCGACTACTTCACGCCGGGTCGTCCGGGTGAGCTGGCCTCCATCAAGCGCTCCTTGCTGGAAGGGGGAGACCCTTACCTGACACTGGCGGATTTCGAGTCCTACTCCGAGGCGCACAAGCTGATCGATGCCTGGTACCGGGATCCGGCCCTGTGGGCGAAGAAAGCCATCATCAACTCTGCCACCATGGGCAAGTTCAACTCCGACCGCTCCATCCAGGATTACGTAGACCGTATCTGGAAACTGACGAGCTGCAGCGTCGGCTGATGTCTGCTCCTGTGAAAAACCCCGCGATGCGGGGTTTTTTTTCATCTGTCGGGCTGAGGGAGGCTCAGGGCCTGTCGACCACCCGGGTGTCCGCCGGCACCCGTTTCTTGCCGGTGATCATCGCCCTGACGAGATCACCCCGTACCAGACGATCCAGGGCGATGACGGCCAGTACATGGACGAAGATGGCCACCTGCAGCCCCTTGGCAAAGAACTCGTGGATCTCTTCCATGCGATGGGTGCCGGAGAGCGGCCCGTATTCGGTCATGATCCCGCTGGCGGCGGTGCCGACAAGGCAGGTCAACAGCAGCAGTATCATCAAGGACCCCAAAGGATTTTGACCGGCGTAGTAGGGGTGGCGCCCCTTGATCGTTTCCTTGAGATAGGTGATGACGCCGGTCGGTGTCGGCAGCCACTGGGCGAAGCGGGCATGATAGGAGCCGATGAATCCCCATACGATGCGCAGTGCCAGCAGTCCGGCCAGCGCATATCCCGCATAGCGGTGGTTGCGCGCCCCCTCTTCAAGGATGAAGAGATTCAGCACGCACAACAGCACAGTGGCCCAGTGAAATACCCTGACCACCGGATCCCATACCTTGATTTCACGGTTGTTCTGCATCGTCTTACCCATGAGGTGATCCCCTTGTCGTGATGTCCATGATCATCGCCATCGTCAGCCATGGCTGCGTGATGGCCGTTGTCAGCATCATGGAGGCGATTTCTTAAGTGCAAGTTAATGTCGCCGTGATGTCGCGGGTAGGGAGTGCGGTGGTTTCGGGGCGAGAAAAAGCCCCGGCGATGCGGGGCTTGGAGGGGCATTAGGGGGCGAACCTCAGTGGAGGATATCCCCCATGAAATAGGCCAGCATGGTCAGGATGACGGTGAACACCAGGTTCAGTACCAGGCCGGCCCGCATCATCTCCCGCTGCTGGATATGGCCGCTGGCGAAGACGATGGCGTTGGGAGGCGTTGCCACCGGCAGCATGAAGGCACAGGAGGCGCCGACGGCGATCAGCACGGAGACCACGATGGGGGAGACCCCCAGTGCCTCGGCCACCCCGGCGAACAGCGGCACCAGCAGCGCGGCAGTGGCGGTGTTGGAGACCAGCTCGGTCAGGAACACCACGAAGGCGGCCAGGCAGAGCAGGATCACGAAGATGGGCATGGAGGAGAGGCCGCTGGAGAGGTGCTCCGCCAGGAAGGCGTTGGCCCCGGTCTGCTTGAGGATGGCGCTCAAGGTGAGACCACCCCCGAACAGCAGCAGCACGCCCCAGTCGGTGTTCTGGTTGATGTCATCCCAGCTGGCGACGCGGCTGACGGCGATGGCCAGGATGGCGCCCATGGCGATCAGGGTATCGAACTGGGGAATGCCGCCCAGCGCCTTGGCAAGAGGCTGGGATCCAATCCACAGCAGCACCGTGGTCAGGAAGATGGCCAGGGTCACTTTGCGCTGACCTGTCCACTCGATGGTGACCTGCTCGGTGCTGACCTGGTGGGAGAGATTGGGACGGGTCACCCAGTAGAGCAGGCCGATGCCTACCGGCATGAAGATGATCACCACGGGGATGCCGAACTCCAGCCAGTCGGTGAAGCCCAAGCCCATCTGGGCGGCGGCGATGGCATTGGGGGGGCTGCCCACCAGTGTGCCGATGCCACCGATGCTGGCGCTATAGGCGACGCCAAGCAGCACGAAGACAAGGGTGCGGCGCTCCTTGTGAACGTCCAGCCCTTTCAGCATGCCGAGGGCCAGCGGCATCATCATGGCCGCGGTTGCGGTGTTGCTGATCCACATGGAGAGGGCGGCCGTGATGGTGAAGAGCACGATGGAAGCCCAGCCCAGGTGTCCCTTGGCGAGCTGCATCACCTTGCCGGCGATCTGGGTGTCGAGTCCCTGCTTGGAGAGGGCTGCAGCGAGGGCAAAGCCGCCAAAGAAGAGGAACAGGACGGGGTTGGCAAAGTCGGTCAGCGACTTGCTCATGTCGAACACCCCGAGCAGGGTGGCGAGCACCGGGATGGAGATGGCAGTGATGGTGATGTTCACCGCCTCGGTCAGCCAGAGGATGGCGATGAAGATTAGGATGGCCAGCCCCTTGTTGACCATGGGGTCAAACGGGAGCCATGCCAGCATGGCGCAGAGCAGGAGCAGATCCAGGATGACGATCCCGGACTTGATGTCCAGCCAGCGTGAGGGGGGAGTCGGAGGTACAGCCGATGTGTGCATAACGTTCTCTCGGTTAATTTATGGTTGTTGTTGTGATGCCGAGGTTACATATATCCCCCTGTTTGAAACAGGGGGATATGGTCAAATCATGTGGCGACTCACAGAGTCAAGTGAAGATGGATCTTCAATCAAACAGAAATGAAACATTTTATTTTCATTTGACAGGGGAGGTGAAGGAGAGCAGCCACTCCTTGAACAGGCTCTTGGGCAGGGAGCCGCTGCGCTGTGCCAGGATCTCCCCCCGCTGGAAGACCATCAGGGTAGGAATGCTGCGAATGCCATAGCGACCTGCGATGGCGGCCTCCTGCTCGGTATCGAGTTTCACGAAGCGAAGGCGGGGCTCAAGCTCCCGGGCGACCTCCTGAAAGACGGGGGCAAACTGCAGGCAGGGGCCACACCAGCTTGCCCAAAAGTCCACCACCACCGGGATGTCGGACTGGATCAGGGCATCGAAGCTGGCCTGACGCCCCGCCACCGGGGTTTGTTCGAAGAGGGCGTGACGGCAGCGGCCACACTTCGCGTTTGAGTCTTCTTTTTCGACAGGCAGGCGGTTGCGGGTAAAGCATTGGCTACAATAGGTGGTGACAAGTGACATAATTGCTTCCTTATTTCATGGCCCGGCAACATCTTTATTGCAATCAGAGCGCCGACTAACGGTAACATAGCACTCAGTGGTTTTTCACAGTTGGCCTCCGGCCGTGACCTGATGTCACCGGATGGCCGACCATGACATGAGAATCGAGACGGGATGAAGAGTGTTGCACGGGGCAATCGTGTTGTCTTTGGCCTTATCATCGTATCGCTGGTGGGCTTTTCTGCCTATTGCTGGCAGTTGCTCAGCCAGCAGCAGCGTGCCTTCGATTTGAGCGTGGCGGCTGAGATGGTGCTCAATCGGGTCAATACCGATACCGTCTATCTGCTGGGGCGCGAGAAGGCCAGCGATGGCAGCGTACAGCAACGTCTGAGCCTGCTTTCCAGTCACCTGGACAGGTTCGTCAGGCTGGTGCACGAGGATCCGGAGTCGGTGGACGACCCCGGCTCCCAGGCGTTGCAGCGGGACATCGACGGTTATCTGCTGGATCTCGCCAGGCTTTACACCATGGAGATGACCATCGAGTATCTGGCTCCCCGCTTCCAGGGCCAGCTCAAGGCGTTGCAAGGCACCCTGCCGGTCGGTGAGGCGCAGTACCGCGACCTTACCGAACTCATGCGCCTGCACCACTACCTCCGACGCAGCTGGGATCAGAACGAGCAGCGGCAACTGTTGCAACTCCAGCAGCACCTGCTTGACCGCTATGGCGAGCAGCCGAGGGTCACGGCCCTCGTCCGGCTGGGCCAGGAGTTCAATCAGCAGGTGATGGAGTACCATCGCCTGCGCAATCAGGTGGTGGAGATGAAGGGGCTGAGCTCACTGCCCGCCTGGAAGCAGAGCAAGCTGGAGCGGGCCTCCTCCCTCAAGAGCCGCTTCTACCTGATGGTGCTGGGGGGGGCGCTGCTCTGCTTCTCGCTGGTGGCCGCGACCCTGTGGCGTCGCAACCAGAAGCTGAGCGAGCTCTCTCGCCATGCCGCGCTGCTGGCCCAGGCCAAGAGCGACTTCCTGGCCAACATGAGCCACGAGATCCGCACCCCCATGAATGCCATCATCGGCTTCAGCGCCCTGGCACTGCAAACCAGTCTGGATCCCCAGCAGCGGGACTATCTCAACAAGATCAGATCCTCGTCGGACACCTTGCTGCTGCTCATCAACGACATTCTGGATCTCACCAAGGTGGAGTCCGGCAAGTTGACCTTGGAGGAGATCGACTTCGATCTCAGCGAGCAGCTCGACTCCCTCGCCGCCATGTTCGCGGATCTGGCGGAGCGCAAGCACATCGAGGTCATCATCAACAAGTCTCCCGCCGTGCCCGACTTTCTGCGCGGGGATCCGCTGCGCCTCGGTCAGGTACTGGTCAACCTGGTGAACAATGCCATCAAGTTCACCGAGCGGGGCGAGGTGGAGGTGGCCATCACCCTCACCAGCCAGCATCCCATGCGGGTCTGTTTCAGCGTGCGGGATACCGGCATCGGCATCGCCCCGGAGAAGCAGGCCCAGCTGTTCCAGCCCTTTACCCAGCTGGAGGCGGGCAATACCCGCAAATATGGCGGCTCCGGGCTTGGCCTCAACATCTCCCAGCGCCTGGTGGGGCTGATGGGCGGGGAGATCACCGTGCAGAGCAAACCCGGGGTGGGCTCCACCTTCCTGTTCGAGATCCCCATCTCCCAAGCGGTGTACGGGGTCTCGGGGCGCCGGGTCTTCTTCGATCACCAGCCCCTGATCCTGATGATGGATGACAATGAGCTGGTGCTGGAACTGGCCAAGGACATCCTGGGGCGGGCGGGGGCGTCCGTCATCACGGTCAACAGCCTCTCCCGCGCCCGTCAGGTGCTGCGTGAAGAGGGGCATCACATCCGCCTCGCCATCCTCGACTGGCGCATGGGTCAGGAGGATGGCCTGGACTTGGCCCTCGAGATGTACCAGCACAGCCAGTGGCGGCGCCTGCCTGTCCTGATGACCAGCGCCTGGTCCAGGGAGGGGCTGCACGGGCGGATGGAAAGCATGGGACTGACCCACTTCCTGGCCAAGCCCATGACCGAAAACGCCTTGCTGGCCAAGGTGGACGAACTGCTCAACGGCAGCTCCCATGACAGCAAGGTCCGCCAGGCGGAGGCACAGGGGGATCAGCAGCAGTTCCGGGAGCTGCTGCGTGGTACCCGGGTGCTGCTGGCCGAGGACAACCGGGTCAACCAGCAGCTCATTCTGGAGTACCTGCGCCGGGTGGAGGCCAAGGTCACCGTGGTGGACAACGGCCGCGAGGCGGTGGAGCAGGTGGCGGAGCAGCCGTTCGACGTCATCCTGATGGATCTGCAGATGCCGGTGCTGGACGGGCTGGATGCCACCCGCCAGATCCGCAAGATGGTGGACAAGCATGATGTGCCCATCATCGCCCTCACCGCCAGCGCCATGCCGGGGGACAGGGAGCGCTGCCTTGGCGTCGGCATGAACGGCTATGTCACCAAGCCGGTGAGCAAGCTCGATCTCTACAACAACCTGCTGCAATGGGTGAAGAGCAGCGGCGGGGAGCCCAAGGTGCCCATCGAGGTCAAGCCGCCGGCCCTCATGGGCGTGCTGGATCTGGAGGATGCCCTGCGCCGGCTGGAGCATGACAGGGAGGCGCTGCAGATCCTCTTCAAGCTGTTCCTCTCCGAGCACAAGGACGATCTGTGGGACATCCGCACCGCCCTGCGTCGCCAGCAGCCCGAAGTGGCGTGCCGCTTGCTGCATACCCTGAAGGGGGTCTCGGCCAACATCTCCGCTTCCCGCCTGCAACTGCTGGCCGGGGAACTGGAGTGGCGGCTGCGGCTGCAGGAGGAGCTGAGCGAGGGGGAGCTCAACCAGTTGCAGCAGGTCTTTACCCAGACCCGGGAGGAGGTCTCCCACTTCCTGCTCACCGGGGAGCAGCAGGAGTCGGTCGCTTTCCCGTTTTCGCCCCCCGACAAGCGGCTCTGAGGGAGGGCAAGATAGCAATCGTTCTCAAGTCACCCGCTTCAGGCTATGATGACCCACTCGTTCGCCCCCGCCAGGGGGCGATTGTATTGAGCTTCTCTTCATGATCACGCGGCAGCGCGCCGCGACCAAGGACTTCTCTGTGAGCGTATTTTTGCGGCTTGGCTGGTTTTTCAAGGATCAGTGGCGGCGTTATCTGGTGGCCATCTCCCTGCTGATGCTGGTGGCCCTGTTTACCGTGATCCCCCCCAAGGTGGTGGGCTGGGTGGTGGATGGCATCGCCAAGGGTGACCTGGACAGCGGCACCCTGACCGGCTATCTGGCGGGGCTTTTTGGCCTGGGACTGCTTATCTACCTGCTGCGCTACGTGTGGCGGGTCATGCTGTTCGGTGCCTCCTACCGGCTCGCCTACGTGCTGCGCAACCGGCTGTTCAGCCACTTCACCCGCATGAGCCCGGATTTCTACCAGCGCCACCGCACCGGTGATCTGATGGCCCACGCCACCAACGACATCCAGGCGGTGGAGATGACCGCAGGGGAAGGGGTACTGACCCTGGTGGACTCCTTCATCGTCGGCATCCTGGTGCTCTCCATCATGTGCAGCCAGTACTCCTGGCAGCTGACCCTGCTCTCCCTGCTGCCCCTGCCGGTGATGGCCTTCTTCATGAACCGCTTCGGGACCCAGATCTACAAGGAGTTCAAGGCGGCTCAGGGGGCCTTCTCCCGCCTCAACAACAAGACCCAGGAGGCCCTCTCCGGGGTGCGGGTGCTCAAATCCTACGCGGTCGAATCCCTAGAGGACGAGGGCTTTGCCGAGCTGACCCGTCAGGCGGGGGAGCGCAACATGGCGGTGGCCCGCATCGACGCCAAGTTCGACCCCGTGATTTACCTGTGCATCGGCTGCTCCTATTTTCTGGCTGTCGCAGGGGGCAGCGCCCTGGTGCTGCAAGACAAGCTGACTCTGGGGGAGCTCACCAGCTTCACCATGTACCTCGGCCAGCTCATCTGGCCCATGTTCGCCATCGCCTGGCTGTTCAACATCATCGAGCGGGGCAGCGCCGCCTACTCGCGCATCGAAAGCCTGCTGGGGGAGCACAGCGACATCGAGGAGCCGGCCCATCCCATGGCGCTGGCCTCGGCCTTTCCCCTGCGGGTGCTGGGGCTGGGCTACCGGCTGGAGCAGCGCACCCTGTTGCAGGGGGTGGATGTCACCCTGCAGGCTGGCGCCATGCTGGGGATAGTGGGACGCACCGGGGCAGGCAAGAGCTCCCTGCTCAAGCTGCTGATGCGCCTGGCCAACCCCACGGCCGGGGAGATCCGCATGGGGGAGGTGCCCATCTCGCAACTGTCGCTGGGTGAGCTGCGCAGCCAGTTTGCCTATGTGCCCCAGGAGCCGTTTCTGTTCTCCACCACCATCGCGGCCAACATCGCCCTGGGCCGCCCCGAGGCGAGCCGGGAGGAGATTGAGCGGGTGGCGCGCATCGCCTGCGTTCACGACGACATCAGTCGCTTCCCCAAAGGGTATGAAACCGAGGTGGGAGAGAAGGGGGTGACCCTCTCCGGCGGTCAGAAGCAGCGTCTGGCCATCGCCCGCGCCCTGCTGCTGGATGCCCCTATCCTGGTGCTGGATGACGCCCTCTCGGCGGTGGATGCCCACACCGAGCAGCAGATCCTGCTGGCCCTCAAGGTCCACAAGCGCACCCTGGTGCTGGTGAGCCACCGCATGACGGCGGTGGAGCAGGCGGACGAGATCCTGGTGCTGGAACAGGGCGCGATCAGCGAGCGGGGCCGTCACGAGACCCTGATGGCCAGGAACGGCTGGTACGCGGACATGGTCCGCTACCAGCGCCTGGAGCAGGACGTGGAGGAGAGCCTGTGAACAGGATGACAAGGCCCCTGGTTTCCTTCACCCCCCGCCCGGCTCCCGCGAGCGGAGAGGGGAGCAAAGAGAGTCAATTCCCGTGGAACGTTGCGCTGGAGGCAAGTCTGTGAATCCAACCATCAAACGGCTGCTCGCCTACTGCGCCAGCTACCCCCGCTGGCTGGTGCAGGCGGGCATCTGCCTGCTGCTCGCCACCGGCGCCGAGGTGGCGGGTCCCTTGCTCATCAAGCTCTTCATCGATGACTACCTGGCGCCGCGCCGGCTGGAGTGGGGCATCATCGCCGCCCTTGCCGCCGGTTATCTGGGGTTGCAGGTGTTGTCGGCGGCCGGCTTCTACCTGCAATCCCTGCGCTTCAACCGCATCGCCCAGGCGGTGGTGCAGCGTCTGCGCGAGCAGGTGTTCGCCACCGCCATCCGCCTGCCTGCCCGCTATTTCGACAAGCACCGCTCGGGCTCCCTCATCTCCCGCATCACCAACGACACCGAGGCGATCATGAACCTCTATGTCCAGGTGATAGGGCTCCTGGTGCAAAAAGTGGTGCTCCTGTGCGGCATCCTGCTCTCCATGGCGCTGCTGGACTTTCACCTGATGCTGGTGTGCGCCACCCTGCTGCCGGCGGTGGGGGCCGTGATGTGGCTCTACCAGAAACTGAGCGTGCCCGTGGTGCGGGCGACCCGATCCTTGCTCTCCGACATCAACAGCCGTCTCAACGAGTCGTTGCAGGGGATGCCGGTGATCCAGGCCATGGTACAGGAGCGCCACTTCGCCATTGCTTTTGCGGGGGTGAACCAGCAGCACTGGCAGGCGCGGATCAAGAGCCTCAAGATCAACGGCATCCTGCTGCGCCCCCTCATCGATCTCTTCTACATGATGGTGCTCATCGGTCTGCTGGCCCTGTTTGCCCACGAGGGGCTGAGCACGGCGGGGGCCATTCAGGTGGGGGTGCTTTACGCCTTCATCAGCTATCTGGGGCGGATGATCGAGCCCCTCATCGAGATGACCAACCAGCTCAACCAGTTGCAGCAGGCCATGGTGGCGGGGGAGCGGGTATTCGCCCTGCTCGATGAAACCCGCGAGAGCACCGACGGGGAGGTGCGCCCCCTGGAGGGACGGGTACGCTTCGACGGGGTGGGCTTCTCCTACGACGGGGAGCAGCAGGTGCTGCAAGATGTGAGCTTTGCCACCCGGCCGGGCCAGATGCTGGCGCTGGTGGGCCACACCGGCAGCGGCAAGTCCACCATCATCAGCCTGCTGATGGGTTTCTACCCCCTGGATCGGGGGAGCATCCACTTCGATGATCACCCCATGAACGGCCTGGCTCTCTCGGCGGTGCGCCGCAGCATCGGCCTGGTGCAGCAGGATCCTTTCATCTTCGTCGGCACCCTGGCCGAGAACCTGCGCCTTGGGCGTGACGGCATCGAGGATGGGCGGCTCTGGCAGGCCCTGGAGGAGGTGCAGCTGGCCGATTTCGTGCGCCGCCTGCCCGATGGCCTGGCCACCCTGATGGAGGAGGGGGGCAAGAACCTCTCCGCTGGCCAGCGCCAGCTGCTCTCCTTTGCTCGCGCCCTGGTGGGGGATCCGCGCATCCTCATCCTGGACGAGGCGACCGCGAGCGTGGACTCCCAGACCGAGCTCGCCCTCTCCCAGGCGCTCTCGGCGGCACGCCGTGGCCGCACCACCATCGCCATCGCCCACCGTCTCTCCACCATTGTGGATGCCGATGAAATCCTGCTGCTCTCCCGCGGGTGGGTGAGCGAGCGCGGCACCCACGGCGAGCTGATGGCGCTGGGGGGGCATTATGCCCAGCTGTTCGAGATGCAGAGCCAGGGGGCCTGGCTTGAAGAGAAACGGGCCTGAGGCCCACCTAAAAAAACAGCCGGCATCTGCCGCAATGCTGATCAGTTAAGGATCCATTGACCGATCCTTCTGCTGTAGGACAATCCGGAACCAATCACTGGTTCCGGATTTTTTATGTCTATTGCAAACGATCTGAACGATGTTGTTGAGGCATCTGGCGACATGCTGGCTCGGTTGGCCATTTTTGCCGACCATATTCCCGACGAATGGATTACTGCCGCTGCCGCCTTGTCTGAAAAGGCCACTATCCGCCGACGCCGCTTACCTTCTGATATGGTCTTGTGGCTCGTCGTGGGGATGGCCTTTTTCCGCAATGAGCCCATCTCCGAGGTCGCTCGGCGCCTCAACATCTGTGCAGAAGGGTTGGCCAATGATGCCTTGCTCGCGGACAGTGCCCTGTCTCAGGCCCGTCAGCGACTCGGCAAACAGCCGCTCGAGTGGCTGTTCAAACAGTGCGCCGATGTGTGGGGGCTGGAACGTTATCCTGAAGACCATTGGCACGGTTTACAGGTCTTTGCCATCGATGGGGCCCTGTTCCGAACCCAGGATATGCCTGAACTCAGAGCACATTTCGGCTCGGGTAACACCTCAACCAACCGGCAGACACCCTACCCGATGCTGCGGTTGGTCACGCTCATGAATGTCCGCTCGCATGTCATTGCCAACGCGGCCATCAGCCCGTACCGCAAAGGGGAAATCCCCCTGGCCAGCGAGTTCATTCACTCATTGCCGGACAAGTCAGTGACCCTGCTGGATAGAGGCTTCTTCGGTGCCGACCTGTTGCTGCGTATTCAGGCCGAAGACACCGACCGTCACTGGCTCATCCCGGAACGCAAGGGGCTGGTATACACGGAACTTGAGCGCTATGGCGACGGTGACCGTCTGTTGCAAATGACGGTCTCGCCTCAGGCTCGCAAGAAAAACCCGGCGTTGCCGACACACTGGCAAGTTCGCGCAGTGACCTATGAGGTGGCAGGCAAGGAGAAAACGGTCTTTACCTCCCTGCCCGTGGCGCGATTCAGCGG
>NZ_JAGKRK010000089.1:0-5322 GCF_017939325.1 Aeromonas sp. MaB10011B | reverse complement strand
GAGGTTGGCGGAGTTGCGGGGCTGCATAGGCGTCATGTTCATAGAAAAACGCCCCAGGCCATCGAGACCCAGGGCGGTGAAGATATCAAAGACCCGTTTTCCGGTAAATCGCAATGCGGCTCCGCTTAAGTGAACAGCATTGCGGCATCTGCCGGCTGTTTTTTTTGACAGGCAGGGTTACACCGTGACCTTGCTGCGGCTGACCAGCTTGGGTTCCAGGGGCGGGAAGTCATCGTTGAAGAAGGTATCCGCTTCTTCAATTTGTGCCTTGCGCTGCTTCTGGATGAAGTTGTCGAAGTCGCGCTTGATCTCGGGGTCCTTGAGGGCCTCGTAGTCGAACACGTTGGCGGCATAGAGGTAGTTGAAGTAGATGTCGACGAACTCGGCGCTGGCACAGGCGGAGGTGAACTTGCTGTTCTGGCGGTCGAAGTTGACGCGGTACTGCTTGATCTTCGGCACATAGACCAGCTCGTTGCCCACCTTGAACACTTCCACTGTGACCCCCACCGTGATGGTCTTGTGAAGTCCTTGTTGTTCTCCACCCCGAAGCGGATGGCATCCCCCTGCTTTTGCAGGAACTTGTTGAAGCTGGCCAGCGCCGTGGTGCCCTGGCTCACCACCACGTCCATGATGAAGTTGATGAAGTCGGTGGCGATGCTGAGCCCCTTGATGTGGCGGCTGTAGCTCTGCTGATCGATCTTGCTCGGCCCCATCAGGGGGATCTTGGAGAGGGCCCTGGCCCAGAGATCCGCATCCGTCTTGTACTGCTCGCCATAGGCTTCGGCGTAACGGTTGATGTAGGCGGTGACCACGGAGGTGATGGCGATGAGGTAGGCCTTCTGTTCCGCCAGCTTGGCCATGACTGCGGGATCGTCCAGCAGCTCGTTGGCCACGATGAACTCCACCAGGCCGTCCTTGTCGGCATAGGGATCACTGCCCACCGCCCGGACGGTGTCGGGCAGATTGATGTCGTTGAAGAAGGCCTCGGCCTCGGCGAACTGATCATGGTTGCTCAGGCGGTTGGCCGGTGCCTCGCGCACCAGCTGGCAGAGCACCAGCTACGGCCTCGTAGTCCGACTCGCGCCACAGGGGGGCCTGCAACTGGTTGCCGAAGGTCTTCTTGTAGGCGAGGTTGAAGTCAAACAGCACCGAACTGCAGCCGCAATCCATGGCGAAGTCGACGGTGTAGCTCAGCGGCCCGGTGGGCAGGGGCTTGCTCATCTTCCCCTTGGCGCTGAGGTTGGCATAGCACTTGAGGTACTCCCGGCCAAACAGCTCGTAGACACGGTTGTTGTTGAAGTTGAGCTGGAAAGTACCGGCGCTCTCGCCCCCGTTGAACAACTGTTGCACGTGACTCATCTCTCTATCCTTATGGTGAGATTGGTAGACGGGTTGACCCGGTGCCGAGTGGCTACTTCCTGGCCAGCAACAGCCTAGGCTGTGTTCTTAAAGTGATGAAGATATAATCTCACATCTTCTCAACAGCTTAAGATCCATTCCGTGTCCCACCGTTATCAGCTGACTGATGCACAATGGGGGCTTATCGAGCCCCAGTTTCCTTCTCGAAGCCTGATCGGGCGCCCTACCCATGAACCGCGCCAAGTGCTCGATGGCATTCTCTGGATACTCCACACCGGAGCTCCTTGGCGAGACCTTCCAGAACGTTTCGGACCATGGAATTCGGTCTACAACACCTTCCGGCGTTGGCAGGATGCAGGCCGGATTGATGCCATTCTGGAAGCGCTGCAGCTCAAGCTCAATGAAGAAGGGCTCATCGATTTCGACCTGTGGTGCCTGGACGGCTCCAATGTCAGGGTATCCAAAGATGCTGCCGGAGCGCGTAAAAAAACACTCCGGTGAATCAAGCACTTGGTCGCTCTCGTGGTGGTTTTGGCAGCAAAATTCACTTGGTCACTGATGGTAATGGTTTACCGCTGGGGTTCTGCCTTTCGCCGGGGCAATCAGCGGAAATCAGATATGCGACAAGTGCGTTGGCCATGGCAAGGATCCCGACTTCATCAGGCCGTTATCGCACGCGACCAACGCATCTTGCCGCAGATAAGGCCTATAGCAGCAGGGCTTTGCGGGCCGAACTCCGGCGCAGAGGGATAAAAGCAGTCATCCCGCAGCGCAGCGACCAGCAGCGGCACCATAAGGGACGACCTCTGGTATTAGACAAAGCTCGTTATCGCAGGCGAAATGTGGTCGAGCGGTGCTTCGGATGGCTGAAGAAGTTTCGCCGATTCTCAACGAGATATGAAAAGCTGGCGGGAAGTTTTGCTGCTTTTATCAAGCTGGCTTTCTGCCTTCGTTACTTACGAGAGCTATTGGTGGACAGAAAACCAGCATTTTGAGAACACAGCCTAGCGAGGGAGAGGGGGTTTGGTTACTGCGAATAATCCCAGTGGCGGGGGCGGGATCCTGGGCTAGCCCCCAGACGGGGAGTATTTCTCGTTGTGTTTCATTCGGATATGGCCGTCATGGTCCCGTCATCCGGGGCGGGACCTTGAAAAAAATCGGAAAAAGGGAAAAGAGAGGGGCGACCCGGGGTCAGGAAAGGCCGATTTTATCATTTGCCAGGCAAATAGAACCTGGCCATTGCATGAATTTTGCAAATACTCTTTGGGGGGCCGCTCACAGGGATGGCACGGGAGGCTTGTCTATCGGGAAGCAGACTGGCAACATTTGTATCACATTTACTCATCGGATCAGTTTGCAATGGACCTGCAACGCCTCAAAGCCAACCTCGCCCTGCGTCTGTTCGCCTGGCGCTACATTCCCGTCATTGGTTTCTGTGCCCCCGTCATCGAGCAGATGGACGCCAGGGCGCTGCGCATCCGCATTCCGCTGGGCTGGCGCACCCGCAACCACCTGGGCAGCATGTATTTCGGGGCGCTCGCCACCGGTGCCGACCTGGTGGGGGGGCTCCTGGTCATGGAGAAGGGGCGGGCGCGGCGCAAGAAGGTGCATTTTGCCTTCAAGGATGTGCAAGGGGAGTTTTTGAAGCGCCCGGAGGGGGACGTGCAGTTTGATTGCGCGGCGGGGGAGCTTATCGACGCCATGATCGACGAGTCCCTGGCGAGCGGTCAGCGCATCAACCGCCCCATCCAGGTGGTGGCCACCTGCCCGTCGCGCAACGGCGACGAGGCCATGGCCCGCTTTGTGCTGACCCTCTCCATCAAGGCAAGCTGAAGGCCAGAGGGCGCTTGGCGCCCTTGTTCAAGCCGGTATCAAAGGATCTCGGGACTGCTCCCTTCCTTCACCACGGCCTTCATGCTTCATGCCGTTGAAGTTGACCGCCCGCTCGGCCACTGTGCTGGGTAGCGCTTGCGTGGCAGGGCGTCAGGATCAGAGGATCTCGGGGCTGACGCCTTCTTTCACGACTACCTTCATGCCGTTGAAGTTGACCACCTGCTCGGCGACTATCTTGCAGCGTTTGCGGGTCTCGACCTGACCGTCCACTTCCACCAGGCCCTCGGCGACCAGCGCCTTGGCGGCACCGCCACAATCGGCCCAACCCTGATGCTTGATCAGGTCACACAAGGCAACGAAGGGGTGACCTTCGAGCAGAAACGTCTCCATGGGAAATCCTCTAGCTGGATGAATGGCTGAAACAGCGGGGGCTCATTCTAGGCAGTTAGGCGGGGCAGGGAAAGGGCCCGGGCCGAATTGCCCCGAAAAAGGGGCGAGCACAGGCAATAAAACCAGCCCGACCGGGCTGGTTGTATCTCTGGGGGCCACTGGCGCTCAAGGGAGTTTCACCACCGCTTCCCCCGTCACGGCGAGGGCGCCGCCCTGGGTGAAGATGCGGGTGGCCAGGGTGGCGATGGGCTTGTCGCTTCGAAGGGCAATCACCTCCACCTCCGCCGTCACCTCGTCCCCCACGAACACCGGGAGCGTGAAGGAGAGGCTCTGGCCCAGATAGATGCTCCCTTTCCCGGGCAGTTGCTGCCCGAGGAGCCCGGAGAAGAGGCTCGCCAGCAGCATTCCGTGGACGATGGGGCGCTCGAACACCGTCGTGGCGGCAAAGTCCGGGTCCAGGTGCAGGGGATTGAAATCCTCCGAGAGGCCGGCGAAGGCCGCAACCTCGGCCGGGCCGAAGCGCTTGGTCAGGCGAGCCTTCTGGCCCACGGCAAGGGGTTGTGTACTCATGCGGGTTCCTCTTCTTGCATCCTGACGCCGGCAAACACCGGATTGAGCCGTACCTTGACGTAGCTGCCGGGGGCCGCCTCCAGCCCCTCGACAGGCTGCCGGGCGGGGACGGGTTCTGCTTCGTCACGGTCTTTGATAAAGCGCATCATCTCGGGCCACCAGGAGCCGCTCTGGTGGGTCGCCCCCGCCAGCCACTGCGCCGGGCTGTCCGCCTCGACCTCGCTCTGCCAGAAGCCGTATTTGTTGGCATCCGGTGGATTGATGATGCCGGCGATGTGCCCGGATTCGGCCAGAATGAAGCGCCGTTCGCCCCCGAACAGCGCCATGCCCTGCCAGGTTCCCTGCCAGAGGGCGATGTGATCGTCCACGGCGGACACCAGCAGCACCGGGGTCTTCACCTTGGCGAGAGCGATGCGGGTGTGGCGGATCTTGAGCTCCCCCTTCTCCAGCTGGTTTTCCAGGTAGAGTCGGCGCAGCAGGCTGTTGTGGATCTTGCCCGCCACGTTGGTGCTGTCGCTGTTCCAGTGCAGCAGATCGGATGCCACCGGGCTCTGGCCCTTGAGGTAGCTGTCGATGTAGTAGTTCCAGTAGAGGCTGTTCTCCCGCAGCAGACTGAAGGAGACCGCCAGCTGGCGCCCGTCCATGATGCCCCTGGCCTCGTTCTGCGCCTCCAGCGCCGCGATGATGGGCTCGTGGATGAAGATGCCAAGCTCCCCGGGCTGGGAGAAGTCCAGCAGGGTGGTGAACAGGGTGGCGCTACGCACCCGCTGCTTCTGGCGCCGCGCCGCCAGCCAGCCCATGGCGAGTGACAACGCAGTGCCACCGATGCAGTAGCCGATGCCGTGCACCTCCCGCTCGCCGGTGGCTGCCTCCACGGCGTCCAGGGCGGCGATGACCCCGTCCACCACGTAGTCGTCGAGATCGACCTGCCCCTGTGCCACCCCCGGGTTGCGCCAGGAGATCATGAAGACCGTCTGCCCCTGGGCGACCAGCCAGGCCACCAGGGAGTTCTGGGGGCGCATGTCCATCTTAAATGCGAAAGGGGACTCCCTCCGACGTAGGTGGGAGGGGAATTTCGCCGGGGCGTCAGCCCCGCTGGTTTTGAATGTATTGCTTGATCACCTCCAACGGTGCTCCGCCGCAAGAGCCCGCAAAGTAAGAGCGTGACCA
>NZ_JAGKRK010000088.1:0-325 GCF_017939325.1 Aeromonas sp. MaB10011B | reverse complement strand
AGGGAACAGACGATTGAGCTCAATGACGAGCAGATCCGCCTGCTCGAGCGCTTCAGCCCCGAGTTTCGCGAACGCCAAATTGAGGTTCACTACACCGGGGAACTGGTGGCGGTCGACACCTTCTTCGTCGGCGCACTCAAGGGGGTGGGCAAGGTGTATCTGCAAACCGTACTGGACTGCTACAGCCGCCACGCCTGGGGACGGCTCTACACCAGCAAGCTGCCGGTGACCTCGGTCCATGTGCTCAACGAAACGGTCCTGCCGTTCTTCGAGGCTCACGAGGCGCGGGTCTATACCATCCTGTCGGACAACGGGCGCGAGTTCT
>NZ_JAGKRK010000087.1:0-429 GCF_017939325.1 Aeromonas sp. MaB10011B | reverse complement strand
GCTGGTGTACCGAACTATTGGCTATCAAAATCAATCGGTTAACAGGCCTCAATATGGCAGCCTCCACGCTCCGTCGATGGTTACCGCGTATGGGCATTGTCTGGCGAAGGCCCGTGCCGACCTTGCGGATAAAAGACCCAGCCTATCAGGAGAAAATGGCGGATATCGACGCTGCGCTGGCCCGCTGTGATGCCGATAATCCGGTGTTTTATGAGGATGAAGTCGATATAGACCTCAATCCCAAATTAGGGGCCGACTGGATGTTCAGAGCGCAGCAAAAGCGGGTTGTCACGCCGGGACAGAACGCGAAACATTACCTGGCAGGCGTTCTCCATGCAGGCAACGGAAGAGTGCTTTACGTCAGTGGGATAAAGAAAAACTCATCCCTGTTTATCGCCATGCTGGAAAAGCTGCGTCGCCACTACCGAC
>NZ_JAGKRK010000086.1:0-538 GCF_017939325.1 Aeromonas sp. MaB10011B | reverse complement strand
GCCAATCAAACTCGGAGATAGCTGGTTCTCCCCGAAAGCTATTTAGGTAGCGCCTCGGACGAATACTACTGGGGGTAGAGCACTGTTTGGGCTAGGGGGTCATCCCGACTTACCAACCCCATGCAAACTCCGAATACCAGTAAGTACTATCCGGGAGACACACGGCGGGTGCTAACGTCCGTCGTGAAGAGGGAAACAACCCAGACCGCCGGCTAAGGTCCCAAAGTTCTGGTTAAGTGGGAAACGATGTGGGAAGGCTCAGACAGCTAGGATGTTGGCTTAGAAGCAGCCATCATTTAAAGAAAGCGTAATAGCTCACTAGTCGAGTCGGCCTGCGCGGAAGATGTAACGGGGCTCAAACCAGGCACCGAAGCCGCGGATTCACGCTAAGCGTGAGTGGTAGGGGAGCGTTCTGTAAGTCTGCGAAGGTGTGTCGAGAGGCATGCTGGAGATATCAGAAGTGCGAATGCTGACGTAAGTAACGATAAAGGGGGTGAAAAGCCTCCTCGCCGGAAGACCAAGGGTTCCTGTCCAACGT
>NZ_JAGKRK010000013.1:0-134328 GCF_017939325.1 Aeromonas sp. MaB10011B | reverse complement strand
CACTTTGCCGCCACTTTGCCGCCACTATGTGGCAGAAAAACATAAGGCCACCCGCTTGGGTAGCCTTAAGTCATTGAATTCTAAATGGTGCCCGGGGTCGGACTCGAACCGACACGTATTGCTACGGCGGATTTTGAATCCGCTGCGTCTACCGATTTCGCCACCCGGGCAGCTGCGAGGGATTATACGAATGGCGCTTGGCCATGCAAGGTGTTTTTCTTGCCCCCACCGTTGTTTGCTCATTTATTCAACGCCTTGCCGATGCCAGGCCAGTTACATAGAATGCCCGCATCATATTAATGGAATAATCATCATGGCCAAGCGCAAGACCCCCTCCCCTCTCCAGCCTGCTCCCCGGCATCCGTCCGCCGGTCTGCTGCGCCGTCTCGGCGCCCTGCTCTATGACTATCTGGTGGTGATTGCCCTGCTGATCATCGCCGGCTTCATCGGCATGGGGGTGGCCCACCTGCTGCTGGCCACCGGCATGGCGCACGTTCCCGAGGGCAAGGATGCCGCCTGGCTGCTCACCAGCCCCCTCTATAGCGCCTGGCTGGCCTTCGTCATCTGCGGTTTCTACACCTGGTTCTGGGTCCGCGCCGGCCAGACCATCGGCATGCGGGCCTGGCGCCTGCGCATCCAGAACCTGGACGGCAGCAACATTCGCGTCACCCAGGCCCTGATCCGGCTCGCTACCTCGGCCTTTGGCCTGGGCAACCTGCTGTGTGTGTTCAATCGCGCCCGCCCCCGCGCCTTCCAGGACATCTGGGCCGAGTGCGAGGTGGTGGTGCTTGGCAAGACGGAAAACCTGGAGCAGCTCAATCGCTGATCCCAAGACGGCAACGAAAAAGGGCACCCCGAGGTGCCCTTTTTGTTGACCAGAACTGACTGCTTGCAGCCCAGAACCTTGACGGAAACGGTGCATCGAGAGCAATGGCCGCCTTTTGTCAGCAGCCCGCCGTCCTTCAGGCCGCTACTGCTTGCGGCTCAGGATATAGAAGGAGATGCCGCCAAACAGCAGGCTGGGTGCGATGGCCGCGAGGATGGGCGGGACCGCATAGACCAGGCTGACCGGGCCGAACACCCTGTCGCTCACATAGACCGCGAAGCCGGTCATGATCCCCATCAGCATCCGCGCCCCCATGCTCACCGAGCGCAGCGGACCGAAGATGAAGGAGGAGGCGAGCAGTATCATGGCCACCACTGAGAGCGGTGAGAGCAGCTTACGCCACATCTCCAGCTTGTAGCGTCCGGCATCCTGCTTGTTAGCATCCAGATAACCGATGTAGTCCCGCAGCCCCGAGATGGGCAGGTTCTCGGGATCGATGCTGACCACCCCGAGCTGCTTGGGGGTCAGCTCGGATTGCCAGGCCATCTGGGCATGCTCTTCGTCCTGGATCCGGGTGGGATCGTCAAACCGGGTGATGTGCACCTGTTTCAGCAGCCAGTGGTGATCCTCGAACACCCCCTCCTTCGCCTGCACCACGTCGATCAGGTTGCGGGACGGAGTGAAGCGGTAGAGGGTGATGCCGGTCAGGGCGCCATCGTTGCGCACCCCGTTGATGTTGACGAAGTTGTTGCCATCCCGTGCCCAGACCCCGTAGGCCGAGACCGTAAGCCGCCCTTCCGACATGGCCCCCGCCTTGATGTCATCCGCCATCCGCTTGGCGGCCGGTGCGACGTACTCTCCCATCAGCCCCACCAGCAGCATCAGGGGAATGGCGGTCTTGAGCGCCGCCATGACGATGCTGATCTTGGAGCGTCCCGCCGCCTGCATCACCACCAGCTCGGAGCTGGTCGCGAGCTGGCCCAGACCGATGAGGCCACCGAGCAGGGCAGCCAGGGGGAAGAAGAGCACCGCCTCCTTGGGCATGGAGAGCAGCACGTAGTAGAGGGCGTTGAGCATGTCGTAGTTGCCTTCCCCGACCGCCTTCAACTGCTCCACGTACTTGATGAGCGCGGCGAGCCCGACCAGGGTCAGCTCGCACAGCAGGATCGACATGAAGATGACCCTGCCTATGTATCTATCGAGAATGCCGAACATCAGCAGAGACTCCCAGGTTGCAGCATCACGCTGACTTTCTCTTGAACAATTGCCCTTTGACCCCGTTCCACCAGCTGGTGCCCTGCAGGTTGAGAGGCAACCCTATCAGCAGCAGATAGACCAGGGGCACCAGGAACATCCCGGGCCAGTGGGGCAGACGCCCGCTGTCGATGGCCGACCGGGCGGCACTGAGCAGCAGGAAATAGGAGAGATAGAGCAGGATGGCCGGCAGCAGCTTGGCGTAACGCCCCTGACGGGGATTGACCCGCGCCATCGGCACCACCAGGAAGGTGAGCACCAGGATGGAGAGGGGCAGCGACAGGCGCCACTGCAATTCGGCCATCAGCTGATTGTCCTGGGTGCCGAGCAATGCCAGGGTCGGCTTGGCCGCCGCCTTGCGGTTGGATCGCTCCATCTCCTGCTGGCGGATCACCAGGCTGTATTCACGGAACTCCGAGACCTGGAACTGCTTGCCGGTGAAATGCCCCTCGTAGCGCGAGCCATCGGTCAGGGTCAGCCACTGCAAGCCGTTGCTGTCGGCGGTCACCTGCCCCTCGTTGGCCACCACCACTGACGGGGGTGAGCCACCCTCGGCCCGTTGCAGCACGAAGATTTTCTGCAACTCCGACCCCTTGTCGTTCAGATCCTGGATGTAGGCCACCAGGCGCCCCTTGTCGAGCTCCATGAAGCGGCCGGCCTGCAGGAAAGAGATACCGGGATCGGCCTTGAACTCGTCGATCACCTGGTACTCCCGCTCCTTGGCCTGGGGGGCGACCCAGCCGGTGTTGAACGCCGCGACGGCGGCGGTCAGCAAGGCCAGCACCAGGGCGCTGCCCATGATGAAACGGTGACTGAAACCCACCGCGTGCATCACCGTCATCTCGCTTTCCGCGTACAAACGGCCGTGAGCAAACAGAATGGCTAAAAACAGACTGATAGGCAGCATCAACAACGCCATATTCGGCAGGTTGAGCAGCAGGAGGGTGGATACCAGGCGCGTCGGCACCTCACCATCGGCGGCATCGCCAATGATCTGGATAAATTGCTGGCTGACGAAGATAAGCAGCAGCACGAACAGCACCGCCAGCTGGGTTTTCAGGGTCTCCCTGAACAAATATCGGAAAACGATCACAGTCATTCCCAAGTAAACTTGTGTTTTTAGTCGAATGCCTGAAAAATAGGGCCCTATATTGGATTTTTACCAGTTTGAACTGCGGAGCCTGTGACTGTTCGCTCCGCCTCTGATACCCCAACAAGCACCGCATTATTCAATAAATGGTGCCTTTTGTCTTTAGGATGTAGGAGATTCCATGGAGTTCAGTGTAAAGAGTGGCAGTCCTGAGAAGCAACGCAGTGCCTGCGTCGTGGTCGGCGTTTTTGAGCCCCGCCGCCTCTCTCCGGTTGCCGAACAGCTGGACAAGATCAGCGACGGCTACCTCAGCTCGCTGCTGCGCCGTGGCGACCTGGAAGGGAAACCGGGCCAGATGCTGCTGCTGCATCAAGTACCGGGCGTGCTCAGCGAGCGCGTACTGCTGGTCGGGTGCGGCAAGGAGCGCGAACTCGACGAGCGCCAGTACAAGCAGATCATCAACAAGACCATCACCACCCTGAACGAAACCGGCTCCATGGAGGCGGTCTGCTTCCTGACCGAGCTGCACGTCAAGGGTCGGGATACCTAC
The DNA here is from genome assembly GCF_017939325.1 of Aeromonas sp. MaB10011B. NCBI lineage: Bacteria > Pseudomonadati > Pseudomonadota > Gammaproteobacteria > Aeromonadales > Aeromonadaceae > Aeromonas > Aeromonas sp. MaB10011B. The sequence goes on along the minus strand of NZ_JAGKRK010000013.1, from coordinate 130,608 downwards.
TGGAAGGTGCGTCAGGCGGTTGAAACCACCAAGGCGGGCCTCTACAGCTTCGATCAGTTCAAGACCAACAAGGCCGAACCGCGCCGTCCGCTGCGCAAGCTGGTCTTCAACGTGCCGACGCGTCGGGAACTGACCATAGGCGAGCGCGCCATCAACCACGGCCTGGCCGTGGCGAAAGGGGTGCGCATCTGCCGCGACGTGGCGAACATGCCGCCCAACGTCTGCAATCCCGCCTACCTCGCCTCCCAGGCCCGCCGTCTGGCGGATGCCTATGACAACATCACCACCAGGGTGGTGGGGGAGCAGGAGATGGCCGAGCTCGGCATGAACTCCTACCTGGCAGTGGCCCGCGGCTCCGAGAACGAAGCCATGATGGCCATCATCGAGTACAAGGGCAACGCCGACGCCAAGCCCATCGTGCTGGTGGGCAAGGGGCTGACCTTCGACTCCGGCGGCATCTCCATCAAGCCGGCAGACGGCATGGACGAGATGAAGTACGACATGGGTGGCGCCGCCTCCGTGCTCGGCACCATGCACGCCCTGGCCCAGTTGCAGCTGCCCATCAACGTCATCGGCGTGCTGGCGGGCTGCGAGAACATGCCGGGGGGCAACGCCTACCGCCCCGGTGACATCCTCACTACCATGTCCGGCCAGACCGTCGAGGTGCTCAATACCGACGCCGAAGGCCGCCTGGTGTTGTGCGATGCCCTCACCTATGTGGACCGCTACGATCCCGAGACCGTGATCGACGTGGCGACCCTGACCGGTGCCTGCATCATCGCCCTTGGCCACCATACCTCTGGCCTCTTGGCGAACCACAACCCCCTGGCCCACGAGCTGCTCAACGCCTCCGAACAGGCCGGCGATCGCGCCTGGCGCCTGCCCCTGTTCGACGAGTATCAGGAGCAGCTGGAAAGCCCGTTCGCGGACATGGCCAACATCGGTGGCCGTCCGGCCGGTACCATCACCGCCGCTGCCTTCCTGTCGCGCTTCACCAAGAAATACAACTGGGCCCACCTGGATATCGCAGGGACCGCCTGGAAGAGCGGCAAGGAGAAGGGCTCCACTGGCCGTCCTGTGCCCCTGCTGACCCAGTTCCTGCTCAACCGGGCCGGCGTGGCGGACGTCGAAGACAAGGAGTGATCCCCTTCCCCATCGACTCGAAGAGCGATGCGAGAAGGCGTTACCCTGTATCACAAGGAAGAGGCCTGCCTCTTCCTTGTTTCATTGAGAGAATCCGGGAAGTCCGTGCCAGACGCGGCTCCCGAAGACGGCCAATCGCTGTCCGTCACAGCCAAACGGGACCGACCTGATGAGCCAAGTGACCTTTTACCTGATGAGCCAGCCCGATGATGCGGATGCCTCCGCCGTCGAGCGCCTCGCCTGCCAGCTTGCGGCCGATGGCTGGAGCGCAGGCCACCTCTATCTGCTGTGCGAGGACGAGGCCCAGGCCCTGCGTCTGGACGAGCTGTTGTGGCAGTTGCCGCCCGATCGCTTCGTGCCGCACCAGTTGCAGGGGGAGAGCGGTCAGGCTCCGGTGGAGATAGGCCATCAGCCGCCACGGCGGCGCTATGCCTGCCTCATCAACCTGGCCCGGCAGACACCTTTGTTTGCAGGACACTTCGCTCAAGTGGTAGATTTTGTCCCCACTGACGAAACGCAAAAGCAGCAAGCCCGCGAGCGCTACAAGCACTATCGCCAGGCGGGCCATACCCTCGAGATGAGGGATCAGCCCGTCCTTGCCGCACCGGATCCGGCGCAGCCCTGACTGTGCCACCCTCGATCCACGACGAATCAACACCAGACTCCATCCATCCAGAATACGGCGAGACCATGGAAAAGACTTTTAATCACAACGCCATCGAACAGGCGCTCTATCAGCACTGGGAAGCCCAGGGTTACTTCAAGCCCCACGGCGACACCAGCAAAGACTCCTTCTGCATCATGATCCCGCCGCCGAACATCACCGGCAGCCTGCACATGGGTCACGCCTTCCAGCAGACCCTGATGGACACCCTGATCCGCTACAACCGCATGCAGGGCAAGAACACCCTGTGGCAGGCGGGTACCGACCACGCCGGTATCGCCACCCAGATGGTGGTTGAGCGCAAGATCGCCGCAGAAGAGGGCAAGACCCGCCACGATTACGGCCGGGAAGCCTTCATCGACAAGATCTGGCAGTGGAAGGAAGAGTCCGGTGGCACCATCACCCGTCAGATGCGCCGTCTGGGTGACTCCGTGGATTGGGAGCGCGAGCGCTTCACCATGGATGAGGGCCTCTCCGCCGCCGTCCAGGAAGTGTTCGTGCGCCTGTACGAAGACGGCCTGATGTACCGCGGCAAGCGTCTGGTGAACTGGGATCCCAAGCTCAACACCGCCATCTCCGACCTGGAAGTGGAAAACCGCGAGATCAAGGGCCACATGTGGCACCTTCGCTACCCGCTGGCCAACGGCGCCAAGACCGCCGAAGGCCAGGATCACCTGATCGTCGCCACCACCCGTCCGGAAACCATGCTGGGTGATACCGCCGTGGCCGTGAACCCGGAAGACCCCCGCTACAAGGCGCTGATCGGCCAGCACATCCTGCTGCCGCTGGTGAACCGTCTGATCCCCATCGTTGCCGACGAACACGCCGACATGGAGAAAGGCACCGGCTGCGTGAAGATCACCCCGGCCCACGACTTCAACGACAACGAAGTGGGCAAGCGCCACAACCTGCCGATGATCAACATCTTCACCCTGGACGCCCACGTGCGTGCCGAGGCCGAAGTGGTCGATACCAATGGCAACCCCAGCACCGCCTATGACGCCGCCCTGCCGACCGAGTTCGCCGGGATGGAGCGCTTCGCCGCCCGCAAGGCCATCGTCGCCAAGCTGGACGAGCTGGGCCTCCTGGCCGAGATCAAGGATCATGTGCTGCAACAGCCTTACGGCGATCGCGGCGGCGTGCCCATCGAGCCCATGCTGACCGACCAGTGGTACGTGCGCGTGGCCCCCATGGCCAAGACCGCCATCGAGGCGGTGGAAGATGGCCGCATCCAGTTCGTGCCGAAGCAGTACGAAAACATGTACTTCTCCTGGATGCGCGACATTCAGGACTGGTGCGTCTCCCGTCAGCTGTGGTGGGGTCACCGCATCCCGGCATGGTATGACGATGCCGGCAACGTCTACGTGGGCCGCAACGAAGAGGAAGTGCGCGCCAAGCACAGCATCCCGTCCGTGACCGTGCTGCGTCAGGACGAAGACGTGCTCGACACCTGGTTCAGCTCCGCCCTGTGGACCTTCTCCACCCTGGGCTGGCCGAACAACACCGAGGCACTCAAGACCTTCCACCCGACCGACGTGCTGATGAGCGGCTTCGACATCATCTTCTTCTGGATTGCCCGGATGATCATGATGACCATGCACTTCATCAAGGACGAGAACGGCCAGCCGCAAGTCCCGTTCAAGACCGTCTACATCACCGGCCTCATCCGTGACGAAGAAGGCCAGAAGATGTCCAAGTCCAAGGGCAACGTGCTGGACCCCCTCGACATGATCGACGGCATCTCCCTGGAAGACCTGCTGGAGAAGCGCACCGGCAACATGATGCAGCCGCAGATGGCCGAGAAGATCGCCAAGCGCACCGCCAAGCAGTTCCCGGAAGGGATCAATGCCCACGGCACCGACGCCCTGCGCTTCACCCTTGCGGCGCTGGCCTCTACCGGTCGTGACATCAACTGGGACATGAAGCGCCTGGATGGCTACAACAACTTCTGCAACAAGCTGTGGAACGCCTCCCGCTATGTGCTGATGAACACCGAAGATCAGGATTGCGGCTTCTCTTCGCAAGGGAATGGTGGCGAGATGCAGTTCAGCCTGGCGGATCGCTGGATCCAGTCCCAGCTGCAAGTGGCCATCCGGGACTTCCGTACCGCCCTCGATACCTACCGCTTCGACATCGCGGCAGGCGTCTTGTACGAATTTATCTGGAACCAGTTCTGTGACTGGTATCTGGAGCTGACCAAGCCGGTATTGACCAAGGGTTCCGAGGCCGAGCAGCGCGCTGCCCGCCACACCCTCGTTAGCGTCCTCGAGACCCTGCTGCGCCTGGCTCACCCGATCATCCCGTTCATCACCGAGACCATCTGGAAATCGGTCGCCCCGCTGGCCGGCGTACACGCCGACACCATCATGATTCAGGCCTTCCCGGAATTCGACGCCGCCAGGGTGGACGAAGCCGCGATGGCGGATCAGGAGTGGGTGAAGGAGTTCATCGTCAGCATCCGCAACATCCGCGCCGAGATGAACGTGGCCCCGAGCGTCCCCCTCAACGTGCTGCTCCAGTGCGATGCCAAGGATGCCCAGCGCGCCCAGGGCAACGAGGCCTTCCTCAAGTCGCTGGCCCGTCTGGAATCCATCCGCGTACTGGCGGACGGTGAAACCGCCCCGCTGTCGGTCAAAAAATTGATCGGTGCTACCGAGCTGATGATCCCGATGGCTGGTCTCATCGACAAGGATGCCGAGCTGGCCCGTCTGGCCAAAGAGGTTGCCCGTCTGGTGGGCGAGTGCGGCCGCATCGAAGGCAAGCTCGGCAACGAAGCCTTCGTCGCCAAGGCGCCGGAAGCGGTCATCATCAAGGAGCGCGAGAAGCTGGAAGATTACCGTCTCCAGCTGACCAAGCTGGAAGCCCAGCAGGCCGAGATCGCAGCGCTCTAAGCCACAGCGCAACATGACAAGCCCCCGTTTATCGGGGGCTTTTTCATGTCATGGGTTCAGTTCTCTCTCTCCTGCCCCGCAGTTTTATCCCTCCCGCCGGGGCGATATTCAAAAATTCACGAGCCAAATCACCTCCTTTCACAAGCGCAGAGCCCGCAAATTCATTACACTGCCAGCGGTCTTTTCTATCGGGAGTGCTGCTGCAGTATGGAAATATTGATCCTGTTTGGATTGATTTTGCTCAATGGCGTCTTCGCCATGTCGGAAATCGCCATCGTGACGGCACGCAAGGCACGCCTCGCCAAAATGGCGAGCGAAGGGAGCCGCTCCGCCGCCATCGCCCTCAAGCTCGGGGAAGATCCGACCCATTTCCTTTCCGCCGTACAGATCGGCATCACCAGCATCGGCCTGCTCAACGGTATCTATGGCGAGTCCCTGCTGGCCCAGCCCTTCGCCCTCTGGCTGCAGGAGTGGGGGCTCTCCCCCAAGAGCAGCAGCCTGCTCGCCACCGTCATCGTGGTCGTGCTGGTCACCTATCTCTCCATCGTGGTAGGGGAGCTCGTACCCAAACGCCTCGGACAGCTCAGCGCCGAGCGCATTGCCTGTCTGGTAGCCCGCCCCATGCTCTGGCTGGCGACCCTGACCCGTCCCTTCGTCTGGTTGCTCTCCGCCTCCACCAACGCCAGCCTGCGGCTGCTGCGGGTCGATCAGCGCAGCAGCAACAACGTCACTCAGGAGGAGATCCACGCCATGCTGGTGGAGGGCTCCGAAGCGGGGGTGATCGAGGACCATGAGCACACTATGTTGCGCAACGTGTTCCGCCTCGACGAACGCAGCCTGGCCTCCCTGATGGTGCCGCGCAGCGACATCCGCTATCTGGACCTGTCACTGCCGCTGGAAGTGAACCTCCAACGTCTGGTGGAGTATCGCCACAGCTTCTTCCCTGTCTGTGACGGCAGCCTGTCGGATCTCGTCGGCATCCTCAACGTCAGCAAGGTGCTGCACGCCTACATCAAGGGAGAGCCCATCGATCTGGCGGCGCTGACCCAGGACGGCAGCCTGCTGCCGGAGACCCTGAACGGCCTGGAGCTGCTCAACCACTTCCGTACCCACTCCGAGCACATGGTGCTGGTGGTGGACGAGTATGGCGAACTGCAGGGGCTGGTCACCCAGCAGGATCTGCTGGAAACCCTGGCCGGCGACTTCCAGCAGGAAGATGGGGAGGACAACTGGGCCTTCCAGCGCGCCGACGGCAGCTGGCTGCTCGACGGCCTCATTCCACTGCCAGAATTGAAGGACTGTCTGGAGCTGGTTCGTCTGCCGGAAGAAGAAAAACATCACTATCACACCCTTGGAGGGCTTATCATGCTGCTCCTTGGCCGCCTTCCCCAGACCGGAGACCTGGTCACCCTGGAACAGTGGCAACTGGAAATCGTGGATATGGACGGCCTGCGCATCGACAAGGTACTTGCCATGCCCTTGACCGACCAACCCAGCTAACCTGCGGAGTTTGCATGTATGGAGCAGTTTTACCACCTGGCTCACGCCTTTATGCATCAGGATCTGGCGACACTCTCTGATCCCAAGATGGTCTTCATGGTCTATGTCGTCCTGCTGACCTTCCTGGTGCTCGAGAATGGCTTTATCCCCACCGCCTTCCTGCCAGGGGATACCCTGCTGATCCTGACCGGCGTGCTGATCTATCAGGGGGTGTTGCCGATGGCGGTGGTCCCGCTGCTGATCATGGCGACCTTCGTCGGTACCTGGCTTGGCTACATGCAGGGGCGTTTCCTCGGCCACACCCGGATGTATCACAGGCTGATGTCACACCTCGATGACAAGCACAAGGAGAAGGTGCACTACCTGCTCAACAAGTACGGCATCATCACCCTGATCACCGCCCGCTACATCGCCTTCGTGCGTACCGCCTACCCCTACATCGTCGGTGCCAACGAGATCCCCCAGGGGCGCTTCCTGGTGGTCAACCTGATCAGCTCCATCATGTGGATCTGCCCCCTGGTCGGGCTGGGTTACTACCTGAGCCACACCAAGCTGGCCGCGCAGTATGAGTCCCAATTTCTCAGCGTCATTATCTACCTGCCGGTCGTGCTGCTGGTGGGCGGCCTCATCGCTCTGGTCTGGCGCTGGTGGAGCAGACGCAAGCCCGGCGTCTCCAGAGAGTGAGACAAACCACAGGGTCGCCCACAGGCGGCCCTTTTTTATGGAAAATAGTGGCGAATTCCCCCAGCTCGCTCTTGTAAAGCAGGGGCAAAAATGAGTGAATCTAGCGCCTTTTTTCGCTGTGGATGGAGTTGGTTGTATGGGGTGTTGGATTCGCGCAATCGCGCTGGTAGGTGGATTGATGGGACTGCTGGGTTCGCAGACAGCCCTGGCGACCCCCGACCCGGCCAAGCTGCAGCTCAAATCGGGCAGTGCCCTGGTGATGGACGTCAACACCGGCAAGACCCTGTATCAGAAAAACCCCACCCGGGTGCGCCCCATCGCCTCCCTCACCAAGCTGATGACGGCGCTGGTGGTGCTGGATGCCCGCCAGAACCTCAATCAGACCCTGACCATCGATCAGAACGACAGGGACAACATCAAGCACACCTATTCACGGGTGCGCATGGGCACCCAGGTCAGCCGCCGCGACGCCCTGCATCTGGCGCTGATGTCCTCCGAGAACCGCATGGCCTCGGCGCTTGCCCGCCACTACCCGGGGGGTCGCCAGGCCTTCATCCGCGCCATGAACAACAAGGCCAGACAGCTCGGCATGCGCAACACCCGCTACTATGACTCCACCGGTCTCTCCACCCGCAACGTCTCCACCGCCCAGGATCTGGCCAAGCTCCTCTCTGCGGCCTATCGACAGCCGCTGATCCGTGAATTCACCCAGGACACCAGCAGGGAGATGCGCTTTCACAAGCCGGCCTACAGCCTGATGTTCAACAATACCAACCCGCTGGTGAAGAACCCGGACTGGGATGTACGCCTCTCCAAGACAGGCTATACCGACGAAGCGGGCCGCTGCCTGCTGATGCGTGCCAAACCGGATCGTCAGGAGCTCGCCATCGTACTGCTCAACTCGGTGGGCAAACGCACCCCTGTCGGGGATGCCAACCGCATCCGCAAGTGGCTGAAAAGCTGATTCTCTCCACGAAGACATGAAAGGATGCCGCGGCATCCTTTTTATTGCCCGCCAAACGCCTCAGCAAGCCGCCAGAGAGCGCCAGCCCCGCACAGCATAGTGCGTATGGTAAGGGCACCCAGGTCCACAGGCACGGCCACGGGATGCCTCAGCAGCCTGCCAGGCAAGACACGTGGAGAGTGGTGACCCGGGGGCACGTGCAGCAAGGGGGAACCGTCCCCCATGGGAGCGTCAGGGAGAAGGGCACGAGAGAGACAACCCCATGATGGGGAGGAGGATATCGCCCATAAAAAAACAGCCCCGACTGACGTCGAGGCTGTCTGTATGGTGCGCCCGAGAGGATTCGAACCTCTGACCACCTGGTTCGTAGCCAGGTACTCTATCCAGCTGAGCTACGGGCGCTCACAACTTGTTGCACTGCTTGAAATATGGTGCGCCCGAGAGGATTCGAACCTCTGACCACCTGGTTCGTAGCCAGGTACTCTATCCAGCTGAGCTACGGGCGCTCATAAATTGTTGCACTGCTTGAAACATGGTGCGCCCGAGAGGATTCGAACCTCTGACCACCTGGTTCGTAGCCAGGTACTCTATCCAGCTGAGCTACGGGCGCTCATAAATCATTGTATTGCTTGAAATGGTGCGCCCGAGAGGATTCGAACCTCTGACCACCTGGTTCGTAGCCAGGTACTCTATCCAGCTGAGCTACGGGCGCCCTGTTTTCAAACGATAAAAAAAGCTTACTCAACAGTAAGCCTTCTTTAGTGCCGACTTGCTGATGGTCAACACATGACTCCAAGAGTCAAATATGGTGCGCCCGAGAGGATTCGAACCTCTGACCACCTGGTTCGTAGCCAGGTACTCTATCCAGCTGAGCTACGGGCGCAAAATGGCGGAGAAGGGGGGATTCGAACCCCCGATGCGGGTATAAGCCGCATACTCCCTTAGCAGGGGAGCGCCTTCAGCCTCTCGGCCACCTCTCCGTTTGCGGGGCTGATAATACTTCACAGGGATTTTTAGTCAAACACTTTTTTGGAGAAAACAGAGCGTTCGCTCAGCATTTGGCCAAAGAGTGGAATATTCAAGCAATATCGACACTTACCCAGTAGTTACGCGCTCTGCAGGCCGATTTGCAGGCCCCTGAAAAACAAAAGGCGACATCCGGGATGTCGCCTTCAGGCAGCCATGAAATGGCTTAGAAATTCGGTTGGCCCGGGACTTTCTCGGCCTGTATCCGCATGTAGATCTCTTCGCGGTGTACGGAAACCTCTTTCGGTGCATTCACACCGATACGAACCTGGTTCCCTTTTACGCCCAGTACGGTAACGGTTACTTCGTCACCAATCATCAGGGTTTCCCCTACACGACGAGTCAAAATAAGCATTCGCTTGCTCCTGTATCCTGTTTTGTATTTATATCGATATGCGCCATTATCTTACAAAGATACCGATATGGTAAATGGTTGAAACTAAATCAATCAGGGATTGTTTCCCAAGGGCTGCTCATGAGGCTCTTGATCCAACCCGAACGCCGAGTGCAACGAACGCACGGCCAGCTCCAGGTACTTCTCGTCAATCACCACGGATATCTTGATTTCAGAGGTGGAGATCAGCTGCATGTTGATCCCTTCCTCACCCAATACCTTGAACATGGTGCGCGCTACACCAGGATGATTCCACATGCCGACCCCGACGATGGAGACCTTGGCGATCTCTCCGTTGCCCTGCACGCAGGCGGCCCCCAGCTCGCTGGCGGTCTCCTCCAGCAAGGCGCGGGCCCGGCGATAATCATCGCGATTCACCGTGAAGGTGAAGTCGGCGGTACCATCCCCCATGGTGTTCTGCACTATCATGTCGACATCTATGTTGGCGTCGCTGATCGGATTCAGGATCTGCGCGGCCACGGTCGGCCTGTCCGGCACACCCAGAATGGTCAGGCTGGCCTCGTTGCGATTGAACGCAATGCCGGATACCAGGGGTGCTTCCATCCTCTCACCTCCATATGTGATTAAGGTTCCCTCTCCGTCGACGAAACTCGACAGCACCCTTAGCGGCACGCGGTACTTGCCCGCGAACTCGACCGAACGGATCTGCAACACCTTGGCACCGAGACTCGCCATCTCGAGCATCTCCTCGAAGGTGATGGTATCGAGGCGACGCGCCTTGGGCTCGATGCGCGGATCCGTGGTATACACCCCGTCCACATCGGTAAAGATCTGGCACTCATCGGCCTTGATGGCCGCAGCCACGGCCACCGCGGTGGTATCCGAACCCCCTCGGCCCAAGGTCGTGATGGCATTGTGCTCATCGCGCCCCTGGAAACCGGCAATCACCACCACCTTGCCGGCACCGAGTGCGGCTTCCACCTCCTCGGTGTCGATACGGGTGATGCGCGCCTTGCCATAGGCGGAGTCGGTGTGGATGCGGACCTGATCACCGGTCATCGAGACTGCGGGGCAACCGCGCTTGTTGAGCGCAATCGCCAGCAGCGCAATGGTGACCTGCTCACCGGTGGAGATCAGCACATCCATCTCGCGCCGGTTGGCATCCTGGTCCAGCTGCTGGGCCATGCCCAGCAACCGGTTGGTTTCGCCCGACATGGCGGAGACCACCACCACCACGTCATGTCCCTGGGCACGGGTCAGTTGAACCCGCTCAGCAACTGCCTCGATCCGCTCCAGCGTGCCGACCGAGGTGCCACCGTACTTCTGTACATAGAGTGCCACAGATCACCTCGCCCGCTTACAGGCGCTCTTCCAGCCAGGAGTGAACGGATTGCAGCGCCGCCGGCACCGCCTCAGGCTGGGTACCACCCGCCTGTGCCATGTCGGGACGACCACCGCCCTTGCCACCCACCTGCTGGGCCACCAGATTGACCAGCTCACCAGCTTTGACCTTGCCGGTCAGGTCATTGGTCACGCCCGCGATCAGGTTGACCTTGCCATCACTGCTGGTTGCCAGCAGCACGACACCGGATTTCATCTGGTTCTTCAGCTCGTCCAGCATGCCGCGCAGGGATTTGGGGTCGACCCCTTCCAGGGCGGCAACCAGCACCTTCTGGCCATTGATGTCGATGACCTGACTCAGCAGATCGTTACCCGCCTGCGCCGCCAGCTTCGCCTTGAGCTGTTCCAGCTCGCGCTCCATCATCTTGGCCTTGTCCAGTACCTGGCGAACCTTGTCGGCGATGGAGAACTGATCGCCCTTCACCAGCGCGGCGGCCTCTTCGATCTGTTCACCCAGCTGGTGCATCAGATCGATGGCGCTCTTGCCGGTGACCGCTTCGATACGGCGCACGCCCGCCGCGATGCCGCTCTCGGCAATGATCTTGAAGAAGCCGATATCACCGGTGCGCTTGGCGTGAGTACCGCCGCACAGCTCGGTGGAGTAGTCGCCCATGCGTACCACGCGCACATCGTCTTCATATTTCTCGCCAAACAGCGCCATGGCACCGGCTGACTTGGCCTCTTCCAGCCCCATCAGCTGGGTCGCCACCTCGTGGTTGGCACGGATCTGGGCGTTGACGAGCTCCTCGATCCGGCGAATGGTCGCCATGGTCAGCCCTTCGAAGTGGGAGAAGTCGAAGCGCATGCGCTCGGCGCCCACCAGGGATCCTTTCTGGGTCACGTGCTCACCCAGCGCCTGGCGCAAGGCCGCGTGCAACAGGTGAGTCACGGAGTGGTTAAGGGCGATGGCCTGACGACGGTCGCCATCGACCACGGCCTCGACCTCGGCTCCCTTCTCCAGGGTACCCAGTTCCAGATAGCCCTTGTGGATGATCGCCTTGCCCGCTTTCTGGGTGTCGGTGACGGCGAAGATGCCGTCATCCACCTTGAGGATGCCGCTGTCACCCACCTGACCGCCGGACTCCGCATAGAAGGGAGTCTCCGCCAGCACGATCACTGCCTCTTCACCGGCGATGAGGCCATTGACCTCGACACCATCCTTGTAGATACCGACCACCTGGGTGTTCTGGCTCAGTTGCTTGTAACCGGTAAAGGGGGTCTCGAAATCGAGCTTCAGCACGTCGTTGTAGTTCACACCGAAACTGGAAGCCTCTTTCGCACGGGCGCGCTGCTTCTCCATCTCAGCCTTGAAGCCCTCTTCGTCGATGCCGATCTCGCGCTCGCGCACCACGTCGGCGGTCAGGTCGGCCGGGAAGCCGTATGTGTCATAGAGCTTGAACACCACTTCACCCGGGATCACCTTGGCATCACCGAGGTTGGCCAGGGCGTCTTCCAGCAGCAGCAGACCTCTGTCCAGCGTGCGGACGAACTGCTCCTCCTCGATGCGCAACACTCGCTCGACCAGCGGCAGCTGGGCGATCAGTTCCGCCGCCACATCCTTCATCTGCACGGCCAGCTCGGCAGCCAGCTTGTAGAAGAAGACGTCGGTAGCACCCAGCTTGCGGCCGTGACGCACGGCGCGGCGGATGATGCGGCGCAGTACGTAGCCGCGACCTTCATTGGAGGGCATGACACCGTCAGCCACCAGGAAGGCGCAGGAACGGATGTGGTCCGCGATGACGCGCAGGGACTGGTTGCTCAGATCCGTGGTGCCGACAATCTCGGCCGCCTTCTTGATCAACGCCTGGAAGATGTCGATCTCATAGTTGGAGTGCACCCCCTGCATGATGGCGGAGATCCGCTCCAGACCCATGCCGGTATCCACGGACGGACGGGGCAGCGGCTCCATGGTGCCGTCAGCCTGACGGTTGAACTGCATGAAGACCACGTTCCAGATCTCGATGAAGCGGTCGCCATCCTCTTCCGGTGAACCGGGAGGGCCACCCCAGATGTGATCGCCGTGGTCGTAGAAGATCTCGGTGCAGGGACCGCATGGGCCGGTATCGCCCATGGCCCAGAAGTTGTCGGATGCATAAGGAGCACCCTTGTTGTCACCGATGCGCACGATGCGATCGGCCGGCACGCCGACCTCTTTTTCCCAGATGTCGAAGGCTTCGTCATCAGTCGCGTAGACGGTCACCAGCAGGCGCTCTTTGGGCAGCTTGAGGGTACCGGTCAGGAATTCCCATGCAAACCGGATGGCGTCCTGTTTGAAGTAGTCACCGAAGCTGAAGTTGCCCAGCATCTCGAAGAAGGTATGGTGACGGGCGGTATAGCCGACGTTTTCCAGGTCATTGTGCTTGCCGCCAGCCCGCACGCAACGCTGGGCCGTGGTGGCACGGTGATAGGCACGCTTGTCGGCGCCAAGGAACACGTCCTTGAACTGGTTCATCCCTGCGTTGGTGAACAGCAGGGTCGGATCGTTGTGCGGTACCAGCGAGCTGGAAGAGACAACCTGGTGTCCCTGGGTGCGGAAATACTCGAGAAACGCAGCGCGAATCTCTGACGTGGACATGTACATGGAAAATCCTGCTTGATTCGAATACGGACTTTTAACCGCATTAATGTAAGTTTTCTGCAGGGTAAAGTAAAACGTGGGGACCCTTGGCGGGTGAAATAGCCCCCAAGGGGCCAGCGTTTGGCAGCAGCACCCACAAGCACGTCGCAACAGGGGGGCTTCGGGATGCCTCGCTTGACCACAGGGCCGCCATCGACAGACCCGGCGAAGGGCTGATATTCCCCACCAGCCGCACCGCACACCAAGGGAAATCCTGCCCATAGGTCCAACCTCGGCGCGCCACTATTGCTCACCTTGCATGGCTGAGAGGGCGTAACGGGCTTGCTCCTGGGTAAAACCACGACCCGTCAGATATTTGAGCCACTTCATGCGCAGTTTGAAGTCGGCAAAGTCGGTCGCCTTTGCCCGACGCGACAACAACGCAAGCGCCAGTTCGAACCAGTCGAGCTCGGGTTGATCCAGGGCCGCCTCGATCTGGGTGTCATCCAGCCCCTTGCGGCGCAGGTCGAAGCGGATCCTGAGCGGACCATGGCCTTTGGCCGCACCGGCCCGCACCGCCATGGCACCGTAACGATCGTCATTGACCCAGCCATAGCCACGGCAATGGTCGAGTACAACGGCGACCACCTCCTCCTCGAATCCCTTCTGACGCAGGCGTCTGGCCAGCTCCGACTCGGCACTTTCGCGGCGGGCAAGACTGCGCATGGCAAAGGTGCGGGCGGCGGCGACCTGCTCTTCAAAGGTCAATTCGACGGGCTCGCCCGGCTCGTTCACTGATTCATCCACCATAAACAACAAGGCCGGGTATCAACCCGGCCTTTCCTCATTCCTTATTCGAACTCTTGTTCGTTTTCGGCTTCAAACTCGGCGTATTCGGCAGCCGTGGCCTTCTCCTCCACCGGCGCGGCGCCGGAGAGCAGCAGCTCGCGCAGCTTCACTTCCACCTCGGCAGCCAGTGCCTTGTTTTCGGAGAAGAGCTTCATCACGTTGGCTTTACCCTGGCCGATCTTCTCTCCGTTGTAGCTGTACCAGGCACCCGCCTTGTCGATCAGCTTGTGCTTGACGCCGAGATCCACCAGCTCGCCCTCCTTGGAGATGCCGGCACCATAGAAGATCTGGAATTCAGCCTGCTTGAAGGGTGGCGCCACCTTGTTCTTGACGACCTTGACGCGGGTCTCGTTACCGACCACTTCGTCCCCTTCCTTGATGGCGCCGGTACGACGGATGTCCAGGCGCACAGAGGCGTAGAACTTCAGAGCGTTACCACCGGTAGTGGTCTCCGGGCTGCCGAACATGACACCGATCTTCATCCGGATCTGGTTGATGAAGATGCATAGGCAGTTGGCGTTCTTGATGTTGGCGGTCAATTTACGCAGCGCCTGGGACATCAGTCGGGCCTGCAGGCCGACGTGGGAGTCACCCATCTCCCCTTCGATTTCCGCTTTCGGGGTCAGGGCCGCCACGGAGTCGACGATGATGACGTCGACGGCATTGGAGCGCACCAGCATGTCGCAAATCTCCAGTGCCTGTTCACCGGTATCCGGCTGGGAGATGAGCAGGTCGTCGACGTTGACGCCCAGCTTGGCGGCATAGATAGGATCCAGTGCGTGCTCCGCATCGACGAAGGCACAGGTCTTGCCCTTCTTCTGGGCTTCGGCGATCACCTGCAGGGTCAGCGTGGTTTTACCGGACGATTCCGGACCGTAGATCTCGACGATACGACCGCACGGCAGACCACCGATCCCCAGCGCCACGTCCAGAGAGAGAGAGCCGGTGGAGATGGCTTCGATATCCATGGTCTTGCTGTCGCCCAGACGCATGATGGAGCCTTTGCCAAACTGCTTTTCGATCTGGCCCAGCGCAGCCGCCAGTGCCTTCTGTTTGTTCTGATCCATGCCAATCTCCGCTGGGAATCGTGAGTAAGAAGTGAAGTTGGGCTAAGTATACTGTTTATGCATACAGTATCAAGCCCAATTTATTTGAGCAGTGCCAGGAGTCCGGACAAGGCCTGTCTGACCGCCTGCTGGCGCACCTGATGGCGATCCCCATCGAAACGGGTGAGCAGGGAGTGGTGACGACCGGTACGATCTGCCCAGGCAAACCAGACAGTGCCGACCGGTTTCTCCTCGCTGCCACCACCAGGCCCGGCGATACCGCTGATGGCCACGCAGATACCCGCATCGGAGCGAGCCAGGCAGCCCCGAGTCATCTCCAGCACCACGGGTTCGCTGACGGCACCGTGGCGCAACAGGCTGTCGATGCTGACGCCGAGCATCTGCTGTTTGGCTTCGTTGGTGTAGGTCACGAAACCGCGATCGAACCAGGCCGAGCTGCCGGCAGTATCCGTGATGGCAGTGGCAACCCCGCCGCCGGTGCAGGATTCCGCCGTGGCGGCCAGCCAGCCTCTGGCCAGCAGTGCCTCGCCCAGTTCCCGGGATAAGCGGGAGATCTCTGCCTCAAGTCCCATCATCGCGTCCTCTTCCGGCCTCTTCCAGGCGAAATATGGCGCTCATTATGCAGTTGCCCCGCTCCTCGG
Organism: Aeromonas sp. MaB10011B; assembly: GCF_017939325.1. NCBI lineage: Bacteria > Pseudomonadati > Pseudomonadota > Gammaproteobacteria > Aeromonadales > Aeromonadaceae > Aeromonas > Aeromonas sp. MaB10011B. The sequence continues at coordinate 114,866 of NZ_JAGKRK010000013.1, read as the reverse complement.
GCAACCGACCCCGGGGCCACTGCGTCAGCAAGTTGTCGCCGCTTAAGCTCCAGTACATGGCTGCTCGTTATCATGTTCCAACACCGCCATGCATGCGGTTTCCATCCCATCAGACCAAGGAGAAAGCCGGATGATGCATCCGTTCAACGTCGCCATGACAGCCCTCGCAATGTGTATCGCCACCCATGCCTTTGCCACCGAGGGCACCGCCGAGCTGCAGAGCGAGACCACCCTGGCCCAGGAGCTGAACCTCTCCAGCGCCCAGGTGGAGCAGATCAAGGGGCTGCGCGAGCAGGCCACCAGGGAGCTGGGCTCAATCAAGCTCGATGCCATCGGCCAGGACGTCATCGTCAACATGATCAAGTCCGGCAAATGGGATGAAGTGGCGGCGAGGAAGCAGTTGCAGACCATCAGCGACGTACAGGCCGAGGCCCGCTACCATCGCGCCCACTACCTCTTCGAGGTGAGCCGGGTGCTGACGCCCGAGCAGAAAGCCAAGCTGCACGAGATGCTGAGTGGCGGCGAGGCCATGTACTAAGGGCGACACTCTCCCCGTCTCTCCCATCCCCGCATCCGTGCGGGGATGCTATTTCTCCTCCCCCATGCCTCTTTTCGGCCAGGCTCCCCCCAGGCCACTCTGGTCAGCATCATCCGGATGCACAGATCCGCGACGGGATGCCGGCTTTGCCCCCAAGACGGAGATTCCTCCTCACCATCTTGCCTCGAGCATGTAGAATGGCCCCCAGATTCAGACCCATGACGGCAGACGTTTGCCCGCAAGAGCACCTTCTGGAATAGCACATGACAGCACAATACCAAGCGCCAGGCGCCAACTTGAGCGCCCACACCCCCATGATGCAGCAGTATCTGACTCTCAAGGCCGAAAACCCGGAGATCCTGCTGTTCTATCGCATGGGTGACTTCTACGAGCTCTTCTACGACGACGCCCGCAAGGCATCCCAGCTGCTCGACATCTCCCTGACCAAGCGCGGCCAGTCGGCCGGCAGCCCCATCCCGATGGCCGGGGTGCCCTATCACGCCATCGAGGGGTATCTCGCCAAGCTGGTACAGCTCGGCGAATCGGCCGCCATCTGCGAGCAGGTGGGGGATCCCGCCACCAGCAAGGGGCCGGTGGAGCGCAAGGTTATTCGCATCATCACCCCGGGTACCGTCTCCGACGAGGCGCTGCTCAGCGAGCGGCAGGACAACCTGATCGCCGCCGTCTACCACGATGGCCGCCGCTTCGGTTACGGCACCATGGACATCGGCTCCGGTCGCTTCTTCATCAACCAGTTCGAGAAAGAAGAGACCCTGCTGGCGGAGCTGCAACGCACCAATCCGGCGGAGCTGCTCTACCCCGAATCGTTCGCCTTCCTGCACCATGTCGAGGGTCGCCGCGGTCTGCGCTGCCGCCCGGAGTGGGAGTTCGAGCTCGGCACCGCCCGCAAGCTCTTGTGCCAGCAGTTCGGCACCCAGGATCTGGTGGGCTTTGGGGTCGAACAGAGCGAGACCGCCCTGTGCGCCGCCGGCTGCCTGATGCAGTACGTGAAAGACACCCAGCGCACCGCCCTGCCCCACATTCGCAGCGTGCGCCTGGAGCAGCCCGATCATGCGGTCATCATGGATGCCGCCACCCGCCACAATCTGGAGCTGACCCAGAATCTGGCCGGCGGTCACGACAATACCCTCTCCGCCGTGCTCGATTGCACCGCCACGCCGATGGGCAGCCGCCTGCTCAAGCGCTGGATCCACCAGCCGATCCGCGATCGGGTGATCCTCAAAGGTCGCCAGAGCACCATCAAGGAGCTCATCGAGCAGAACCTTTACGACGAGCTGGGCGGATTGCTGCGCCAGGTCGGCGATGTGGAGCGGGTGCTGGCGCGCCTCGCCCTGCGCTCGGCCCGCCCGCGCGATCTGACCCGGCTGCGGCAGGCTTTCGCTCAGCTGCCCGAGTTGCAGCGTCTGCTGGCGGAGAGCGAGCACGAGGCGGTGCAACAGCTGGCCGAGCGGGCAAGTACCTTCCCCGAGCTCTTCGACCTGCTGGAGCGAGCCGTGATGGAGGTGCCGCCGGTGCTGATCCGCGATGGTGGCGTCATCCGCGAAGGGTTCAATCAGGAGCTGGACGAGCTGCGGGATCTGGCCAATGGCGCCACCGCCAGCCTGGCCCGCATCGAGGAGCGGGAGAAGGCGCTCACCGGCATCAACACCCTCAAGGTGGGCTACAACAAGGTGCACGGCTTCTACATCGAGGTGAGCCGCGCCAACAGCCACCTGGTGCCGGCCCACTACATCCGCCGCCAGACGCTGAAAAACAACGAGCGCTACATCATCGACGAGCTGAAGAAGTACGAGGACAAGGTGCTCACCGCCCAGGCCCAGGCGCTGGCGCTGGAAAAACGTCTCTACGAAGAGCTGCTCGACGCCCTGCTGCCGCACCTCGGCGATCTGCAGGAGTCTGCTGCCGCACTGGCGGAGCTGGACGTGCTGGCCAACCTGGCGGAGCGGGCAGAGACCCTCGACTACCGCTGCCCGACGCTTATCGATGAGGATCAGATCCTGATCGAAGCGGGCCGCCATCCGGTGGTGGAGCAGGTGATGACCGACCCCTTTATCGCCAACCCCATCCGGCTGGAGCGGGAGCGGCGGATGCTGATCATCACCGGCCCCAACATGGGTGGTAAATCCACTTACATGCGCCAGACCGCGCTCATCGTGCTGCTGGCCCATATCGGCGCCTTCGTGCCCGCCGACAGCGCCCGCATCGGCCCCATCGACCGCATCTTCACCCGCATCGGGGCGTCGGATGATCTCGCCTCCGGCCGCTCCACCTTTATGGTGGAGATGACCGAGACTGCCAACATCCTCAACAACGCCACCGCCCGCAGTCTGGTGCTGATGGACGAGATTGGCCGCGGCACCAGCACCTACGACGGCCTCTCGCTGGCCTGGGCCTGCGCCGAGCAGCTGGCAAGCAAGATTGGCGCCTACACCCTGTTCGCCACCCACTACTTCGAGCTGACCCGCCTGCCCGAGCTGATGAGCGGGCTGGCCAACGTCCACCTTGATGCGGTGGAGCACGGCGACACCATCGCCTTCATGCACGCAGTACAGGAAGGTGCGGCCAGCCGCTCCTACGGCCTGCAGGTAGCGGCGCTGGCCGGGGTGCCGAAATCGGTGATCCACCAGGCCCGCCACAAGCTGCATGAGCTGGAGAGTGCCACTCCGGTGGCCGCCGGCGAAAGCCGTCCGGCTCCGGTCACTCTCGCCCCGCAACCCCATCCTGTGGTGGAGGAGCTGGCAGCAGTACGCCCGGACGAGCTGACCCCGCGACAGGCCCTTGACCTGCTCTATCGACTCAAGCAGATGCTGTAGCTAACGACCGCCGAACAGGCATGAAAAAGGGGAACCGCGAGGTTCCCCTTTCGTTTGACCGAACCTGTCATGTCATCAGCCCGGACCGATGCGATCCATCAGGCTCAGATTGACCGACCCCGGATGGCGCTTGAGCTTCTGCCTGTATTCGAACTGGTGCTGGCTCTCCTGTTTGAGCCCCTGCATCAGGGAATAGCACATGGCCAGCATGATGACCGAGAAGGGCAGCGCGGCGATGATGCTGGCGGCCTGCAGGGCGGCAAGCCCGCCGGAGACCAGCAGAATGGCCGCGACCAGCCCCTGGCCCAGCCCCCAGATGGCGCGGTGCAGCACCGGGGGATCCTGATCGCCGATGGAGAGCAGCGTCGTAATCACGAGCGTGCCCGAATCGCTGGAGGTGATGAAGTAGGTGCAGATAAGCAGGGTCAGCACCCCCTTGGCAATCCAGCCGAAGGTCTCCCAGTGCAGCAGTTCCACCGTCTTGTAGAGCGCCATGGTGACATCCTGATTGACCGCTTCCACTACGCCGCCGCCACCGAACAGCTCCAGGTTCATGGCTGTCCCGCCGAACACGGTGAGCCAGAGCATGCCGAGCAGGGAGGGCACCAGCAGGACACCGAGCACGAATTCACGAATCGTGCGGCCCTTGGAGATGCGGGCGATGAACATGCCGACAAAGGGTGCCCACGCAATCCACCAGCCCCAGTAGAACGCGGTCCAGCTAGACTGCCAGGCCGAGGTACCGTTGGCTTCGGTATTGGTCCAGAAGCTCAGCTTGACGATGTTCTGCAGGTAATCACCGATGTTCTGCACATAGGCGTTGAGGATGTAGGTGGTCGGCCCCAGCACCAGGAAGAGGCCCAGCACGAACACGCTTAACCAGATATTGAGTTCGGAGAGGATCTTCACCCCGCGCCCGACACCGGAGATGGCCGACAGGGTGGCAATCAGGCTGATGCCACCGATGAGCCAGAGCTGGTTCGCTTGTGACACGCCCATGCCGAACATCTGGTTGAGGCCGGTGTTCATCTGGGAGACGCCCAGCCCAAGGGAGGTCGCCACCCCGAACACGGTACCGAACACCGCCAGCACATCGGCGGCATGGCCCCAGAAGCCGTAGATGCGATCGCCAAGAATGGGATAGAGCACGGAGCGGATGGCCAGCGGCAACTTGCGCCGGTAGCTGAAGAAGGCCAGCGACAGGCCGACGATCACATAGATGGCCCAGGGGTGCAGACCCCAGTGGAAGAAGGTGAGGCGCATGGCGATCTGGGCCGCTTCCGGCGTCATGCCTTCGGTGATGAAGGGGTTGCCCTGCAGGTGATACATGGGCTCGGCGATGCTCCAGAACACCAGGCCTATGCCCATGCCTGCGCTGAACAGCATGGAGAACCATGCAAAGTAGCCAAACTCCGGTACCTGGTCGTCGTCGCCCAGCCGGATGCTGCCAAAGCGGCTGAACATCAGGTAGACGGCGAAGAACAGGAACAGGGCGACCACCAGGATGTAATACCACTTGAAGCCAGCAATGATGGTGTCCTTGGCCCCGGTAAACCAGGTGCCTGCGGTATCCGGATCAAAGACGCCGAACAGCAGGAAGAGGGTCACGACGGTGAGGGCCGTCATGGCCATGGTGGGATTGAGGCCTTTCAAAAGCCCTTTGGTTGCTCGCATCGGGCCTCCTTAGTCGTTGTTGAAAAAGTCTTCACCCACGTGATCGCCGGCACCGCCGATGGCGCGATAGGCCAGACGACCAGCCACCTGCTCACGGTGATCCACCAGGGTCACCGACGGCTGGCCGTTCACTGCGTGGCGTTTGCCGAGGAAGATAGCCATGGGCACCCCCAGATTGGAGACACCGCTGGTGATCCAGAGGCGGTTGAAGTCATAGGAGCCACCGATGAACTCCAACTGTGCCAGCCCATTGTCCAGACCCGCCAGATAAAAGTTCATGGCACTCTCGTCGGGGAAGAGGTGAACCAGCACATAGGCATAGCGCAGCTCATTGACCAACTCCTTTAGACTGAAATAACCTGTGTTACTGCAAGAGAGCGGCAGCTCGCCATCGTAGTGGTGTACCTTGAGGTTGTTGGGGTCCTCGTCATAAGCAGGTTGATAACGCACAAATGCCGCGGTATCAGGCAGTTCATAGCGAACTCTGACCACGCGCAGATCGGCAACCAGGGACTTGATATCCAGGTCGTCATGCATGATTTCACTCCTCAAATATCGGGTTGGAATGGGGCAATTGTCCGATAACCTAACACAATATTCATTAGAGCTAAAACCATTACATCAAAAACCATATTGACCTTGTTATGGATTAGGCGGAGAATTTCGCGCCTCTCCACAGCCCTGCGATGACCCAGACCCCATGGAAAAACATGATGAAGTGCTGATCGCCCTGCGCCAGATCATCCGTGCCATCGACATGCACTCCAAGCGCTTGATCAAGGAGGCCGGCCTGACCTCGCCCCAGCTCCTGCTGCTCAAGGGGATCGACGAGCTTGGCCAGATCTCCATGCGCCAGCTGGCGGATCACACCAACATGAGCCAGGCCACCGCGACCACCATCATGGACCGGCTGGAGAGCCGCCAGCTGGTGCAGCGCATTCGCAGCGAAACCGACAAACGCAAGGTGCATGCGACGCTCACTGACGCGGGACGCGCCCTGCTTGCCCAGGCTCCGACCCCCTTGCAGGAGAGTTTCATTCAACGCTTTCAGGCACTGGAGAACTGGGAGCAGGGGTTGTTGCTCTCATCCCTGCAACGCATCTCCGCCATGATGAATGCCGACGGCATCGATGCCGCCCCCGTGCTGAGTGTCAGCCCCCTGACCGAAGAGCGGGCCTGAAATCCTGAAGTCCGTTTACATGTTTTCAGTTAACTTCTGGCACTCAGAACCCGATATACCGCATCGGGGATTCTGCATTGCGAGGCCTAATGCGATCATTCTGGGTTATAACTACCCACCACCTTATGCACCATCTTCCTCGTCTACACCAGGTCCTACGGGCTTTGCTACAGCAACTCTCCTTTCAGTATCCCGTTCACCCGCTCTGCCAGCGCATTCTGATAACAGTCATACCCATCAGTCATCGAGTACTGTACTCCGTACCGTTCATACAGCGTCTGATTCAAGCCTGAGCAATACTGCACCCTGCCGTCCGAGTGATGGATAAACTCCCCGCTGCCACGCCGTTGCTTCAGTGCTCTGCGCCATCACAACCAACTCAGCATGCATCCCTTCGTGCACGTGATGCCCCGCTATCTTACGCGGGAAGGCATCCGTCACCAGGCTCAGGTAGAGTGGCCCGCTCTTTGCCGGCAGGTAAGTGATGTCGGCAACCAAGACCTGCCCTGGCGCCACCGCAGTGATTTTCACCAGGCCGGGTTTGAGCAAGTTGGGATGGCGATAGAAACGCTGAAAACTGTGGAGCGTCTTGTGATAGGCCCGTTTGGGCTGCACCAACAGACGGTGCTCGGCCAATATCCTAAACAGTCTGTCCCACCAGACCGTCAGCCCAGCATCGTCTTGGCCCTGCAGCAGATAATGCTACTTGTGGATGCCCACCCGTAGTGAACTTTGCGCACAAAGCTCACTACCTGCTGCCCTTGTGCATGACGCAGGTCGGCGACCCGATTGCGATTGTAGTCAGCCTAACGGTTTATTCCGAGGAACCAGCAAGCACTGAAGATGGTCAGCTTTTCGACATACCGCTGCGAGAGAGCTTACCAGGTCGTTTTTTACGATTGAGGCGCCTTCAAAGAACTGAGCCTCCAGGCTCATCAGCGCCAGCTACTCGAGCTCCTTGATACGCTGTTCAGACATTTGGTTGCCGGGATCAGGCATGATGTGATCCTGCCAGCTCTAATCGATGCTCCCTGGCTCCAACCCTGCAGACCATGCTTATGCAACCATACCAGAATGGTCGAATTGCCCTGAATGCCATATTGGAATTGTGTCTACTGGTAGGTGAGTTCACCTTTTTCAATCTGCTCGACCAGGGACAATTTAAACCTCAGTGAGTAATCGCGCTGTGTGCGTTTCACACCTTGTCCCATCGAGATCTCCATCTATTCGGGGAAGAAGGTATAAGCCATATTCAGGACGGGGACAATGGGAAAAGAAAAAGCCCAGCATTGCTGCTGGGCTTTTTATTTGGCTCCTCCTGCTGGGCTCGAACCAGCGACCTGCGGATTAACAGTCCGTCGCTCTACCGACTGAGCTAAGGAGGAATTATTCGTGGTGCCCAGAGACGGAATCGAACCGCCGACACGGGGATTTTCAATCCCCTGCTCTACCGACTGAGCTATCTGGGCAAATGGTGCCGGCTACCGGAATCGAACTGGTGACCTACTGATTACAAGTCAGTTGCTCTACCTACTGAGCTAAGCCGGCACACTTCAAACCATTGTGCATGAACACGTTTTTATTTCATGGCACCAAAATATGGTGCCCAGAGACGGAATCGAACCGCCGACACGGGGATTTTCAATCCCCTGCTCTACCGACTGAGCTATCTGGGCGTGGGCGCTATTAAACGGATTTTAGGGCAGGTGGTCAACGGGAAATTTCACTTTTCGTCTCGTTCGTCTCTTTTTTGCGCAGCATCATCCATTTTCATCACTTCTGCTGGCGGGACCGCTCCCCGGCGCCCCCAGAGGCGGGACTCCTCCCCCTTGAGCAGGCGGGTAATGTTCTCGTGATGACGGATCAGGATGAGACAGGAGAGCAGGGAGACCGGCAACGTGTATTCCGGTTTGAGCAGATAGGTAAAGAGCGGAGTCAGCAACACGGTCACGATGGACGCCAGTGACGAATAGCCGCTCACCAGCAGCACCAGCAGCCAGGTGGTGATGACGGCACCGCCCATGGCAAACCCAATGGGCAACATGGTACCGAGGGCGGTGGCGACGCCCTTGCCACCACGGAAGTGGAAGAAGAGGGGGTACATGTGACCCAGACAGGCTGCCACCCCGATAAAGCCGAGGTAGACGGGCTTGATCTGCAGATACCAGGCGAGGTAGACGGGGGCCATCCCCTTGAGCACATCGAGAAGCAGTACGATCAGCGCCGCCATCCGGCCGCCGAGGCGCAACACATTGGTCGCCCCCGGGTTGTGGGAACCATGGTCACGGGGATCCGGCAGACCCGTGATGCGGGAAACCAGCACGGCACTGGACAGCGAGCCGCCCAGATAGGCCAGAATAATCATCAAAATCGTCAGGGCCGTCATCTTGGTCGTTTTTACCACGATATGAATGGGGTATGATGCGGGCCACATTCCCAGGCCCGGGCTTGCCCGAAAGCGTGTCGCCCAAACCGGCCGCCAGCGGCAATCTGCTTGCCGGGCCTGCATCCCTGCGCTGTTTTCACAGCCCATCAAGAGTAAAGAAGAAGTACTGTCATGGACAAGGTGTTTATTCGCGGACTCGAGGTTTTGACCACCATAGGGGTATATGAGTGGGAGAAGGGCATTCGCCAGAAGCTCTGTTTCGACCTCGAGATGGGGTTTGACAACCGCCCAGCCGCCGCAACCGACGATATCAATCTGGCGCTGGATTACGCCACCCTCTCTCGCAAGATCTGTGATCACGCCCAGGGCAAGATAGTGGAGCTGGTCGAGACCATGGCCGAGCAGGTCGCCGCCCTGGTGCTGGAAGACGAGCGGGTACAGTGGGTCAAGGTGACCCTGACCAAACCGGGTGCCGTGCCCAATGCGGCAGGCGTCGGGGTCGAGATCCTGCGCCATCGCACGCCGGCTGCGAGCGCCAACTGATGACCCGCATCTATATCAGTCTGGGATCCAACATCGATCGGGAACGCCATATCCGCGCCGGCCTCGATGCCCTGCACGCCGAATTCGGCGAGTTGCAGGTCTCCCGGGTATTCGAGAGCGAGGCGGTGGGCTTCAACGGCCGCCCCTTCTACAACCTGGTGGTGGGTGCCGATACCGAGCTGCCCCTGGCAACCCTGTGCCAGCGGCTGCGCGCCATGGAGTTCGCTCACGGCCGCGAGCCGGATGCCAAAAAGTTCGCCCCGCGCACCCTGGATCTCGATCTGCTGCTCTACGGCGAGCTGGTCTGCGAGACACCGCTGGTGCTGCCCCGCGGCGAGATCCTCACCAACGCCTTCGTGCTCTGGCCGCTGGCGGAGCTGGCCCCCACATTCCGCCACCCCATCGATGGTCGCACCATCGGTGAGCTGTGGGCAGGTTACGACAAAGCCTCCCAGCGCCTTGACCCCATTCCCTTCCACTGGAAAGCGGGCGAATTGCAGCATCACTGAACAACAAGGGCACCCTCGGGTGCCCTTGTTGATGACTCCGCTGATGACGGATAAGAAACAGTGATTGGGCCTGCGCCGGTGCAAGTGGCAGGATGACCGCCATCACAGGAGAACCCCATGCCACTCGATGCCATTCACGACTTCAACCGTCAGTTGCTCACCGACCTGCCCCACCAGCGCTTCGAGCACGAACCCATCCTCGATTACGCCACCGACGAGCGGGTCAAGGCTCGCCTCGGCTGGCAGGCCGAGTTCAGCAAGACCCTTTTCCTCAAATTCAAGGATGGTCGCTTCGCCCTGCTGCTGACCCACAGGGACGGCCGGCTCGACAGCAAGGCGGTCAAGGCGGCGCTCGGTGCCAAACCCTCCATCTGTACCGCCGACGAGATGCAGACCGAGATTGGCTGCCTGCCGGGAGCCGTCTGCCCCTTCCTGCCCCGCGCCGACATCCCCCTGCTGGTGGATCCCGTGCTCATGAATCACCACGCCTTTACCTGGACGCCGGGCCACCCCGAGCAGACTTTCCTGCTGGAGACCACCCACCTGGCCGGACTGCTGGCCCGATTGCCCTGCGACGTGAGCTACCTGCCCTCCCCCTGAGCCTGGGACTCAGCGCTTTTCCCGCGCCAGCTGGGCGAAGATCAGCGCCGCCAGCATGGACATCAAGCCGATGCACAGATAGGTGAGGTGGAACCCCTCCAGCCAGCTGCCACTCTCCTCGGGCTGGCCGATGGAGAAGAGCCCCAGCAGGCTGGCGGCGATGGCCACCCCCAGGCTCATGGAGAGCTGCATCACCACCGACAGCAGACCGTTGCCGCTGCTGGCGTGCTCGCTGCTGAGATCCTGCAGGGTCAGGGTGTTCATGGCGGAAAATTGCAGGGAGTTGATGGCGCCAAAGACCGCCAGCCACACCAGCAGTACGCCGTGGGGCACCTGGTTGTCGATGAAATAGAAGCTCGCGATCATGGCCCCGAGCGCCAGGGTGTTGCCGATGAGGATGCGGCGATAACCGATGCGCGGAATGAGCTTGTTCACCAGCGTCTTGGTCAGCATGGCGCCGATCACCGTGGGGATCATGGTCATCCCCGCCTTGCTCGGGGAGAAGCCGAGCCCCAGTTGCAGGAAGAGCGGGGTGAGAAACGGCATGGCGCCGCTGCCGAGGCGGGCAAACAGATTGCCCCAGATACCGATGGCGAAGGTGGACGTCTTGAACAGCGTCAGACTGAACAGGGGCTGCTCCGCCGTGGCGGCATAGAGCCAGTAGCTCGCCATGGCGGCCAGACCGAACAATACCGCAAACAGGGCCCAGCCGGTTGAGATGCTGTGCTCCCCCAGGCCTTGCAGACCGACGGATACCAGCACCATGCCGACACTGAACAGCACAAACCCCTGCCAGTCAAACCTGGCGGTGTGCTGGCGCAGGTCGGGCATGAAGTGCCAGCTCGCCACGAAGCCGAGCAAGCCCACCGGCAGGTTGATGAGGAAGACCCAGTGCCAGCTCGCCACCTCCACCAGCCAGCCCCCCAGGGCCGGGCCGATGAGGGGGCCGAGCAGACCGGGGATGGTGACGAACGACATCACCCTCAGCAGCTCATGCTTGCTGTAGACCCGCAGCACCGCCAGACGCCCGATAGGCATCAGCAAGGCCCCCCCGACCCCTTGCAACACCCGGGCGATCACCAGCATGGGCAGGGTGTTGGCGATGGCACAGGCCAGGGAACCCAGGGTAAACAGCAGGATGGCGACCAGATAGACCCGGCGGGTGCCAAATCTGTCCGCCAGCCAGCCGGAGGCGGGAATGAGCAGGGCCACCGTCAGCATGTAGGCGATGATGACGGACTGCATCTGCAGCGGACTCTCGCCCAGGGCCTCGGCCATGCTGGGCAGGGCGGTGTTGAGGATGGTGCCATCCAGGGTCTGCATGAAAAAACCGACCGCCGTCAGCCAGGGCAGCCATTTGCGCTGGGCGGGCGTCACCATCGGGGAGCTGTCAGGCATGGTTCTGTCTCTCCTCATCACATAAGAAAAGACCCGCACGAGCGCGGGTCATATCAGCATATCAGGCATCCGGGTGGCCGAGCATGGCCTTGAGGTGCTCTTCCAGGCTGGGTTCGGGGGCCTTGAGGGTCGAGAGGAACAACTGCTCTATGCCAGCCCTGTCCTGGCTCTTCACGATGAACACCAGCCGGGACTGGGCCTTGCCTTCGGGCCACTCCCCCAGCGCCTGCAACGGATAGAGCTGGCCGTGCACGCCGTGGATCACCACGGGCTGGCTCTCCCCTTCCAGTTGCAATATCCCCTTGAGACGCAGCAGGGCATCGCCGTATTGCGCCTGCACCGCATCGATGGCGGCCAGCAGGCGGGAGGGCTTGAGCGGCTCGCCGATGCGCAGGGAGAAACTTTCGATATTGCCGTGCTCGAAGCGGGTGGGCGCGGCCGTCCCCACCTTGGCGGCAAACGGCGTCATCTTCGGCTGCATGGGCGAAGCCAGCCCCTGTTTCGGGGATTCGGTACGCAGCCAGGCCAGCAACTGGCGCACGTCGCGCCCCGCCGCCTCGTTGTAGGCGCCGAGCTTCTCCAGCACCGCGGGTGAGAGCACGCCATTGCTGACCCGCTGGATGGGAGCTGCCGGATTGAGGGCCGCCAGTTGGGCTTCCACCCGAGCAAGGGTCTCTTCATCCACCAGATCGCCCTTGCTCACCACCAGCAGATCCGCCAGCGCCACCTGTTTGACCGCCTCATATTGAGCCGCAAGCTGCTGCTCGATATGGCCGGCATCCACCACGGTGACGGTGCCGTCGAAGCGGTAGCGCTGGGCGATAAAGCCCTCTTCCCTCAACGTGAACAGCACGGGGGCCGGATCGGCCAGACCCGTGGTTTCGATGATCAGCCGTTTGAAGGGTTTGATTTTGCGCTGGATGGCTTTCATGAAGAGCCCCTGCAGCGCCTCCACCAGGGATCCCTGCACCGAGCAGCAGATGCAGCCGGAATCGAGCAGCACCACCTGCTCGTCCACCTGCTGTACCAGATGATGATCCAGCCCCACGGAGCCGAACTCGTTGATGAGCACGGCGCACTCCCCGAGCTCGGGCTGCTTGACCCAGTGGTTGAGCAGGGTGGTCTTGCCGCTGCCGAGAAAACCGGTCAGCAGGGTCACGGGGATGCGGGTGTCTTGCATGTCTGTCATCGGGTTGCCCCCCCTCTGATCGGCAGGAGGATGAGTAAGCGAGTGTCTTGCATATCGGTCATGTCAGATCCTTACCGGTTGGCGAACAGGTCGCCGAGCCAGCGGTTTTCGAAACGGCCATGGGGGTCAAGCTCCCGCTTCAGGGCCAGGAAGTCGTGCCAGCGCGGCAACAGGGCCGGGAAGTCGTAGAGGTCCATCGCCAGGTGCTTGCCGAAATGGGGAATGCCGCCGAGGGGCACCAGCAGTTGCTGCAACTCGCGCATCTGCTCCATGGAGCCCCCGACAAAGGTCCCGTCCGCCGCCAGATAGACCAGAAAACCTATCCAGCACACCGACTTGTCATGGGCGGCACTGAGCCAGGCCACGGAGGGACCGGTGCAGCGCAGGATGAAGGGGTAGTGCAGCACGCCGGGGTTCGCCTCCTGCCATGCCTGCAGGATTTCAAGGGCCTCCCCCATGCGTTCGAGGGGCACGGCCACCTCGCAGTTGATCTGGGGTGCAGGGATCCCCTTGCAGAGGATCTGGTAGACGTTGCCCACCAGATCCGAGGCGTCCTTGAAGCGGCGTACCGTCTCGAAGTGCTCGCCTGCCCTGGCCTCGTCCTTGGTGTCTCTGGCCATCTTCTGCAGGGTTGCGTCTATGGTGGCATTGAGCGCCAGGTTCATGCGCTCGTCCATGTCTCCCTCCAGCACCAGCGGCTCGCTGCCCCCGGCCCGGTAGCGGGCCACCTCGTCATCGGAGGCGGGATCCACCAGCCAGATGTGGCTCTCGCCGGTCCAGGCGAACCACCAGCTCTTCACGAAGGCGTGCTCCCGGTTGAGGCGCTCGTTGTGTTCCAGCAGGAAGGGGTAGTCGGTGGTGAACTTGGTGCAGCGCATGATGCGGTTGGGCACAGTGTTGAGGGTCACATCCAGCAGGATGCCGAGCATCCCCATGCCCATCACGAAGGCGCCGAAGCGCGGATCGGTGCGATCCACACGGATGATGTCGCCGCTCGCCAGCATCACGGTCAGGGCAGCCACCGCATCGCACAGGGCGGACTGGTGCAATCCCTGCCCATGGGTGCCGGTGCTGAGCGCACCGCCCAGGGTCTGGATGCCGATGACGCCGGGGGATGCCGGCAGCATGCGATCCATGGCGATGAGGTCGGCATAGACGGTATCAAGCGGCGTCCCCGCCAGGTAGGTCACCGTATCGGCAGTCTTGTCCAGCTGGCCGCGCAGGTGGTGCAGGTCCACCAGCAGCGCCTGGCTGCCTTCGGCGTAGACGCTGTGGATGGGTTCGAAAGAGAGGCCGGAGCCGATGAGCCGCAGCTTGCGCTCGGGGTATTCCCGCAGCAGTTGCTGCAGCTCGTCACGGGTCGTCGGGCGCCACACCTGATCAAGGGCGCCGAGGGGGTTGGTTCTGGACCAGTTGAACAGCACCTCCCGATTGCCAATCGCCTTGATGCTGTGAAATGCCTGGAACCTGACCGTCATACCGCGCCTCATCTGACTTCAAAATGAGCGCCAATTCTACCGAAAAGTGGCTGCCAAGGCATGAAAAACAAGACCCTACAGTCGGGGGTGGATAGGGGGAGCGCCCCTCCCCGCCTCAGCGCGTCTGCTGGGTCAATGCCAGCAACATGCCGAATCCCACCAGCAGCCCCCCGAACACCCGATCGATCCAGTGGCGTACCGCCAGCAGTCGGTCCCGCACCGCAGGGGTGGAGAAGAAGAGCGCCACCGCACCAAACCAGAGGGCGTGCGCCAGCGCGATGAAGGCGCCATAGCCGATCTGGACCGCCAGCGGCGTCTGCGGCTGCACCACCTGCATGAAGAGACTGACGATGAAGATGGTCGTCTTGGGATTGAGCACATTGGTCAGAAATCCGGTACGCAGCGCCCCCAGGCTGGAGAGGGCAGGCTGACAGATGCTCTCTTCATCGGCAGCCGGTTTGGCCCGCAGCATCTTGACGCCGAGGAAGATGAGATAGGCGGCCCCTGCCAGCTTGATGAGATTGAACAGCCAGAGGGATTGCTGGATCAGCAGGCCCACCCCCAGCAGGGTGTAGGCCACGTGCACGCAGACCCCGGCCGCGATGCCGATCGCCGTCAGCACGCCGGTGCGGCGCGAGAGCAGCAGGCTGTTGCGCGACACCATGGCAAAGTCGGGCCCGGGGCTGATGACGGCAAAGAGGGTAATGGCGACAACGGCTAACAGTTCGGTCATGAAAAGAGTCCTGATTAGAGAGGATATCGGCTATTTTATTTGCCAATAACACCAATAAAGAACGATGATTTCTGACATGAATGGTGAAAAAAACTCACAAAAAGCCCTCTCGCTTCCCTCCCTTACCGCCCTGCGCTGTTTCGAGGTGGCTGCCCGCACCGAGCATTTCGGCCGCGCCGCCGACGAACTGCACCTCACCCATGGCGCCATCAGCCGGGCGGTACGACTGCTCGAGGAGGATCTGGGGGTCATGCTGTTCGAGCGGCGCCAGCGCCGGGTCTTTCTGACCAACGCGGGTGAACGGTTCTATCAGGCGGTCAGAGAGGGGCTGGGCAGCATCCGCCAGACGGCGCAGGCCCTGCGCCAGCAGAGCCGTCCCCAATCACTGGTGCTCTCCTGCGAACCCACCCTTCTGATGCGCTGGCTGATCCCGCGCTGGCCCGCCTTCCAGGCCCTGCACCCAGAGCTGGACGTACACCTGATGGCGGGCGGCGGCGCCCTCAGCTTTGGCAGCGGCATCGATCTCGCCATCCGGCGCAACGACTTTCACTGGCCTGCCGAGCTCTACAACCAGTTGCTGTTCGAGGAGCGGACCGGCCCTGTCTGTCCGCCAGGCAAGGTGGCGCACTTTTTTGAATCCAGGGGGGATGTGCAGGCCCTCAAGCCAACGGCCCCCCGTCTGCACACCAAGACCCGTCCGGGCGCCTGGTTGGAGTGGCAGCAGCACGCAGGCATGTCCGCCGACGAGGAGGTGCCGGGTCAGACCTTCGAGCACTTCTATTTCAGCCTGCAGGCGGCAGTCGCCGGGCTGGGAGTCGCCATCGGCCCCTACCGCCAGGTGTGCGACGATATCGAGGCCGGTCTGCTGGTGGCACCGCTCGGCTTCGTCCCCGACGGCACCGGCTATCACCTGCTCGCCCCCGCGCCACCCGAACCCGGCAGCCCCCACGACATCCTGGTGAACTGGCTGCACAGCCTGGTGGGCGCGGCCTAGCCCTGGGCGGTGCGCCCGGCGGCGACCTGTATCTCTCCCGCCGTCAGCTCCCGGCAGAACTGGCGTATCGGCATGGGGCGGGCAAACAGGTATCCCTGCAGATACTGGACCCCCTTGCCTCTCAGATAGGCGGCCTGCTGCTCCGTCTCCACCCCTTCGGCCACCAGGGACAAACCCAGCCGTCCCCCAAGGTCGATGACGTTGTCCACGATGTGCTCGGAGAGGGACTCCGTCCCGATACGGCCGATGAAGGAGCGGTCGATCTTGAGATAGTCCACGTGGAATTGCTGCAGATAGATGAGGCTGGAGTGGCCGGTGCCAAAGTCATCGATGGCGAGCTGCACCCCCATCTCGTCGAGCTGGCGAAACAGGGAGAGGGTCTGCGGGCTGGTCACCAGCAGCTCCCGCTCCGTGAGCTCCAGCACCAGCACCACCCGTCCCGGCACGAAGTGGCCGAGGAAGTCGCGGCACTCCGTCACCAGGGAGAGGTCCCGGCAGTGGATGGCACTGATGTTGAAGCTGATGTGAAACGCCTCGGGCAACTGCTCCTGTACCGGGTGGAGTGTCTTGGCCACCGTCTTCATCAGGTTGACCGTCATGGGCACGATCAGGCCAGACTCTTCCGCCTGGGGGATGAAGAGATCGGGGCGGATCAGCCCCTCGGTGGCATGTTGCCAGCGCATCAGTACCTCGGCTCCCACCATCTTGCCGCCCTTGCTGGCGATCAGCGGTTGCAGATAGGGGACAAATTCCCTGGCTCGCAGCCCGCGTCTCAGCTCGTCCGTCAGGGCCCCCGGCCGCCCAAGCAGCCACCACACCAGCAGTGAGAGCACCAGCGAACTGGCTCCCAGCCAGATCAGTTGCAGATGGCGAGCCTCCCACAGGGCACGCCAGTAGATCGGCATGGCATAACCGGCGTGGATGGTGAAGGGGTAACGCTGGGAGGCGAGTATCAGGGCAAACTTGCTGTGCAGTTTCGGCGGATCGCTTTGGAAGTGGCCGGACTCATCGAGCCAGGCGGACCCCACCTGCAAGAAGAGCTCGCTGGGATCGCTGCTCAGGGTGAGCATGAAACTGAGCTGGCTGCTGTCAATGGCGCTCAGTGCCGCATCACGCCCCCGCTCCTGACGCACCACCAGCAAGGGGTGATTCTTGCGCACCAGGTTGCCGCTCATCAGCAGCAACTTGCGATCCGTGTAGCGGGAGCCGTCATCCACTTCCCTGGCAGGCCCGAACAGCGAGGTGCAGTTGATGATCCCCTGTCGCACCAGATTGATGGAGCGCAGGAACGGCTCCAGCGCCACCCGCTTGCGCAGCAGCAACAGGTTGTCGCTGCAGGAGCGACCGGCCAGCGGCAATACCTCGAGGTTGGCCCGCTCGGCCTGATCCAGCATGCGCTCCAGCAAGGTTCTGGCCTTGCTGGCTGACGCACTGGCATCGTTCTTCAGCTCCTGCTCGTAGCTGTCATGCACCATCCACCCTCCCACCACCAGGGGCAGGGCTAACACCAGCAGGGCACAACCAAGGCGCCACTTCATGCGGGCCAGATCAATCCGGAACAGAAACATAGCAACCACGCCGCAATGCGCGGGCCCGCTTCGCAGGTACCGCGGTATAAAAATGCCCACCAGGAAACGGTGGGGCCATCATGGCCAGACAACGAAAGCGCAACGCGCGTACCAGGCAAATCGACGACGCCGTTGCTGGGCATGGCGGGTCATTATCGCGCAGCCCCCTGAAATGGAAAATGCCGCGTCGAGACGCGGCATTGTTATTTTCAGTGGTCAGACCGGCGAGTCTCAGACAGCTTGCTGCAGGATCACCGCATCGGCCTTCTTGGTGTAGGAGGCGATCTCGTTGAAGTTCAGGTAGCGGTAGGTGTCAGCCGCAGTGGCGTCCAGGGTCTTGGCATACTGCAGATACTCTTCCACGGTCGGGATCTTGCCGATGATGGCGGCAACCGCGGCCAGCTCGGCAGAAGCCAGATAGACGTTGGCACCCTTGCCCAGACGGTTCGGGAAGTTGCGGGTGGAGGTGGAGACCACGGAGGCCCCTTCCGCTACCCGCGCCTGGTTGCCCATGCAGAGGGAACAGCCCGGGATTTCGATGCGAGCACCGACGCGACCAAAGATGCCGTAGTAGCCCTCTTCGGTCAGCTGATCCTTGTCCATCTTGGTGGGCGGCGCGATCCACATGCGGGTCGGCAGCTCGCCCTGATACTTCTCGAGCAGTTTGCCGGCGGCGCGGAAGTGGCCGATGTTGGTCATGCAGGAACCGATGAACACCTCGTCAATCTTGTCACCTGCCACGTCGCTCAGCAGACGGGCATCGTCCGGATCGTTCGGCGCGCACAGGATCGGCTCCTTGATGGTGGCCAGATCGATCTCGATGATTTCGGCGTACTCGGCATCCTTGTCCGCTTCCATCAGTACCGGGTTGGCCAGCCACTCTTCCATCCCCTTGATGCGGCGGGTGATGGTGCGCACGTCGCCGTAGCCTTCGGAGAGCATCCACTTCAGCATCACGATGTTGGACTTCAGATACTCGATGATCGGCTCTTTATCCAGCTTGATGGTGCAACCAGCGGCGGAGCGCTCGGCGCTGGCGTCCGCCAGCTCGAATGCCTGCTCCACTTTGAGGGTCGGCAGACCTTCGATCTCGAGGATGCGGCCGGAGAAGATGTTCTTCTTGCCCGCTTTCTCGACGGTCAGCAGCCCTTTCTGGATGGCGGCATACGGGATGGCATGGACCAGGTCACGCAGGGTGATACCCGGTTGCAGCTCGCCCTTGAAGCGCACCAGCACGGATTCCGGCATGTCCAGCGGCATCACGCCGGTGGCGGCGGCGAAGGCCACCAGACCGGAGCCCGCCGGGAAGGAGATGCCGATGGGGAAACGGGTGTGGGAGTCACCACCGGTACCCACGGTATCCGGCAGCAGCATGCGGTTCAGCCAGGAGTGGATGACGCCGTCGCCTGGACGCAAGCTCACACCGCCGCGGTTCATGATGAAGTCCGGCAGGGTGTGGTGGGTCTGCACGTCGATGGGCTTGGGATAAGCCGCGGTGTGGCAGAAGGACTGCATGGTCAGATCGGCGGAGAAGCCGAGGCAGGCGAGATCTTTGAGCTCGTCGCGGGTCATCGGGCCCGTGGTGTCCTGGGAGCCGACCGTGGTCATCTTGGGCTCGCAGTAGGTGCCGGGGCGAATGCCCTTCACGCCGCACGCCTTGCCCACCATCTTCTGAGCCAGGGTAAAGCCCTTGCCGGTATCGGCCACCGGCTGCGGACGACGGAACACGGTGGAGAACGGCAGACCCAGCGCTTCGCGGGCCTTGTCGGTCAGGCCGCGGCCGATGATCAGCGGAATGCGGCCACCGGCGCGCACTTCATCGATCAGCACCTCGGTCTTCAGTTCGAACCGGGCCAGCACCTCGTCGGTGCCGTGGCGGGTGATCTTGCCCTCATAGGGGAAGATGTCGATGACATCGCCCATTTCCAGCTTGGAGACGTCCACTTCGATGGGCAGGGCGCCGGCATCTTCCATGGTGTTGAAGAAGATCGGGGCAATCTTACCGCCGAGGCAGACACCGCCGGCGCGCTTGTTCGGCACGTGCGGAATGTCGTCGCCCATGAACCAGAGCACAGAGTTGGTGGCGGATTTGCGGGAAGAACCGGTACCGACCACGTCACCCACGTAAGCCAGCGGGAAACCTTTCTCTTTCAGGGCATCGATAGTCTTGATGGGGCCGATGACGCCATCCTTGTCCGGGGTGATGCCGGGGCGGGAGTTCTTCAGCATCGCCAGGGCGTGCAGCGGAATGTCCGGGCGGGACCAGGCGTCCGGCGCCGGCGACAAGTCGTCGGTGTTGGTTTCGCCGGTCACCTTGAAGACGGTGACGGTGATCTTCTCGGCCAGGGCCGGGCGGTTCAGGAACCACTCGGCGTCAGCCCAGGATTGCAGCACCTGCTTGGCGTGGGCATTGCCCGCCTTGGCCTTCTCTTCCACGTCGTGGAAGGAGTCGAACATCAGCAGGGTGTGGGAGAGGCCCTTGGCGGCAAGAGGAGCCAGGGTCGCATCGTCCAGCAGGTCGATCAGCGGCTGAATGTTGTAACCACCCTGCATGGTACCGAGCAGCTCGACGGCTTCGGCGGCAGTCAGGATGGGGGAATGGGCCTCGCCCTTGGCGACGGCGGTGAGGAAGCCGGCTTTCACATAGGCCGCTTCATCAACACCCGGGGGAATGCGGGAGGACAACAGTTCTTTCAGAAAGTCCTGTTCGCCGGCGGGCGGATTCTTGATCAGCTCAACCAGGGCGGCGACCTGCTCTGCGTCCAGAGGTTTGGCAACCACGCCTTCGGCGGCACGTTCTGCGACGTGTTTACGGTATGTTTCAAGCACGACTAATTCCTCTTTGGTCTTTTTTTTGGGGTTCGCCCAAGCTCGCGGCGATCGTCCTTGCGGGACACCCGTAGGGTGCCCCCCACTATATAAGTTTTAACGACTAATTAAAATCCAAACCCTGTGCAGTTATTCATCAAACCAGCATAACCATATAAACCCATTAGGTTTTTTTAGAGTGACAAGCCGCCCACCCAAGGTGAGTTAACAAAAAGGCAGCATTTCGCCCTTATTGGAACGTAGTGCCCAATTGCAGATAGAACATGTCGTGCCCCCCCTCCGCCACGCCATAGCCGAGGAAGATGGGACCGAGGAAACTCTCCACCCCCATATAGAGGGAACCCGAGGTATAGGAGGATTCGATGCTGATGTCCTCCCCCTTGTCCCAGACCCCCCCTTGCTCGAGGGAACCCCCGAGGAACAGGGGCGCCTTGAAGGCACCGAAATCGTTGTCCGCCACCCGGTAGATGTAGCGCAATCCGCCGAACAGGCTGTAGCGACCGCTCAACTGGTAATGCTGGAAGCCGGACATGCGGAACAGCCCGCCCAGATCCTGCACGAACAGTGGTACCGTCTCCTGGGAGCTTGAGCCGCCCCCTTCCAGCATCAGGTTGAGGCTGTGTCTGTCCCAGGACCAGGGCTTGATCATCACCAGCCGGTAATTCACCCCCTCGGCCTGCTCGGAGGGCGCGTCCGCGGGGTCGAGATCGACGTAGGAGTAGCCACCCTTGATGTCCCAGTAGACCCCCTGATAGGGGAAGTAGCGGCTGTCGAGGGTGTCGTGCTCGAAGCGGATGTAGGGTCCCCAGGCGGAGGCATCGGCATCCGCGTTGGTGAGGTTCTGGATCTCCACGCTGCCGATCTTGCCCTCCAGCCCAAGGGAGAAGCGGCTCCAGGGCTGGCGATTCCAGCCGACGGCGAGATCCACGCTGGTGAAGCTGTACTCGGAGTCCAGATAGCTGACCCCGGACGAGGACCTGCTCTCTTCCGGGAAGAAGACGCGTCGCTGGGTCTTGTCGTAGGCCAGGCTCGTCTCGCCGAAGTAGGTCTGGGAGGGCTCCAGCGGGGTGTAGAAGTCGGTCTTGAGGTGCTTGGCGGTCCCGAGGGACGCCTCGGTCAGCCACTCGCCTCCCCAGTCGTTCACGTTGGTCAGGGTGTAGGACATGCCGACGTTGTAGTTGGAGCTGCTCTCGAAGTCATCGGAGAACCCGAGCTGGAAGTTAAGATAACCCGGCCCCCAGTTCTTCTCGCTGGCGTCCACCACCAGCACGTTCTCCCCGTCCCGCTCCTCCACCTCGTAGGTGATCCGATCGAACGACTCCAGGGCGTAGAGGCGACGGATCCCCGCCTCCAGGCTCTCGTAGGTCTGCACCTTGTCCGGACGCACGTTCAGCATGGCCCGCACCGTGTCGTCGGAGAGGCGCGACTTGTTGATGATCTCCACCTTGTCGATGTAGTAGGCGGGCTGGCCGCTGCGCTCGGCGCGCCGGCTCAGCTTGCCGTTGCGATAGTCGGCGTAGGCGGCGGGCGAGAGAGAGAGCGCATCGAGCCGGGCCGCAGCACTGTTGGCGACCGCCTCCCCGATCTTGATCCCCTCCGGCATCAGGGCGAAGTCGGCGATCCCCATGTTGCCGAACTCGGGGGTCAGCAGGATGTCCCTGGGGCCCAGCAGCGCCTTCTGCTTTTCGGTCCCCACCTGGGTCATGTAGGTGGTGAGCTGATCGATCATGGCCAATCCCGACTTGAGGGACTCCCGGGTACGCAGCTTGGCGCTGATGTCCACCGCGATCACCACGTCGGCCCCCATGGCCTTGGCCACGTCCACCGGCATGTTGTTGACCGTGCCACCATCGGCCAGGATGCGGCCGTCCCAGTCCACCGGCTTGAGGGCACCGGGAATGGACATGGAGGCCTGCATCGCCTTGGCGAGGCTGCCGTGATCCAGCACGAAGGGGGTCACCGTCTCCATGTCGGTCGCCACCGCGCGATAGGGGATAGGCAGGTTGTCGAAGCTCTTTTGCGCCGGCAGGTTGGAGGTGGCGTGGCGCAGCAGGCTGGCCATGGACTGTCCCTGGAAGAAGCCGTCCGGCAGCTGGGTCTGGTCACCGTTGACCCCGATGTCGGTGCGCAGCTGGTACTTCTCGGTCTGCTGCTTCTTGCGCAGGGAGAGCTCGTCGCGCCCCACCTTGTCCTGATAGCCCTTGTTCCAGTCGATGGCCAGCGTCGTGCGCTCCACCTCCTCGGCGCTGAGCCCCATGGCATACATGCCCGCCACATAGGAGCCCATGCTGGTCCCGACGATGATGTCCACCGGGATGTGCTTTGCCTCCAGCACCTTGAGCACCCCGATATGGGCCGACCCCTTGGCACCGCCGCCGCTCAGTACCAGGGCGATCCTCGGACGCTCCATCTTGGTTGCCCCCGGGTTTCTGGCCGAAGGCGCGGGATCATTGGCTCCGGCCGCCGCCATGAACGGCAGGGTCGCCAGCAGGAGCACGAGCAGGTGGGTCCATCCCCGATGAAAGATGCGCATATGAGAGTCCATAAATCCGGTGCGAGTCGAGCGGGCAGGCCGCCAGTCAGGTGCAGCCTACTATAAGTGCAAGCACTTTAACCGCAAGCCGGGGTGCTGGCGAGGGGTCGCCCCGCTTGCGACGATGTCTTGGCAAAATCGGGCGCCAATCCAGTCCAATCCGGGTGTGAGCGCAAACGTTAATCGACAATAAACGCCCCCGCCGCCTCAAGAGCGCGCCAAATCAGCCGCTATTATGAGTTCAACCCTGGTTCACACTTCCGAGTCACCCTTATGTTCGCAAGCCTGACACTGAAACAGAAAATTCTGGCCACCGTCATCCTCGCCGTGGCCCTCTCCTGCCTGCTGGTGGGCTATTTCAGCCAGCGTTCTGCCCAGCAGCTGATCGAGGACCGCATGTTCGAGCAGGAGCTGCCCAACCTGACCCAGCGCATCGGCAAGGAGATCGAAAAGGATCTCACCTCGGTCGCCAATGCCGCCAGACAGCTTGCCAACGACCGCTTCGTGCTGGACTGGGTCGAGCGCGGCATGCCCAAGGAGCAGGAGTCCATCCTCATCAACCAGCTCAAGGACATGACGAGCCAGTATGGTCTGGTCACCGCCTCCTTCGCCGATCGTCAGAGTGCCGCCTACTACAACCAGGACGGTTTTCTGCGCATCCTGAACCACGAGCAGGACAACTGGTTCTATGACTACACCAAGAGCCGCCAGGATCTGATGCTCAGCATCTTTCGGGAGAGCAACGGCGAGGTGAAACTGTTCGTCAACTTCCAGCAACTCGACGGACGCGGCCTCGCCGGCCTCGCCAAATCCCTCGACAGCATGGTCAGCATGCTCGCCAACTTCCGTATCGGCGACAGCGGCTTCGTCTTCATGACAGACGGCAGCGGCAAGGTGAAGCTGCACCCAGACGCCGCCCGCATCGATCGGGACAACCTGACCCAGCTGGCCAGCGGCAGCAGCACCAACCTGCTCAACAAGCAGCCCTTTGCCGCCACCCGTGCCGAGGTCGACGGCCAGCCAGTGATCCTGGCCAGCAGCTACATCCCCCTGCTCGACTGGTATCTGGTGGCCCAGGTGCCGGAGGCCGAGATTTATGCCGAACTGGACAGAGCACGCCTGCACATGGTGCTGGTCAGCCTGGCCATCGCCGTCGGCATGGG
The DNA here is from genome assembly GCF_017939325.1 of Aeromonas sp. MaB10011B. Lineage (NCBI taxonomy): Bacteria > Pseudomonadati > Pseudomonadota > Gammaproteobacteria > Aeromonadales > Aeromonadaceae > Aeromonas > Aeromonas sp. MaB10011B. The sequence goes on along the minus strand of NZ_JAGKRK010000013.1, from coordinate 90,717 downwards.
GTTGCTCGGCGTTCTCCTGGCGGGCTCCGTGAGCCGCCCCCTCAACGAACTGGCCCGCCTGTTCCGCGAACTCGGCAGCGGTGATGGCGACCTCACCCATCGCCTCAAGGTCGATGGCCGTGACGAACTGGCCCAGGTGGCGACCGGCTTCAACAACTTTGTCGCCAAGATCCACGGCTCCATCGAACAGGTGGCGAGCAACTCCCGCCAGCTCGCCGCCACCGCCAACGAGGTGGCCGCCAAGGCCCAGCTCACCCAGCACAACTGCACAGCCCAGCGGGATCGCACCGTCCAGGTCGCCACCGCCATCCACGAGATGGGAGCCACCGTCAGCGAGATCGCCGGCAATGCATCCCTGGCAGCCGACGTCGCCAAGCAGGCCAACGAGCAGGCCGATGCGGGGGCCCAGGTCGTCGCCCAGGCCCGCCACGGCATCGTCGGCCTCTCCGGTGAAATCGAACAGGTCGCCGGGGTCATCGAGTCCCTGGCGAGCCAGACCGACTCCATCGGCAGCATCCTCGACACTATCCGCAGCATCTCGGAGCAGACCAACCTGCTGGCCCTCAACGCCGCCATCGAGGCCGCCCGTGCTGGCGAGCAGGGCCGTGGCTTCGCCGTGGTGGCCGACGAGGTGCGCAACCTCGCCAGCCGCTCCGCCGCCTCCACCGCCGAGATCCAGGGCATGATCAACAGCCTCCAGGAGCAGAGCGCCCGCGCCGTCAGCGCCATGGCCCAGGGCCGCAACCAGAGCCTGCGGGTGGTGACCCAGGCCGACGAGGCCAACGGCGCCCTCGACCAGATCACCGGACACATCACCCAGATCAGCGACATGAACATCCAGGTCGCCACCGCCACCGAAGAGCAGTCCAGCGTGGTCGGGGAGATAAACCGCAACGTGGAGGACATCAACCAGCTCACCATGGAGACCGCCGACATCGCCCATCACCTGACCGAGTCGAGCCGCAACCTGCAGCACCTCTCCGGCGAGCTCGACAAGCTGGTCGGCAACTTCCGGCTGTAACTTTTGACTCCCATTTCATCACCCGACAGAAGGCGCTGCGGCGCCCGCTGTCGCCACCACGGCAAGCCGTGACGCAGGCGCTTTTGCACCGCCTCCACCGGCTTCTGAAAATGCCCCATAATCAGGAAAACGCGAGGAGGTATGATGGGCAAGCTGGTCGTGATGATAGTGCTGGGGGTGCTGCTCAGTGCCTGCAGCAGCGGGCCCGTGCGGGTGCACGGGGCCGATGTGAGCGTGGACGATACCCGGATCCGGGTCAGCGACGGGAATCGCGGAGGCGACGGCACCTTCTGCCCACCGGGACAGGCCAAGAAGGGGCGCTGCTGACCGCAGGGTGCCGAAAGACAGACAACAAAAAGCCGCTCCATGGAGCGGCTTTTCTTATGAAACGGGCAGAAGATTATTTTTTCTTCTTGGCCTTGGCGTTCGGCAGGTCGGTGATGGAGCCTTCGAACACTTCGGCAGCCAGACCCACGGACTCGTGCAGAGTCGGGTGAGCATGGATGGTCAGCGCGATGTCTTCAGCGTCGGCACCCATCTCGATGGCCAGACCGATTTCACCCAGCAGTTCACCGCCGTTGGTACCCACGATGGCACCACCGATGACGCGGCCGCTCTCCTTGTCGAAGATCAGCTTGGTCATGCCGTCGGAGCAGTCGGACGCGATGGCGCGACCGGAAGCAGCCCACGGGAAGGTGGCGACTTCGAAGTTCAGACCCTGTTGCTTGGCTTCCTTCTCGGTCAGACCCACCCAGGCCATCTCTGGCTCGGTATAGGCGATGGACGGGATCACTTTCGGATCGAAGTAGTGCTTCTTGCCGGCGATGACTTCGGCCGCCACGTGGCCTTCGTGTACACCCTTGTGGGCCAGCATGGGCTGACCGACGATGTCGCCGATGGCGTGGATGTGGGCCACGTTGGTACGCAGCTGCTTGTCGACTTCGATGAAACCGCGCTCGTTGACGGCAACACCGGCCTTCTCGGCATCCAGCATTTTGCCGTTCGGCACACGGCCTACGGCAACCAGCACGTTGTCGTAGCGAACCGGCTCGGCCGGGGCGTGCTTGCCTTCGTAGGAGACGTACAGGCCGTCTTCACGGGCTTCAACAGCGGTGACCTTGGTCTCCAGCATGATGTTGAATTTCTTGGCAACGCGCTTGGTGTAGATCTTGACGATGTCTTTGTCGGCAGCCGGTACCAGCTGGTCGGCAAATTCCACCACGTCGATCTCGGAACCCAGGGAGGAGTACACGGTACCCATCTCCAGACCGATGATGCCGCCACCGATGACCAGCAGCTTGCCAGGAACGGTCGTCAGCTCCAGCGCATCGGTAGAGTCCCATACGCGGGGGTCGTCATGGGGGATGAACGGCAGCTTCACCGGACGGGAACCGGCGGCGATGATGGCGTTGTCGAAGGTGACGGTGGTCTTGCCGTCGGCGCCTTCCACTTCCAGCGTGTTCGGACCGGTGAACTTGCCGAAGCCGTTCACGACCTGGACTTTACGCATCTTGGCCATGCCAGCCAGACCGCCGGTCAGCTGGTTGATGACCTTCTCTTTCCACAGACGCACCTTGTCGATGTCGGTCTGCGGGGCACCGAAGACGATGCCGTGCTCGGCCAGCGCCTTGGCTTCTTCAATGACTTTGGCGACGTGCAGCAGTGCCTTGGACGGGATGCAACCCACGTTCAGGCAGACGCCACCCAGGGTGGAGTAACGCTCGACGATAATGGTATCCAGACCCAAGTCAGCCGCACGGAAGGCAGCGGAATAACCGGCAGGGCCAGCACCCAGTACTACGACCTGGGTTTTGATTTCTTTACTCATCATGACCTCTTTGTCGTTCTTATATCCCCGGACAGCACAGTCTTATGCCAAACAAGGCCGCTGCAGCCGTGAAAAAAACGGGGCAAGTTTACAATCCTGTTAACGAAATGAGAAGCAAAAAGGGCGGGCTCTGGGCCCGCCCTCTCACTTACAGGACCAGTCGACGAATGTCGGACAACACACCACTCAGGGTGGTGATGAAGCGGGCACCGTCGGCGCCATCGATGACGCGGTGGTCGTAGCTCAGAGCCAGCGGCAGCATCAGGCGCGGCACGAACTCTTTACCGTTCCACTTCGGCTTCATCTCGGACTTGGAGACGCCCAGGATGGCCACTTCCGGCGCGTTGACGATCGGGGTAAAGCTGGTACCGCCGATGCCACCCAGGCTGGAGATGGTGAAGCAACCGCCCTGCATGTCGGCAGCGGTCAGCTTGCCGGCACGGGCCTTCTTGGAGATCTCGGCCAGATCGCGGGACAGCTCGTGGATGCCCTTCTTGTTGACGTCGCGAACCACCGGAACCACCAGACCGTTGGGGGTATCCACCGCCACACCGATGTGGATGTACTTCTTCATGATCAGCTTGCTGCCGTCTTCGGACAGGGCGCTGCAGAAGCGCGGATGGGCTTCCAGGGCCTTGGCGGCCGCCTTCAGGATGAACACCAGCGGGGTGATCTTCACGTCCAGCTTCTGCTTCTCGGCCAGGATGTTCTGCTCTTTGCGGAACGCTTCCAGATCCGTGGTATCGGCTTCGTCGAACTGGGTGACGTGGGGGATCATGGCCCAGTTGCGGTGCAGGGCAGGACCGGAGATCTTCTGGATACGGGTCAGTTCCAGCTCTTCGACAGGGCCGAACTTGCTGAAATCAACCTTCGGCCAGGCCACGACGCTCATGCCGTTGCCGTTGCCGTTGCCAGTGCCGGTACCGGCAGCCGGAGCGGACTCGGCGCGCTTGACCGCATCCTTCACGTAAGCCTGCACGTCTTCTTTGACGATGCGACCCTTGCGACCGGAGGCTTTCACCTTGGCCAGGTTGACACCGAACTCGCGCGCCAGACGGCGTACAGCCGGGGAGGCGTGGACGTAGGCGTCGTTGGCGACGAAATCGGAGGCGGCAGCAGCCTGGGCAACCGGTGCAGGAGCGGCGGCAGCCGGAGCGGCAGCAACGGGCGCTGCGGCAGGAGCCGGAGCAGCCACGGCAGCCGGAGCGGCACCCGCCACTTCGAATACCATGATCAGGGAACCGGTGGAGACCTTGTCACCCGCCTTCACCTTGATCTCCTTGACCACACCGGCGAACGGCGCAGGCACTTCCATGGAGGCCTTGTCGCCTTCCACGGTGATCAGGGACTGGTCGGCTTCAACCTTGTCACCCACGGCGACCATGATTTCGGTCACTTCCACTTCGTCACCGCCGATGTCCGGCACGTTGACGTCCTTGGCACCGGCGGCAACCGGAGCAGCGGCAGCCACGGGGGCAGCAGCAGGAGCCGGCGCGGCAACAGCGGCCGGGGCAGCGCCCGCCACTTCAAAGACCATCACCAGGGAGCCGGTAGAAACCTTGGCGCCGGCGGCAACCTTGATCTCGACCACGCGACCGGCGAACGGTGCCGGCACTTCCATGGAGGCCTTGTCACCTTCCACGGCAATGATGGACTGGTCGGCTTCAACCATGTCGCCCACGGCAACCATGATCTCAGTCACTTCGACTTCGTCGCCACCGATGTCCGGCACGTTGACGTCCTGGCGAGCGGCAGCAGCAGGAGCGGCGGCCGGCGCGGCAGCAACCGGGGCAGCAGCCTGGACCGGAGCCGGTGCGGCAGCACCCTCGGCTTCGAAGACCATGATCTGGGAACCGGTGGCAACCTTGTCGCCCACCTTGATCAGGATCTCTTTGACGATACCGGCGGCGGGGGCCGGGACTTCCATGGAGGCCTTGTCACCTTCCACGGCGATCAGGGACTGGTCCAGTTCGACCTTGTCACCCACGGCCACCATGATCTCGGTGACTTCAACTTCATCGGCACCGATATCCGGCACCATAATCTGTTTGGACATTGCGCTTTATCCTCTTGCGTGCATCCGCGTGGCAGCCTGAGCATCACCACGCGCATCCCGCGTTATCCGTTTAAACCCAGGCAAGGTCGCGCCGGATACCCGGCGCGACACTCAATCCTCTTACGCGTACAGCGGGTTGACCTTGTCGGCATCGATGCCGTACTTGGCGATGGCTTCGGCCACAACCTGCTTGTCTACCTCGCCGCGCTTGGCCAGTTCGGTCAGGGCAGCAACCACTACGTAGAACTCGTTCACTTCGAAGTGACGACGCAGGTTGGCACGGCTGTCGGAGCGGCCGTAACCGTCGGTACCCAGTACACGGTAGTTCTCGGTCGGAACGAAGGCACGCACCTGATCGGCGAAGGACTTCATGTAGTCGGTCGCGGCGATGGTGGCTTCGCTGCCCAGTACCTGAGCGATGTAGGGCACACGCGCTTCGGCGGTCGGGTGCAGCATGTTCCAGCGATCCGCGTCCTGACCGTCACGAGCCAGTTCGTTGAAGGAGGTGACGCTGAACACGTCGGAACCCACGCCGTACTCGCTGGCCAGGATTTGGGCGGCAGTACGCACGTGACCCAGGATGGAACCACAACCCAGCAGCTGTACCTTGGCCTTGGTGCCGGCCACGGTTTCCAGCTTGTAGATACCCTTGCGGATGCCTTCCTCGGCGCCTTCCGGCATGGCCGGCATGGCATAGTTCTCGTTCAGGGTAGTGATGTAGTAGAACACGTTTTCCGGGTTCTCACCGTACATGCGGCGCAGGCCGTCCTGTACGATCACCGCCACTTCATAGGCGTAAGACGGGTCGTAGGAGATGCAGTTCGGGATGGTGTTGGCCAGGATGTGGCTGTGACCATCTTCGTGCTGCAAGCCCTCTCCGTTAAGAGTGGTACGACCGGAGGTCGCGCCCAGCAGGAAGCCACGGGCTTGCTGGTCACCGGCTGCCCACGCCATGTCGCCGATCCGCTGGAAGCCGAACATGGAGTAGTAGATGTAGAACGGGATCATCGGGCAGTCGTTGGTGCTGTAAGAGGTGGCAGCAGCCAGCCAGGAGGACATGGCGCCCAGCTCGTTGATACCGTCTTGCAGAACCTGACCCTGCTTGTCTTCCTTGTAGTAGGAGACGATGTCGCGGTCTTGCGGGGTGTACTGCTGACCGTGCGGGCTGTAGATACCGATCTGGCGGAACAGGCCTTCCATACCAAAGGTACGGGCTTCGTCAGCAAGGATCGGGACGATGCGCTTGCCGATGGACTTGTCTTTCAGCATCACGTTCAGGGAACGCACGAACGCCATGGTGGTGGAGATTTCGCGCGCCTGTTCACCCAGCAGCGGACCGAAGGCATCCAGCGCCGGGATTTCCAGCTTGGTGGTGCTCTCGCGCAGACGGGTCGGTACATAGCCCTTCAGTGCGGCACGGCGGGCGTGCAGGTACTTGTGCTCTTCGGTACCCTCTTCGATCTTCAGGTACGGCAGGTTTTCCAGCTGCTCGTCGGTGACCGGCAGGTTGAAACGATCGCGCAGGTGACGCACGGAGCCCAGATCCATCTTCTTGACCTGGTGAGCAATGTTCTTGCCTTCGGCCGCTTCGCCCATGCCATAGCCCTTGATGGTCTTGGCCAGGATCACGGTCGGCTTGCCCTTGGTCTGTGCAGCCTTGGAGAAGGCGGCGAACAGTTTGCGGGGGTCGTGACCACCGCGGTTCAGGGCGAAGATCTCCTCGTCGGTCATGTCTTTGACCAGCGCGGCGGTTTCCGGGTAACGGTTGAAGAAGTGCTCGCGCACGTAGGCACCGTCACGGGACTTCATGGTCTGGTAGTCACCATCCACGGTCTCGTTCATCAGCTGGATCAGCTTGCCGGAAGTGTCTTTCTTCAGCAGCTCATCCCACTTGCGACCCCAGATGACCTTGGTCACGTCCCAGCCAGCGCCGGCGAACAGACCTTCCAGCTCGTTGATGACCTTGCCGTTGCCGACAACCGGACCATCCAGACGCTGCAGGTTGCAGTTGACCACGAACACCAGGTTGTCGAGCTTTTCACGCACGGCAACGGTCAGGGCACCCTTGGCTTCCGGCTCGTCCATCTCGCCGTCACCCAGGAAGGCGTAAACGGTCTGCTCGGAGCAATCCTTGATGCCACGGTCGGTCAGGTACTTCAGGAAACGCGCCTGATAGATGGCGGCGATGGGGCCCAGACCCATGGAAACGGTCGGGAACTGCCAGAATTCCGGCATCAGTTTCGGGTGCGGGTAGGAAGGGATACCCTTGCCATCCACTTCCTGACGGAAGTTGTCCAGCTGCTCTTCGGTCAGGCGACCTTCGGCGAATGCACGGGCGTAGATGCCCGGGGAGATGTGACCCTGGAAGTAGACCAGATCGCCACCGTCCTTCTCGTTGCGGGCACGGAAGAAGTGGTTGTAGCAGACTTCATAGATGGTCGCGGAAGAAGCGAAGGAAGACATGTGACCACCCAGGTCCAGGTCTTTCTTGGAGGCGCGCAGCACGATCATCATGGCGTTCCAGCGGATGATGGCGCGAATGCGGCGTTCCATTTCCAGGTCGCCCGGGTAAGCCGGCTCGTCGCTGGACGGAATGGTGTTGATGTAGTCGCGGTTTGCCTTGGCAGCCACGTCCACACCGCTTGCGCGGGCTTTCTCGGCCAACTGTTCAAGGATGAACTGAGCGCGTTGCGGACCCTCTTCACGCAGCAGGGATTCCAGAGAGGCAAGCCACTCCAGCGTTTCTATCGGGTCCACATCGTTCTTCAGGATATCAGACATGGCTGGTTCCTATGTTGTTGTGATTGCACGGCATTGCACGGCGAAGGGCGCAAGCATTCGACAATTAAGAAAGCCTTGTGGGATTAGTTTTCCTGCTGACGGATCCGACGCATGGATCGCTGGATCCGGCTGTCTTCCCTCTGCATATCCAACAAGGTGTCCTCGATAAAGGCCAGGTGCTCATGACAAGCAGCCCTGGCCCGCTCCGGAGCCCCCGACAGGATAGCCTCGATCAGGCTCGCACGATGGCGACGGATCTTGGCGACCACTCCCGGACGGCGATTCAAAATTTCGTTATTGCGTAAAATGTTCTGCTCGAGCATGGGGCCCATGGCCCGCAACAGGTGCAGCAGCACCACGTTGTGGGAGGCCTCGGCCACGGCCAGATAGAACTGGGTCACGGCGGCCGATTCGACCACCAGCGACCCTTGCTGACCGGCTTCTTCGATGGCGGCTTGCGCCAGGCGAATCCGTTCGAAATCAGCCTCGGTGCCCCGCAGCGCCGCATAGTAGGCACAGATGCCTTCCAGCGCGTGACGAAACTCCAGCAGGTCGTACTGGGCTTCCGGGTGAGTGCTGAGCAGTTCGAACAGGGGGTCGGCGATCCCCTTGCTCAGGGCATTTTGTACGTAAGTGCCACCGCCCTGACGACGATACAAGAGTCCTCTCGCTTCCAGGCGCTGGATGGCTTCGCGCAAGGAAGGGCGCGACACCTGAAACTGGATGGCGAGTTCCCGCTCGGGCGGCAACTTCTGGCCCGGCTGCAGGCTGCCTTCCAGAATCATGCTTTCCAGCTCGGCGACAATGGCGTCGGCCAGCTTGGGCTGAGTTATCTTGATATAGGGCATGAGGCTACTTTGTTAAATTGGTATTACCAATTTTATGGTTGGGGCGAAAATTAGCAGAGGGCTTGAAAAAAGTCCACCCAAAAGATGATCTGAATCAAGAAGCTCGGTTGCCACTTTGGGGGTAAAAACGCGGAATCATGATATAGCTCATAGAAAATGGTCTGACCAATATTTGTGAGCTTGCTCACCGATAACATTTGGCCAACAGCATGAAAAATGGCTTGCTAGACAAGGCAAGCCATTGATTCTAAAAACACAAAATAATTTTTAGATTTTTCACTCAAAGTGAAGCTTTTCCCGATAGCGAGGCCATTCGAAACTGTCACCCGGATCCGTCTTGCGGCCCGGCGCGATGTCGCAGTGGCCGACAATACGGTCCGCCGTGATGGCGGGATAACGGTGAACAATCGCCCGGCTGAGGTCCGACAGCACCTCGTATTGCTTGTCGCTGTAGAGAAGCTCGTCGGTCCCTTCCAGTTCAATCCCGATGGAAAAATCGTTGCATGCCTCCCTCCCTTCCCAGATCGAGACTCCCGCATGCCATGCCCTGGCGCCAAAAGGCACGTACTGTACCAGCTCCCCATCGCGGCGGATCAGACAGTGGGCCGAGACCCTCAGTTGGTGAATACCGGCGAAATAGGGGTGAGCACCGGGATCGAGGCGCCCCAGAAACAGATCGTCGATAAAGGGGCCACCAAACTGCCCGGGGGGCAGGCTGATACCGTGTATCACCAGCAAGGAGACATCCTCCGGGCTGAGCCTCTCATTGTGATGGGGGGAAGGCACCTTGCGGGCCTGCTCGCACCATCCTTCTCGATCGATGGAAAACAGGGTTGTGGGTTGTGTCATCGTCTGCTCGACTCACAAATGGAAGCGATGTGCCTCTGGCGGGATGGGAAAACTGGGAACAAGTCTCTGAATTCATGGATAACGCTATGTTAGGCTGAGCCATTCACTCGCGCGATATGGGACACACTATGCACCCGATGGCACGCCGTCTCTGGCTGCTCGCCTGGCTCTCGCTGCTGGGTCTGCTGACCCTCTACTTTCATGGTCGTGAACAACCGTCGGTGACCGCCAACGGGGAGCTGCTGCTCAAGGCCGATGCCAGCGGTCACTATCGTCTGGAGGGTGCCATCAACGACCAGCCGGTGCAACTGCTGCTGGACACGGGGGCCACCCGGGTAACCATACCGAGCCAGGTGGCGTCACGCCTCGGTCTCGTCGCCACCGGTCGCAGCCTGGTCAATACGGCGGCGGGCCAGATCCAGGTTCAGACCGGCCGGATCGAAAGCCTGGCGATGGGTCCGCTGACCCTGTACGATTTGTCCGTCTTTATCAATCCGGCTGCCGACGGGGAGGAGATCCTGGTGGGCATGAATGCCCTGGGCCGGCTGGAATTACGTCAGAAAGACAGGCAGTTGCTTCTCAGACCCTTGCAGGAATAAGGCATGTTACAACAGGACATCCGCCGCGCCGTGCGCGCCGCACTACTCGAAGACTTGGGCGATGCCCTCACCACACTGGATCAACCGGATGCCAGCGCCGATATCACCGCCCAGCTGATCCCGGCCGACCGCATCTCGACGGCGCGGGTCATCACCCGCGAGGCCGGCGTATTCTGCGGTCAACCCTGGGTCGACGAGGTGTTTGCCCAGCTCGGTGGCGAAGTGAAGGTCGAGTGGAAAGTGCAAGATGGTGAACGCCTTGCCCCCAATCAGGAGCTGTTTCGCCTCCACGGCCCGGCCCGGGTGCTGCTGACCGGCGAGCGCAATGCCCTGAACTTCGTGCAAACCCTGTCCGGCGTCGCCACCCTGACCGCCCGTTATGTGGCCGAGCTGGAGGGAACGGACTGCCGATTGCTCGACACCCGCAAGACCCTGCCGGGTCTTCGCACCGCCCAGAAGTATGCGGTCACCTGTGGCGGCGGCAAGAACCACCGCATCGGTCTCTATGACGCCTATCTCATCAAGGAGAACCATATCCTCGCCTGCGGCGGTATAGCGCCGGCGATCGCACAGGCACGCTACCTCAATCCGGGCAGGCCGGTGGAAGTGGAGGTGGAGTCCCTGGCCGAGCTGGAGCAGGCGCTGGCAGCCCGTGCCGACATCGTGATGCTGGACAACTTCGACATACCCATGATGCAGGAAGCCGTTCGCCTCAATCAGGGCAGAGCCAAGCTGGAAGTCTCCGGCAACGTCACCCTCGATACCCTTGCCGGATACGCCGCGACCGGGATCGACTTCATCTCGGTGGGAGCGCTGACCAAGCATGTGCGGGCACTGGATCTCTCCATGCGCTTTGTCGAGGCTTGAGCAAGCCCCATCCGTTGCTCGTGCCCAAAAATATTACAGGGCTCGAAACTTGCAAAAGGCGCCATCGGCGCCTTTTCTTTATGCAGGATCCCACGACATAAGGAGTATGAAGATGAGCCCTCCCGCCTCATGACAAGTGCCAATAGAAGCCATTTAATCTTTGATTTTTCTACACATTTCACTAAATGACATAAAAGCGGCGAACAAGGTCCCCGCCTCTGTTGCCAACCCGAAGCGCTCGGATAAGATGCTGGAGTGTGGATAGATTTCCACCGGCACTTTTCAGGAACCATGGACAAAAGGATATTTGACATGAAAAAACAGTCAGGGTTTACGCTAATCGAATTGATGATAGTCGTTGCGATCGTCGCCATTCTGGCCGCCATCGCGTTGCCGGCGTATCAGACATATACGTTACGAGCCAAATTTTCTGAAGTAATAGCTGCAGCTGGACCAGCTAAAACAGCCTTTGAGGTATGTGCTCAAGGGTTGGATGTTGCACCTGCAGATATTAACACAAGCACTGCAGGTGCTGGGGCAGAGTGCGTAGATGCAGCAAATAGCGCTTTGGCATCTGCCATTGTCAATTCCAATACTGACAGAATTGATATCTCTTCAGCAGCAGGCGATACGTTGGCGGCAGCAAGCGGAGCCAGAGGGGTGAATATTCAAGTTAAAAGCGGTGCAGACTTTGATGCTCTGGATCCAGCAAACCCCACCTTTGTCTTGTCTGGTACGATTGAAGACTCAAAGCAAGTTAATTGGACAAGAACAGAAGGAACCTGCGCTCAAGCTGGTATGTGCTAACGCATGACCTCTAGCCTCAATAGCGGCCTGGCCACCAGCCTGGCCGCTTCCTCCCTCCTCAGTGAGCCGGACTCACTGCGCTACCTGAGCCAGGCCAGGGCGCAGCGCAAGCCCTTTGTCACCTTTCTGATCGAGAACGATATCCTCGACAGCAAGGCGCTGGCGGATTTTTGCGAGCTGGAGTATGGGGTACCTCTGCTGGATCTTGCCGCCTTCGACTTGGCCGAGATCCCGCAGAAATACCTCAATCAGAAGCTGATCGAGAAACACCACGTTCTGCCCATCTACACACAAGGTCACACCCTCTATATCGCCATGTCAGACCCGACTAATGTGTCGGCCCTGGAGGATTTCGGCTTCAGCTTCGGCCTGCACACGGAAGCCCTGCTGGTCGAGGAGAGCAAGCTCACCGCAGCCATCGGCAAGCTGATGGAGAGCGAGCAGGATACCCTGGGTATGGATCACATCGACGAGGCCGAAATCTCGGAGCTCGAGGTCTCCGACGAGGGCTCGCGGCTCGATGAGGGGGTCAATACCACCGACGACGACGCCCCCATCGTCAAGTACATCCACAAGATCATGATGGACGCCATCAAGCGCGGCGCCTCGGACCTGCATTTCGAACCTTACGAGACCAAGTACCGGATCCGCTTTCGGATCGACGGCATACTGCACGAAATCGCCACCCCGCCAGTGAACCTGGCAAACCGTTTCGCGGCGCGCTTAAAAGTCATGGCGCGGCTCGACATCGCCGAGCGGCGTCTGCCCCAGGATGGCCGCATCAAGCTCAAGATTTCGCGCAACAGATCCATGGACATGCGGGTCAACACCCTGCCCACCATGTGGGGCGAGAAGATCGTCATCCGGCTACTAGATTCATCTGCAGCCAGGCTCAATATCGATCAACTCGGCTTTGACGACCGCCAGAAGGGACAATACCTGCACGCCCTCTCCAAACCCCAGGGGATGATACTGGTCACCGGCCCCACCGGCTCGGGCAAGACGGTATCGCTCTATACCGGTCTCAATATCCTCAATACCAACGAGGTCAACATCTCCACCGCCGAGGATCCGGTGGAGATCAACCTGCCCGGCGTGAACCAGGTGCAGATCAACCCCAAGGCGGGGCTCACCTTCGCCAGCGCCCTGCGCTCCTTCCTGCGCCAGGATCCCGACATCGTCATGGTGGGGGAGATCCGGGATCTGGAAACCGCCGAGATCGCCATCAAGGCCGCCCAGACCGGCCACCTTGTGCTGTCCACCCTGCACACCAACTCGGCGGCCGAGACGCTCACCCGGATGATGAACATGGGTGTCCCCGCCTTCAACATCGCCTCCTCGGTCACCCTCATCATGGCCCAGCGCCTCGCCCGCAAGTTGTGCGATCACTGCAAGGCGCCCGAGGTGGTGCCGGAAGCCGAGCTGCTGGAGCTGGGCTTTACCCAGCAGCAACTGGCCGCCGGCTTGCGACTGTTCAAGCCCGTGGGGTGCAAGGAGTGCTCGGGAGGCTACCGAGGACGGGTCGGGATCTATGAGATCATGCTGATGTCAGACAACATCGCCAAGCTCATCATGCAGGGCGCCAACTCGCTGCAAATCGCAGCCATCGCCCAGAAGGAAGGGATGCGCACCCTGCGCACCTCCGGCCTTGAAAAAGCCCGCCTGGGAGTCACCAGCCTGGCCGAAATAAACAGGATCACTACCAACTGAGTACGCTGTGTTCGAGTCATCTCACCGGGTGAAGCCGCTGCCATCACCCCGATGATGTTCTTCAAGCCAAGATGAGCCGGATGGGCAGCAGCACCCGGCTACCGTCGCCCAATTGCAGGATGCAGTGATGGCCACATTAGCTCAAAAACAGAACGCACCAAAAAAGGTCTTCTCCTTCCGCTGGCACGGGTTCAATCGCAAGGGACAGAAGGTGTCTGGCGAGTTGCAGGCCGACAGCATCAATACCGTCAAGGCGGAGCTGCGCAAGCAGGGCGTCAATGTCACCAAGGTCAGCAAGCAGGGACAGGGGCTGTTCTCCAAGGGCGGCGCCCGGATCAAGCCGATGGATATCGCCGTCATCTCCCGTCAGATCACCACCATGCTCTCCGCCGGCGTTCCTCTGGTGCAGAGCCTGCAGATCATCGCCCGAGGCCATGAAAAGACGGCGGTGCGCGAACTAATCGGCCAGATCGCCGCCGATGTGGAGACCGGCACCCCGCTGTCGGAGGCGCTGCGCCGCCATCCCCGTTACTTTGATGATCTCTACTGCGATCTGGTCGAGGCAGGCGAGCAATCCGGTGCTCTGGAGACCATCTACGACCGGATTGCCATCTACCGCGAGAAGAACGAAGCCCTCAAATCCAAGATCAAGAAGGCCATGTTCTATCCGTCCATGGTCATTCTGGTGGCCATCGTCGTCACCTCCATCCTGCTGCTCTTCGTCATTCCCCAGTTCGAGGATATCTTCAAGAGCTTCGGTGCCGAGCTGCCCGCCTTTACCCGGTTCGTCATCACCATCTCCCGCTTTATGCAGGAGTGGTGGTACGCCATCTTTGGCGGCGCGGCTCTCGCCGTCTTCCTCTATGTGCGGGCCTGGCGAAAATCCCAGAAGGTCAGGGACAACACGGACAAGTTCATCCTCACCATTCCCGTGGTGGGCAACATACTGCACAAGGCGGCCATGGCCCGTTTTGCCCGCACCCTCTCCACCACCTTCTCCGCCGGTATCCCACTGGTGGATGCCCTGGTCTCGGCGGCCGGAGCATCGGGCAACTATGTCTATCGCACTGCGACCATGGCCATTCGCAACGAGGTGGTGGCCGGCATGCAGATCAACGTCGCCATGCGCACCGTGGATCTTTTCCCCGACATGGTGACCCAGATGGTGATGATCGGTGAGGAATCCGGCGCCATCGACGACATGCTCTCCAAGGTCGCCGCCATTTTCGAACAGGAAGTGGACGACATGGTCGACGGCCTCACCAGCCTGCTCGAACCCATCATCATGGTGGTGCTCGGGGTGCTGGTCGGCGGCATGGTCGTGGCCATGTACCTCCCCATTTTCAAGCTGGGCTCTGTGATACACTGACCCCCTCGACAGAGGGCCGGGCGGTACATTTCCCCCGGCCATCTGTCATCCCCGTTCCCGACACAAGCGATTGATCTATGGTGCCTTTGATCGAACTGGCCCAGGGCTTGCCCTGGCTCTATCTCTCCTTGATTTTCCTTTTCTCCCTGATGGTGGGCAGCTTCCTGAACGTGGTGATCCATCGCCTGCCCATCATGATGGAGCGGGCCTGGTATGCCGAATACAGCGACTATTTCGGTGACGGTGAAGAGACTCCTCCTGCAACCGGACGGTACAACCTCATGGTGCCTCGCTCCCGCTGCCCCCACTGCGACCACCCCATAGGGGCGCTGGAGAACATTCCCCTGTTGAGCTGGCTATGCCTCAGAGGGCGCTGCCGCAACTGCCACGCCCCCATTTCGGCTCGCTATCCCCTGGTCGAGCTGCTCACCGCCCTGCTGTCGGTCTCGGTAGCAGCCGCGCTTTCCCCCGGCTGGGGCACCCTTGCCGCTTTGTTGCTCACCTGGACATTGGTCGCACTGACCTTCATCGACCTGGACAAGATGCTCTTGCCGGATCAGCTCACCCTGCCCCTGCTCTGGGGTGGCCTGCTGTTCAATCTGGCGGGCGGTTTCGTGCCCCTGGCCGATGGGGTGGTCGGCGCCATGGCGGGTTATCTGGTGCTCTGGAGCCTCTACTGGGCCTTCAAGCTGCTGACCGGCAAGGAAGGGATGGGGTACGGGGATTTCAAACTGCTGGCGGCGCTGGGCGCCTGGCTCGGCTGGCAAGCCTTGCCCATCGTGCTGCTGCTCTCTTCGCTGGCGGGCGCCATCATCGGCATCGGTCTCATCCTGCTGCGCAACCACCACCAGGGCAAACCCATTCCCTTTGGCCCCTATCTCGCCATCGCGGGCTGGATAACGCTGCTGTGGGGCGATAGCATCACCCGCTGGTATCTTGATGTCGTGCTCTAGCAAAAGGATCTCTGACCCATGTATGTAGTCGCAATCACAGGGGGAATCGGCAGCGGCAAGACCACGGTTGCCAACCGCTTTGCCGAGCTGGGCATCGAGGTGGTGGATGCGGACATCATCGCCCGCGAGGTAGTGGAGCCCGCCACCCCTGCTCTGGCTGCCATCGCCGCCCATTTTGGCCCGGATGTCGTTGCCCCCGATGGCCAGCTCGATCGCCGCCGGCTGCGAGAGCGGATCTTCACCGATTCGCAGGCCAAGGAGTGGCTCAATGCCCTGCTCCATCCCCTCATCCGCACCGAGATGCTGCGCCAGTGTGCGGCAACCCGCTCCCCCTACTGCCTGATGGTCGTCCCCTTGCTGGTGGAAAACAGGCTCACTTCCCTCGCCGATCGGGTACTGGTGATCGATGTGGACGAAGCGACGCAAATCGAGCGTACCTGCCGCCGCGATGGCGTCAGTCGGGAACAGGCCCAGGCGATACTGGCGTCCCAGGCGAGCCGCAGCGAGCGCCTGGCGATGGCCGACGACGTCCTGGACAACCAGAGTGGTACGAGTGAGACCATCTGGCAGCGAATTTTCGCCCTGCACCAGACATATCTGGCATTTGCCTCTCAACAAGCCCACCAACTGTGAGTACACTAGGCCGGTTTATGGCTGGCCAGGATTAGGCATGATTTACGATTTTCCCCTCAATGAAAAAAGCCGGACCTATCTTCGTCTGGAGTCCCTGTTTTCCCAGATCCGCGACAATCTGGAGAGTGACCAGTCCTGGGCACATATCGCCTTCTTCAAGGGGTTGTTCGATTTGCAGGAGTTGCTGGAGCGTGGTGACCTGCGTGCCGATCTCATCAAGGATCTGGAGCGCCTCGGCCAACGCCTAAACCACTGGGCCAGTCTGCCTGACGTCGATCTCGAGCAGATCCAGCGGATGCAGCAGGAGAGCACCCAGCTCTCCCGCAACCTGCTGAACTCCCCGCGCCCCGGCGCCCGTCTGAAAGAGGATCGCCTGCTCGGCTCCATTCGTCAGCGCTTCTCCATTCCGGGTGGTCTGTGCGCCTTCGATGTGCCGCAACTGCACCACTGGCTGGCGACCCCGGCCGTCACCCGCCACCAGCAGATGCAGCAATGGCTGAGTGACATCACCCTGCTGATGAACGCCATCTCCCTGTTGCTGCGCCTGTGGCGCGAGTCGGGCAACTTCAGCGACCAGGTGGCCACCAACGGCTTCTTCCAGGATACTGCCGAAGGGGCTGAACTGATCCGCATCCGTCTGGCGGGCACCCAGCCCTGCTATCCAACCCTGAGCGGCCACAAGAACCGCTTCGCCCTGCGCTTCCTGCCGACGACGGAGCAGCAGATAGGCGACGTCTCCTTCCAGCTCGCCTGTTGTTGAGGAGCGCCCCATGGTGACCAAGGTAAAGTGTCCGACCTGTCAGAGCGAGATCGAATGGGGTCCGCAGAGCCCGTTTCGCCCCTTCTGCAGCAAGCGCTGCCAGCTGATCGACCTCGGCGAGTGGGCGGATGAACAGAAGCGCATCCCGGGCGAGATCAACCCGGATCTGCTGCCCGACCCGGAACAGGGCGATCCCTGGCAATAAACACTTCACGATCAAAAAAGGGCCCTCAGGCCCTTTTTCGTTGGTATCGATCCTTTCAGGCAAGCGAGGCCTGCAACCGCGCGACGATGGGGCCGTTGGCATCCGGGAAGCGGTATTCGTGCAGCGAGGCCAGTGGCACCCAGCGGCACTCCTGCCCCTCCTTGCCAAAGGGCTCGCCGTGGAAGCGGGTCACCTTCCAGATATCCAGCAAGACCTGCTTGTCGGGGTAGTCGTGGTGCAGCTCCATGAAGGGGGCACAATCCTGCACCCGGATCCCGATCTCTTCCCACAATTCCCTGTCCAGCGCGGTGAGCAGATCCTCCCCCGACTCCACCTTGCCACCGGGAAACTCCCAGCGATCCCCCTGATGGCGATCGGCTGAGCGTTTGGCGATGAAGATATCGCCCCGTTCGTTCTCGATGACGCCCACCGCCACCCAGATCCGTTTCTTCTGTTCCATCATTGTCCTCAGCGTAAACACGGCAAACGGGCGATCCAGGGGGCAAGCCGAATGGCCTGCTGATCCCCCCGGGCCCTGAAGAGATCCTGCCCGACATGCTCATTGCCCGGCGGCGCAACCTGCGGCCAGGGCACCGCACCGGGCGGAGTGAAACAACGATCGTGTACCCGCGCGCTCTGGCGCAGATAGCGCCATAAACAGTCTCGCAAGAACCACTGGTCGATGTTCGGTGTTTCCATGGTACTGGGCTGATAGCTCGCCATCAGCGGCGCAAGGGGAGGCAGCACACCGGCCACACCGCCCCACATGCCGGCCAGCACCAGATCGGTGTGGCTCCACCAGTCACGCATGATATGGAACCAGCGCCCCGATGCAAGCCAGTCATCGACCGCAAGCCGCTCCCGCAGATTCAGCACGGAGTCCGCATCGCGCACAAGAAAGCGCCCCACTCCGGGATCATTGGCGACCTGGAAGCGCCAGCAGAGGCGCTGACGCTGGGATTGGCCATCGGGCTGCACCTTTATCTCGGCGCCATGTTCTTGCAGGCAGGCCAGAAACCCCTGAGGGACACTGCCATCCACATAAAAACGCACCCGCCAGCCCGGATAGAGGTAAGCTGCGGCCAGCACATTGTCGAGCGCTCCCCGCAAATAGCGGGGCTGTACTCCCCACAAGGAGAAGGCGATGACTGCCTGCTTCTCCCCCTGCTCCGCGAGCCAGTCATCCGGCCCCTCTGCCGGCAGCACCCACCCCGCGACAGGCTGCGAGACGGCCTCATCCTTGAGAGTCAGGGCACGGGTTCCCGCTTGTGCCGCTTCTTCATGGCGTCCCAGCTTGGCAAGGGAAGTGCAAAGCCCGTCATGGACCAGATAATCATCCGGCTCGCGCCGCACCAGTTCGACCAGGTGCATCACGGCCCGCTCATGTTGTTCGGAGCGCGAGAGGCAGACACAGAGATTGCGCAGCACCTCAGTGTTATCGGGTGCGGACCGGTACGCCAGCGTCAGCACCTGGGCCGCCGAGGCGGGATCGCCGGACAAAAAGAGGTAATAGGCAAACTGCAGTTGCAGGGGAACAGATTTGTTCGTCTCTGCGTTCAGCCTGCTCAGCACACAACGGATCGCCTCCTGGCGTCTCTCCTGCAGCCAGTGCCCATGTGCCTCCCCATCCCATCCCGCCGGCAATCTGCTCATCGTCCCCTCCTTGGTCCGAAAATGAATACACCGCCCGGAGGCGGTGTATTCATCATGGCAGGGTGTCAGGTCAGCTGACCGTGACAGTGCTTGTATTTTTTACCCGAACCACAGGGGCAGGGATCATTGCGCCCGATCTTCTGCTCGTCGCGCACGAAGGTGGTATGGCCCTCGCCCCCACCCGTATCCTCGTCAGCCAGCTGGTTTTCGGCCGTGGCATGGGTGTAGGTACGGGGAGCGGCTTCGGCCTGCTGGCGCTGCTGCTCTTCCATCGCCTCCACATCCCGCTCCTGCACCTGTACCCGGCTCAGGATGCTGACCACGTCGCGCTTGAGGGTTTCCAGCATCTGGGTGAACAGATCGAAGGATTCGCGCTTGTACTCCTGCTTGGGGTTCTTCTGGGCGTAGCCGCGCAGATGGATGCCCTGGCGCAGGTGATCCATGGCCGCCAGGTGCTCCTTCCACAGACCATCCAGCGTTTGCAGCATCACCGCCTTCTCGAAGTTGCGCAGCACCTCCTTGCCGACCAGCTCTTCCTTGTGGGCATAGAGCTTGGTGGCTTCATCCAGGATGCGTTCGCGCAGCTTCTCTTCATACAGCTTGTCGTCTTCCGCCAGCCACTGCTGCAGCGGCAGATCCAGGGCGAAATCGGACTTCAGACGCGCTTCCAGACCCGGCACGTCCCACATCTCTTCCAGGGACTGGGGCGGGATGTACTCATCGATGATGGCGCCGTAGACGTCGTCACGGATGACGTGAATGGTCTCGGAGATGTCGTTGGTGTCCAGCAGTTCGTTGCGCTGCTCGTAGACCACCTTGCGCTGATCGTTGGCCACGTCGTCAAACTCGAGCAGGTTTTTACGGATGTCGAAGTTGCGACCTTCCACCTTGCGCTGGGCATTCTCGATGGCCTTGGTCACCCAGGGATGCTCGATGGCCTCGCCCTCTTCCATGCCCAGCTTCTTCATCATGCCGGTCACGCGGTCGGAGGCGAAGATCCGCATCAGGGTATCTTCCATGGAGAGGTAGAAGCGGGAGGAACCCGGATCACCCTGACGACCGGAACGGCCGCGCAGCTGGTTGTCGATACGACGGGATTCATGGCGCTCGGTACCTATGATGTGCAGACCACCGGCGGCCAATACCGCATCGTGACGCACCTGCCAGGCCGCTTTCAGCTCGGCAATCTGCTCCTCGGTCGGGTTCTCCAACTGGGCGATTTCCGCCTGCCAGTTGCCGCCCAGCACGATGTCGGTACCACGACCGGCCATATTGGTGGCGATGGTGACGGCGCCGGTCTGGCCTGCCTGGGCGACTATCTCCGCTTCCATGGCGTGGAACTTGGCGTTCAGCACCTTGTGCGGGATATTTTCCTTGGTCAGGATGCCGGAAAGCAGCTCGGAGTTCTCGATGGAGACGGTACCGACCAGCACGGGCTGGCCGCGCTTCACGCACTCGCGGATGTCCTGCACGATGGCCGCGTATTTCTCCTGGGCGGTCAGGTAGACCAGATCGCCCATGTCTTTGCGCACCATCGGCTTGTTGGTCGGGATGACCACGGTATCCAGGCCATAAATCTGCTGGAATTCAAAGGCTTCGGTATCGGCAGTCCCCGTCATGCCCGCCAGCTTGTCGTACAGACGGAAATAGTTCTGGAAGGTGATGGAGGCCAGGGTCTGGTTCTCGTTCTGGATCTTGACCCCTTCCTTCGCCTCGACCGCCTGGTGCAGACCGTCTGACCAGCGACGACCCGGCATGGTGCGGCCGGTGTGCTCGTCGACGATGACGATCTCGTCCTTCTGGACGATGTAGTCGACGTTGCGCTCGAACAGGGTGTGCGCACGCAGGCCGGCATTGACGTGATGCAGCAGGCTGATGTTGGTGGCGGAGAACAGGGAGTCATCCTCGGCCAGCAGTCCCTCTTTCTTGAGCAGCTCTTCCACGAAGATCTGGCCGTTTTCGGTCAGCAGCGCCTGGCGGTTCTTCTCGTCCACCGTGTAGTGGCCGTCGCCGGTGTACTCCTCGGAGTCTTCCTTGTCCTGCTTGACCAGCAGCGGGATCAACTTGTTGATCTGGGTGTACATGGCGGAGCTGTCTTCCGCCGGACCGGAGATGATGAGCGGGGTGCGGGCTTCATCGATGAGCACCGAGTCCACCTCATCCACCAGCGCGTAGTTGAGCGGACGCTGTACGCGCTGCTCCGGCGAGAATGCCATGTTGTCGCGCAGGTAGTCGAAACCGAATTCGTTGTTGGTACCGTAGGTGATGTCGGCAGCGTAGGCATCGCGCTTCTGGGACGCATCCATGCCGGGCACGTTGCAGTCCACCGTCATGCCGAGGAAGGCGAACAGCGGGCGGTTGGCTTCCGCATCACGCTTGGCCAGATAGTCGTTCACCGTCACGACGTGCACACCGCGGCCGGTCAGGGCGTTCAGGTAGGCCGGCAGGGTGGCCGTCAGGGTTTTACCTTCACCTGTCTTCATTTCGGCGATGCGGTTGGAGTTCAGCACCATGCCGCCGATCAGCTGGACGTCGAAGTGACGCATGCCGAACACACGGCGGGAGGCTTCACGGACGGTGGCGAACGCTTCCGGCAGCAACTGCTCCAGTGTTTCGCCCTGCTCCAGACGTTGACGGTACTCGGCGGTCTTCGCCTGCAGTTCCTGATCGGACAGTGCCTCGAATTGAGGTTCCATCGCATTGATTTGTTTTACAATTTTACGCAAAGCCTTGAGCGTTCTGTCGTTCCGGCTGCCGATAATCTTGGTGAGCAGTGTGCTAATCATGGGTACCAACTGTTTTGGTTATATAAGCGTTCCGTCACTGGAACCTGAAGAAAAAACCTAACCCCGTCTGGCATTCAGAAAGCGCGCGGGGTTGACCTGACGACCATCTTTCAACACTTCGTAATGCAAATGAACTCCGGTTGCACGACCGGTTCGCCCCATCAGGGCAATCTTCTGGCCCTCATCGACCAGGGTGCCCACATCCACCAGCAACTTGGAATTGTGGGCATAGCGGGTGACCAGACCATTGCCATGGTCAATCTCCACCATGTTGCCAAACTCCGGATGGCGCCCCGCCCAGCTGACAATCCCCTTGCCTGTCGCCAGGATGGGGGTGCCGGGCCTGCCGCGGAAATCCACCCCTTTGTGCATCTTGGCGCGACCGTTGAACGGATCGACCCGCCCACCGAAACCGGAGGAGATCCAGACACGCTCCTGCTTGACCGGTGAGCCGGGGATGAAACCCGCATCGGTGATATGGTGGTTCATGATGAAGGATTCAAGTACCGACAGCTGTTCTTCGCGGCTGCTGAGCTGACGGCTGAGGTGTTCCATGGAATCTTGCAGTTCACCCAGGCTGACTTCCAGGTCTGCATCGTAGGAAGGGCCGCCCATCGGGGGCAGCTCCTTGAAGTTGAACTCCTCGGGATCGAGGTCCGCCTTCTCGGTCAGGCGCTCGCCGAGGGCGTTGAGGCGACCAAGTTGTCCCTGCATGGTGCCCACCTGGGCGGCCAGCATGGCAAGCTGTTCGCGGGCTTCATCGGCCCCTTGCGTGGATTTTTGCTGCTGCGCCAGGGTCAGCGCCACTTCCAGCGCCTCCATTTTCTGCTGCCAGCTCTGCCAGAGCCAGCCGCCCCCCAAGGCCAATACAGTGAAGAGAATACCGCCGACCCAGGCCAGCCGTTGTTTGGGTAAGTGCAACCTGCGGCGCTGCTTACCGTGGAGGATCAGGGTAATACTCATAGAAATCTGTCTTCTCGGTCAGGTGAGGCCAAAGGCCTGCACGGGCAATAAAACCGGGAGATAATCGGTATTAAAGGATGGAATAAACAAATGACAGGACGTCGGTGCGGAGAGATGACCGACGTCCTGTTGCACAGCTATCAGGCCAGAACCAGACCGTTGTCGTAGTAAGCGATAGGCGCTTTGTCGCCCTCACCCTCGAAGGTCACCAGTTCCCAGGCCTCCTGCTGGGCCAGCAGGGCACGCAGCAGCTTGTTGTTCAGGGCATGGCCCGTCTTGTAGGCACGGAATTCACCGATGATACTGCGATTGCACATGTACAGATCGCCGATGGCATCCAGCATCTTGTGCTTCACGAACTCGTCTTCGTAGCGCAGACCATCTTCGTTCAGCACCCGGTAGTCATCCAGCACCACGGCGTTTTCCAGGCTGCCGCCCAGTGCCAGGTTCTGGGAACGCAGGTACTCGATGTCACGCATGAAGCCGAAGGTACGGGCACGGCTGATCTCTTTCACGAAGGAGCTGCCGGAGAAGTCCAGCACGCAACGCTGGTTGCGGCCTTCAAACACCGGATGCTGGAAATCGATCTCGAGATCCATCTTGAAGCCGTTGCGATAGGAGTGGAATTCCGCCCACTTGTCGCCGTCTTCAACCCGGATGCTCTGCTTGATCCGCACGAACTGCTTGGGTGCGTTCTGTTCACGAATACCCACTTCCTGCAGCAGATAGATGAACGGATGCGCACTGCCGTCCATTACCGGGATCTCGGGGGCATCAACCTCGACATAGAGGTTGTCGATGCCCATCCCGGCCAGAGCGGCAGACAGATGTTCGATGGTCGACACGCGAACACCGGCTTCGTTCACCAGAGCGGTACAAAGCACGGTATCACGCACCTGATCGGCGTTGGCTGGCAGCGCGACCACAGGATTCAGATCGGTACGCAAGTAAACGATCCCTGTGTTAACAGGCGCCGGACGGAACGTCATAGTGACTTTCCGGCCCGAATGCAGGCCCACACCGGTGGCCTGGACACTCGTTTTCAAGGTTCTTTGTCTAATCATGGGCGTATCCGCTTTAACAGCTCAAATTCCTGACCAGATGGTCGTTGCCGGGCCATCTTAGCACAATCCTTAAGCAACAAACAAACCAGAGCCATCAGAGGCTTAGTCTGCCTGCTTGCGCAGGAACGCAGGAATATCGAGATAATCCGGTTCGCGACGAGCTTGCGGCTCGGCGTTCACCACCTTGGCCGGGGCCTCTTCCATCACGCGAGACTGCAGGGCTTCGCTGATCAGGGGCTGACGGGCCGGACGCTCTTGAACCATGTTGTTCTTGACCAGAGTGATGTCGGGCTTGCGCTCGGCACCGATACCGGTCGCCACTACGGTAACGCGCAGTTCGTCGTGCATTTCCGGGTCGATTACGGTACCCACCACCACGGTAGCGTTCTCGGACGCGAAGGCCTTGACCGCGTTACCCACGGTCTCGAACTCTTCGATGGTCATGTCCATGCCAGCAGTGATGTTGACCAGGATGCCGCGGGCACCGGCCAGATCCACGTCTTCCAGCAGCGGGCTGGAGATGGCCTTCTCGGCCGCTTCTTCGGCACGGTCGTCACCGGAGGCGGAGCCGGTACCCATCATGGCGGTACCCATCTCGCGCATCACGGTACGCACGTCCGCGAAGTCGACGTTGATGAGGCCCGGGCGGGTGATCAGCTCGGCGATGCCCTGTACTGCACCCAGCAGCACGTCGTTGGCCGCCTTGAAGGCGTCCAGCAGGGAGATGCCGCGACCCAGCACCTTCAGCAACTTGTCGTTGGGGATGGTGATCAGTGAGTCGACGTTCTTGGAGAGCTCTTCGATGCCGTGAGCGGCGAAGCCCATCCGCTTCTTCCCTTCGAAGGAGAACGGTTTGGTCACGACGGCAACGGTCAGGATACCCATCTCGCGGGCCACTTCGGCCACGATCGGGGCAGCACCTGTACCAGTACCACCACCCATGCCGGCAGCGATGAACACCATGTCGGAACCGGTCAGCAGCTCGCGCAGCGCTTCCCTGTCTTCCATGGCGGCGTCACGACCCACTTCCGGGTTGGCCCCGGCACCCAGACCCTTGGTGATGCCACCGCCGATCTGCAAGGTGGTATTGGCACTGGAGTTGCGCAGTGCCTGGGCGTCGGTGTTCACGGTGATGAACTCGACACCTTCGATGTTTTGACGAACCATGTGCTCGACTGCGTTGCCGCCGCCGCCACCCACACCTATCACCTTGATGACGGCTTCGTCAGTGTGGCTATCCATAAATTCAAACATGTTGTCTCTCCGCTTTATTTGCCTGACTCAGCAAAATCTTTAGAACTCGCCACGCAACCAGTTGCTGACCCGTTTGACCAGCCCACCTACGCTTGCCTTGGCGGCATATTCCTTGTTACTGCCGGTGGATTGGTTGGTGCGGCCGTACTGCAACAACCCGACCGCAGTCGAGTACACCGGTGCCTGTACGTAGTCACTCAATCCCCGGATATTCATGGGCTCGCCCACCCGGACCTGGCTCTGGAAGATCTGCTCTGCGCACTCCACAATGCCTTCGATCTGGGCCGCGCCACCGGTCAAGACCACACCGGCGGCCAGCTGATGCTTGACCCCCTGTGCCTTCAATTCGCTCTGCACCCGCACCAGCTCGTCATTCACCATGGAGAGCAACTCGGTGTAACGGGGTTCAATCACTTCCGCCAGTGTCTGCCGTTGCAGGCTGCGCGCCGGGCGACCGCCGACACTGGGCACTTCGATATTGTCTTCCTTGCTGACCAGGCGGCCGAGGGCACAGCCATAGCGCACCTTGATCGCCTCCGCATCCAGCGGCGGCGTGCCGAAGGCATAGGCGATGTCGCTGGTCACCGTGCTGCCCGCATAGGGAATCACCTTGGTGTGGCGCAGGGCGCCGCCGGTAAAGAGCGACATGTCCATGGTGCCACCACCGATGTCCACCACGCAGACACCAAGCTCCTTCTCGTCTTCGGTCAGCACGGCGTAGCTGGAGGCCAGGGCGGAGAAGATCAGCTGATCCACCCGCAGACCCACCTTCTCCACACACTTCTCGATGTTGCGCGCCATGTCGTTGTGGCAGGTGATGAGATGCACCTTGGCTGCCATCCGCACGCCGGAGAGGCCAACCGGGTTCTTGATCCCTTCCTGATAGTCGATGGCGAACTCCTGAGGCAGCACGTGCAGCACCCGGAGCTCGTCAGACAACCGCACCGACTTGGCGGTGTGGATGACGTTGTCCACATCCTCCTGGGTCACCTCTTCGTCGGAGATGGGCACCATGCCGGTCTCGTTGCGGCAATCGATGTGCTTGCCGGACAGCCCCAGATAGACGGAACTGATCTGGCAGTCTGCCATCATCTCGGCCTCTTCCACCGCGCGGCGCAGGGACTTGACCACGGAGTCGAGGTCATTGACCCCGCCCTTCTCCATCCCGCGAGAAGCGTGGCTGCCCATGCCGATGACATTGAGTTCGCCATCAGGCAATACTTCGCCAACCAGTACCGCCACCTTGGTCGTGCCGATATCCAGTCCGACAATCAAATTTCTATCTGCGGTGTTGGTCATTCACTTTCTCTTCGCTTTTCTTCCAGCCAACTGCCATCCCGGTGTCGTATCGAAGATCCACGTAAGCAACCCGCTCACGGGGCTCGATGACCGGAAAGGCATCGATAAACCGCTGCAGACGAAGCGCGATATCCGAGCGCCCCACAAACAGCTGAATGTTGCCATCCAGGGTCAGTTCCCAGGCATGGCGGGGGGTCAGATTCACCCCCAGCAACTTGTATCCCTTGGCCGCCAGCAGCGTTTCGTACTGATGGCTGGCTTCCAGCACCTTGGCGGCCTGATCATCGGGCCCGGACAACTGCATCAGGGGCTTCTTCACCCTGTCCGGGGCACTGAATACCTCACCCTTGGTGTTGACGAAGCGGTTGCCGTTCCAGCGAGCCGCCACATCCTGTTCCGTGAGATAGACCTTGATCTTGTTCGGCCACTTCTTTCGTACCGAGACCTGGGCCACCCAGGGCAGAGCGTTCAGACGCGCCTGCAATTCGTTCACATCCAGCTCGAAGAAGTTGCGAAGTTCGGCACCATCCAGCACGGCAGCACGCAACTCATCGGCCTTCAAATATTCGTGTTGCCCCTGCAGCAACAGCTCGCTCATGGGCAACCGACTGGCATCCGTCAGCCAGTCTTTAACATCCAGCGCAGTCTGGTAGAGCCCCCACATGACCAGGATGAAAAATGCCACCCCGGCGATGAAGCCCCCCTTGGTGCGCCCTTGTGCCCTTGCCTCCACCCGATCGATCCCCGTAAAACGCGCCATGCCGGCCACTTGCAGACCGGTTCGCCATTATATAGGCCTCGGCTTGGCGGTCAAAATACTCATTGGGCCCTCAGGCACCGGATTTCATGCTATCCACGCTCAATTTCATCTCGCCGAGACGACGGGCCAGCGCACCGACGTTACCCGCCCCCTGGGTCAATACCAGATCCCCCTCGCCAATCAGGTCGGCCAGCACCGCGGGCACATCGTCCGGCGTTGCGACAAAGATGGGCTCCAGGGTGCCGCGGGAGCGGATGGAACGGCACAAGGCACGGCCATCGGCACCGGGAATGGGCTCCTCACCGGCGGCATAGACCTCCAGCATCACCAGCACGTCCACCTTGGAAAGCACATCCGCGAAATCTTCGTAGAGATCCCGGGTCCGGCTGTAGCGGTGCGGCTGGAACACCATCACCAGCCGCTTCTCGGGCCAGCCGGCGCGAGCGGCGTTGATGGTCACCTTCACTTCGCTCGGGTGATGACCGTAATCGTCCACCAGCATGGCCTTGCCACGGCCGGTTTCAAACTCGCCATATTGCTGGAAGCGGCGCCCCACCCCTTCAAACTTGGAAAGTGCCTGGATGATGGCCTCGTCGCCGATGCCGTCTTCGGTTGCCACCGCAATGGCGGCGGCGGCGTTGAGGGCGTTGTGGATGCCCGGCAGATTCAGGGTCACCTCCAGCTCACCCGCCCCTGCACGGCGCACCCGGAAACTGCTGCGATTGCTGGTCTGCACGAAGTCCAGCACCTGCACATCGGCATCATCGCTCAGACCGTAGGTGAGGGTGGGACGGGCGATCTCCGGCAGCATGGCGCGGATCACGGGGTCATCCACGCACACCACGGCCAGGCCGTAGAACGGCAGGTTGTGCAGGAAATCGATGAAGGTGGCCTTCAACCTGGAGAAATCGCCACCATAGGTGTCCATGTGATCCGCTTCGATATTGGTCACGATGGAGACCATGGGTTGCAGATGCAGGAAGGAGGCGTCGCTCTCGTCCGCCTCGGCAATCAGATAACGGCTGCTGCCCAGGCGGGCATTGGTGCCGGCGCTGTTGAGCAGACCGCCGATGACGAAGGTGGGGTCGCGATCCGCCTCGGCATAGATGCTCGCCACCAGACTGGTGGTGGTGGTCTTGCCGTGGGTCCCAGCAATGGCGATGCCGTGACGGAAGCGCATCAGTTCCGCCAGCATTTCAGCGCGGCGCACCACGGGAATACGCAGCTCGCGGGCAGCCAGCAGCTCGGGGTTGTCCTGCTTGATGGCGGTGGAAACCACCACCACGCTGGCACCGTCCACATGCTCGGCACTGTGACCGACAAAGATGTGTGCGCCCAAAGAGGCCAGGCGTTCAGTCACCCCGTTGCGGGCCAGATCCGAGCCGGTCACCTGATACCCTTCATTGGCAAGCACTTCCGCAATACCGCCCATACCGGCGCCACCGATGCCGATGAAGTGGATGCGACGCACGCGGCGCATTTCGGGGATAACGGTACGCAGTTTTGCCAGTTCAACCTTGGTCATAGTTCTTTCTCAATTCGCGGCCACAGGCCATTTTCATTCGGCGACATTCATCAGTTCGAAGACAGAAGCGGGGCCTTGGCGGCACATCTGGGCCTTCCATCTCGTTTGGCTCAGCCGGTGGCGAGCCGTTTGCACTCATCGGCAACCCGTTCGGCGGCATCGATGATGGCGACCCGGCGCGCGGCCTGGGCCATGTTCAACAGGGTTTCCCTGCGCCCGGCGAGCCAGGATAGGCGCGACGCCAGCGCCGCCGGCGTCAGCTCGGACTGGGGCAGGAACTCGGCCGCACCGCCGTCGACCAGGGTCAGGGCGTTGCGGGTCTGGTGATCGTCCACCGCATGGGGCAGGGGCACGAAGATGGCGGCCACACCGGCGGCGGCCACTTCGGAGACGGTCAATGCGCCGGCGCGGCACACCACCAGGTCCGCCCAGGCATAGGCATCCGCCATGTCCTTGATAAATTCACTCACCTCGGCCTCGACCCCCAGCCCGGCATAGGAAGCAGCCACGGCCTCCTCGTTGCCCTTGCCGCATTGGTGACGCACCTCGATGGGCACACCGGCAGCTGCAACCGCAGGAGGCACCTGCTCGTTGAGGACCCGGGCCCCCAGGCTGCCACCAACCACAAGCAGGCGCAGAGGATCGCTGCTGCTGCGCAGTTGGGGATCCGGCAGCGCCACCACCTCGGGGCGCACCGGGTTGCCCACCACTGCGGTACGGGCATTGGGGGCGAAGGCACCCGGGAAGGCCATCAGTACCCGCCTGGCGATACGGGCCAGCAGCTTGTTGGTCAGGCCGGCGGCGGCATTCTGCTCGTGCAGCAGCAGCGGAATGCCGGACAGCCAGGCGGCCACGCCACCCGGGCCGGAGGCGAAGCCCCCCATGCCCAGCACCACATCGGGCTGGATGGTCTTGAGCACCTGGCGGGCCTGCAGCACGGATTTGATGACACGGTAGGGCGCCGCGAGCAGACGCTTGATGCCGTTGCCACGCACCCCCTGGATGTCAATGAAGGAGATGGGATAACCATGGGCAGGCACCAGCTCCGCCTCCATCCGGTCGGCAGTGCCGAGCCAGTGGATGGTCCAGCCCTGGGCCTTGAGGCGATCGGCGACGGCCAGGCCGGGGAACACATGGCCCCCGGTACCACCCGCCATCACCAGTAACGTCTTGCTCACGCAACCTCCCGCACGCGCGCCTGGGCACTTGCCTGGCGCAACTCGAAATCGATACGAATCAACATGCTCACCGCCACCATCATGATGATGAGACTGGAGCCGCCATAACTGACCAGTGGCAGGGTCAGCCCCTTGGTAGGCATCATGCCGCTGGCGGCACCGACGTTGACGAAAGTCTGGAAGCTGAACCAGATGCCGATGCCGATGGCCAGATAACCTTCATAGAGCCGCTCGGCCACCAGCGCCTGGTGACCCAGCTTGAGCGCCTTCACCGCCAGCGCAAAAATCAGGAAGAGTGCGCCAAGCACCCCCACGTAGCCCAGCTCTTCGCCCAGAATGGCGAACACGAAGTCGGTGTGGGCCTCCGGCAGGTACTCCATCTTCTGGATGGAGTTGCCGAGCCCCTCGCCAAACCAGCTCCCCCGACCAAAGGCCATCAGGGACTGGGTCAGCTGATAGCCGCTGCCAAAGGGATCGGCCCAGGGGTCGAGGAAGGAGGTCACCCGCCGCATCCGGTAGGGCTCCGCGATGATCAGGGTCACCACGGCGCTCACACCCACCAGGATGAGACCGATGAACTGCACCAGCCGGGCACCGGCCAGGAACAGCATGCCGAGGGAGGTGACGAACATCACCACCACTGACCCGAGATCCGGCTGGGCCAGCAGCAGGATGGCCACCACGAACAGCACCGCCATGGGTTTCATGAAGCCGATGAAGCGCTCGCGCACCTCGCTTTGACGGCGCACCAGATAACCCGCCAGATAGACGAACAGCGCCAGCTTGCCGAACTCGGCCGGCTGCAAGTTGAAGGGGCCCAGCGGCAGCCAGCGTACCGAACCGTTGACGCTGCGCCCCACCAGCAACACCATCACCAGCAACACGATGGCCAGCAACAACATGGGGCCGTTGTAGTGCTGCCAGCGTGCCATGGGCACCTGCAACACGAACCAGGAGATACCCAGCGCCATCACCAGGAACATGCCGTGGCGCTTCACGAACATGAAGGGATCGTTGTTGATGGCGATCCCCTCAGGAATGGAAGCGGACGCCACTATTACCAGCCCGACGCCCATCAGGGCGAGGGCCAGTACCACCAGTTGCCGATCATAAAGACCGGCGGGGCGTGCCGGTAGCAACCAGCGCTGTAAGAATCCCGCAACCACGCGCAGGGCGTTCATAAGCCCATCACCAGTTCGGTGAAGCGATCGCCGCGCGCTTCAAAGGATTTGAACTGATCCAGGCTCGCGCAGGCCGGCGCCAGCAGCACCCAGTCACCAGGCCTGGCGTCGGCCGCCGCCTTGGCGACAGCAGCGTCAAGATCGGCAACCCGCTCGGTCTGTTCGCCCAGGGCCAGCAGCACCTCGGCATCCTGACCAAAACAGTACATGTGATCGATCTGGCTGCCGAGCAGCGCCTGCACCGGGCCGAAGTCCTGCCCCTTGCCCTGGCCACCGGCCAGCAGCAGCAGGCGGCCCTTGACCGCTTCACGCACCCCGGCCACGGCGGCCAGGGTCGCCCCCACGTTGGTGGCCTTGGAGTCGTTGATCCAGCGCACCCCATTTACCTCACGCACGAAGCGGGCACGGTGAGGCAGGCCTTCAAAGCGGCGCAGCACGGCAAGTTGTGCCTCGCGGGGAATGCCCACCGCATCGCACAGGGCCATGGCCGCCAGGGCATTGGCCTGGTTGTGGGCACCCACTATCTTCATCTCGTCCACCGCCAGGAGCGGCTCACCGTGCAAGGTCAGCCAGTGACGGCCCTCCAGCTCGCAGCGACCGTAGCCGTTGCAGTCGAGGCCGAAACTCTGCCACACCTGACCCACATCGGGCAGGGTCTGGGGATCGTCGCGATTGATCAGGATGTGCTGGGAGTACTGATGGATCTCCATCTTGGCGGCGCGGTAATCCGCCATGCCGGTATAGCGATCCATATGATCTTCACTGAGGTTCAAGACCACGGAGGCGGCGGCCCGCAGGCTGTAGGTGGTCTCCAGCTGGAAGCTGGAGAGCTCCAGCACGCAGAGATCCATGGGCTGCTTGAGGAGCGACAGCGCCGGGGTGCCGATATTGCCCCCCACACCGACCTTGAGTCCCGCCTCGGCGATCATCTCACCCACCAGGGTGGTGACCGTGCTCTTGCCGTTGGAGCCGGTGATGGCGATGACGGGCGTCTGGGTTTCACGCACGAACAGTTCGATGTCACCGACGATGCGCACCCCGAACTCGGCGGCGGCCTTCAACTCCGGAGTCGCCAGGGCGATGCCCGGGCTCGCCACTATCATGTGCGCCTGCTTGAGCCGCTCAGCGTCCAACCCGTGGATGAGCTCCACCTCGGGGGGAAGCTCGTCCTTGCCCGGCGGGTTGGCACGGGTGTCCATCACCAGCGGCGTGACGCCGCGGTCGAGGAAGTAATCGACGCAGGAGAGTCCGGTTTTGCCGAGTCCGATGATGATGACCATGGCTTACCTCACCTTCAGGGTGGCGAGGCCAAGCAGCACCAGCATGAGGGTGATGATCCAGAAGCGCACGATGACACGCGGCTCCGGCCAGCCCTTCTTCTCATAGTGGTGATGGATGGGGGCCATGCGGAAGATCCGCACGCCGCGCAGTTTGTAGGATCCGACCTGCAGGATCACCGAGACGGTCTCCATCACGAAGACGCCCCCCATGATCACCAGCAGGAACTCCTGGCGCACCAGCACGGCGATGGTACCGAGCGCGCCGCCCAGGGCCAGGGAACCCACGTCCCCCATGAAGACCTGGGCCGGGTAGGTGTTGAACCAGAGGAAGCCCAGGCCCGCGCCCACGATGGCGGTACAGACGATCACCAGTTCGGAGGTGTAGGGCACGTAGGGAATGTGCAGGTAGTTCGCGAAGTTGACGTTGCCGGTCGCCCAGGCGATCAGGGCGAAGCCCCCCGCCACCATCACGGTGGGCATGATGGCGAGGCCATCCAGGCCATCGGTCAGGTTGACCGCGTTGGAGGTACCGACGATGACGAAGTAGGTCAGCAGGATGAACATCAGGCCGAGCTGGGGCATCACATCCTTGAGGAAGGGGACCACCAGCTGGGTCTGGCCATCGTGGGTGGCCGTAGCGTAGAGGAAGACCGCCACACCCAGCGCGACCGCGGACTGCCAGAAGTACTTCCAGCGGGCGATGAGGCCATCGGTGTTCTTGCGCACCACCTTGAGATAGTCATCGGCAAAGCCGATGGCACCATAGGCCCCCAGCACGAACAGCACCAGCCAGACATAGGGGTTGTCGAGGCGGCACCAGAGCAGCACAGAAGTGAAGATGGCGGCAATGATCATCAGGCCGCCCATGGTCGGGGTGCCCTTCTTGCTGAGGTGGGATTCGGGACCGTCGTTGCGGATCACCTGGCCGAACTTCATGATCTGCAGGCGACGGATGAGGCGCGGCCCCATCCAGAGCGCCACCACCAGACCGGTGATGATCGACAGGATGGCGCGAAACGTCAGGTAGGAGAAGACGTTGAAGAAGGTGAAGTGCGGGGTGAGCAGTTCCGCCAGCCAGACTAGCATGTGGCTGACTCCTGATGGCCCTTGACCATCTCGACGATATCTTCCATGCGGGAGCCACGGGCGCCCTTGACCAGAATCGAAATTTCCTGATGTGTCTTTATCATTTGCGCAAGCACTTCAAACAACGACGCCTTGTTATCGAAATGTCGGCCAGCCGCGGCATCTGCGGTGTGGCGACTCTGTTCCCCTACGGTCAGCACGGCATCGAGGCCCTGCTCACGGGCGTGGTGTCCGACCCGGGCATGCTGCGCGGCGGACTCCTCACCCAACTCTTTCATGTCACCGAATACCAGCACCTTGTAGCCGTTCATGGCGGTCAGGGCATCGATACCCGCCAGCACGGACTCCACGCTGGCGTTGTAGGTGTCGTCCACCAGGGTGAGGCCACCCCAGCGTTGTACGCAGAAACGGCCCTTGACCGGCGCCATCTGCTCCAGCCCCGCCTTGATGGACGCAAGCGATGCGCCCAGGGCCAGGGTCCCGGCGGCAGCAGCCAGGGCGTTGGCCACGTTGTGGCGACCCGGAATGGCCAGGGTCAGGTTCACCTCTCCCTGGGGCGTCACCATCACGAACCCGGCACAACCCTGCTCGTTGAGCACGATGTCGCGGGCGTGGAACGGCTGACGCTGATCCTCGAGGGAGAAGGCGCAGTGGATGCCCTTTTCACGCCACTTCGGCCAGAACTCGTTGTCGGCATTGACGATGGCGGTGCCGCCCTCGCCTAACCCTTCGAAGATTTCGCTCTTGGCATGGAACACACCTTCCAGGGAGCCAAAGCCTTCCAGGTGCGCGGCAGCGACGTTGTTGATGATGGCGGCGTCGGGTCTGGCGAGCGACGTGGTCCAGGCGATCTCGCCCGGGTGGTTGGCTCCCA
The DNA here is from genome assembly GCF_017939325.1 of Aeromonas sp. MaB10011B. Lineage (NCBI taxonomy): Bacteria > Pseudomonadati > Pseudomonadota > Gammaproteobacteria > Aeromonadales > Aeromonadaceae > Aeromonas > Aeromonas sp. MaB10011B. The sequence goes on along the minus strand of NZ_JAGKRK010000013.1, from coordinate 56,528 downwards.
GCTCCATCACCGCGAACTGGTGTTGCGGCTCGAGGCGCAGCAGGGTCAGCGGCACCCCCACCTCGTTGTTGAAGTTGCCGGCGGTGGCCAGCACCTCCCCTTCACAACGCAGGATGGCCGTCGCCATCTCCTTCACTGTGGTTTTGCCACAGCTGCCTGTGATGGCGAGCACTTTCGGATTGATGCGCTCGCGCACCAGCCTGCCCAGACGCCCAAGCCCCTTGAGGGTGTCGCCCACCACCAGTTGTGGAATGGCCAGCGGCAATTCGCGCTCCACCAGCAGGGTACTGGCGCCGGCGGCAACCGCCTGGTCGCAGAAATCGTGGGCGTCGAAATGCTCGCCGCGCAGGGCCACGAACAGCGCCCCCGCGCCCAGGGTACGGGTGTCGGTGCTGACCGCCGTGATCTCATGGTCGCCCCCGATCAGACGGGCATCGAGCACCTGCGCCAGGTCGGCAAGCCTGAGGGTCATCATTTGAATGACTCCATTAATGTGTGCAAGGCGGCTGCGACGGTTTCCCGATCGCTGTAGTGCCGCTTGTCGGTTCCAATGATCTGATAATCCTCGTGGCCTTTGCCGGCCACCAGGATGATGTCCTCTTTGCTCGCTTGACTCAGTGCCAGCTGGATTGCCTTGGTCCTGTCGTGCTCGATCTGCACGGCGCCGGGATCGCGAAGACCCGCCACCATGTCGGCCATGATCCGGGCCGGCTCCTCGGTACGGGGATTGTCGTCGGTCAGGATCACGCAGTCCGCATGCTGCTCCGCCATGGCAGCCATCATGGGACGCTTGCCGCGGTCCCTGTCGCCACCGCATCCCACCAGGCACCAGAGCCGGCCGTGACAGTGCACCCGCAGGACCTGCAAGGCCTTCTCCAGCGCATCCGGGGTGTGGGCGTAATCGACCACGGCGAGCGGCGCATCGCCACCGCCGAAGCACTCCATGCGACCGGTCACCGGTTGCAGTCTGGGGGCCGTCGCCAGCAGGTCATCGAAGTCGTAGCCGAGCACCAGCATGGCGCCCATGGCGCCCAGCACGTTGCTGACGTTGAAGCGGCCGAGCAAGGGGGCGGATAATACACCATTCCCCCAGCTGGAGTTAATGCGCGTATCGAAACCTTGTTGGTGGAAATAGGGATCCTGCGCCGTCAGTTGTCGTCCGGCATGGTTTTCAATCGGACCATGAACCCCGAAGGCCACCGCACCGGGATAGGTCGCCAGCCATTGCCGTCCCAGATGATCATCGGCGTTGATGACGGCGCAAGGCTCATCCACCAGCTTCAGCAGCTCCTCCTTGGCGGCGGCATAGGCCTCCATGGTGCCGTGATAGTCCAGATGATCCCGGCTCAGGTTGGTGAAGACTGCCGCGGCAAACGGCAGGGCCGCCACGCGATGCTGCACCAGACCGTGGCTGGAGACCTCCATCGCCACCAGATCGGCCCCCTGCTGCTGCAAGGCGGCCAGATTGGCCTGCACCTGGACCGCGCTGCCCGTGGTGTTCTCTGCTTCGATGAGCTCGCCGAACAGACCGTTGCCTATGGTGCCCATGACCCCGGCCTTGCCCCCCAGCAGGGTGCGCCAGTTGGCCACCAGCAGGGCCGTGGTGCTTTTGCCGTTGGTGCCCGTGATGCCCACCAGTTGCAGCTTTTGCGCAGGGTGACCGTAGAAATGACCGGCCAGCTCGGAGAGGCGAGCGGGAAGATCCCTCATGCCGATGCAGGGGATCTGGGTCGCCGGAGGGACGAATTCTCCGTCCTCCTCAAACAGCACGGCGGTCGCTCCCTGAGCCACCGCCTGTTCGATGAAGCGCCTGCCATCCACCTGATGGCCACGAATCGCCACGAAGAGCGAGCCGGGACCGACCCGCCGGCTGTCGAGCTGGAGATCGGTGAGGGAAAGCGCCGGGGCATCGATGCCGAAGCGGCTCATCAGTTGATCAAGTGTGCGGGGCGGCATGGGAAGCCTCCGAAAATGCGGGAATGCGGGCGCTCTTACACGCCATGGAAAACGCCCCGACAGCAGCGGGGCCGATGGAAAAAGCCGGATGCCCGTCAAGTACGCGGTGCGCCATTGTTGGCCTCCGTGCGGGCAAGCTTGGCGGGCACCTCGGGCGGGATCGCATCGGGACGGATGTTGAAGAGCTGCAACACGCCTCCCATGGCCTCCGCAAAGGGCGGGGTCGCCACGGCACCGCCGTAGTAGGCATCCCCCTTGGGCTCGTTGATCACCACCACCATGACGAAACGGGGATTGCTGGCCGGCGCGAAACCGGCAAACCAGGCCATGTAGTCCTTGCCATAGCCCCCAGCCACGGCCACCTTGGCGGTACCACTCTTGCCACCGACCCGATAACCGGGGATCTGGGCCTTGGGAATGGCATTGCTGACCACGTACTCCAGCGCCTGCAACATGGCTGCGGCGTTGTTGTGATCGATGACCTGCTCACCCTTGGGCGGCTTGGTCACCTTGATGATGGAGAGCGGAACCCGCTTGCCCTTGTTGGCCAGGGTGGCGTAGGCGGAGGCCAGCTGCAGCGGGGTCACTCGCAGACCATAACCGAACGACAGGGTGGCTCGCTCGATGTCGGACCAGCGGCGACGCTGGGGCAGCATGCCGCTGCTCTCCCCCATCAGGCCGCTGCCGGTGTCCATGCCGAAGCCCACCATGCTCAGGGTGTTGATCATCTCCTGGGCCGGCATCCGCAGCGCGATGCGCGACATGCCGATGTTGGAGGAGTAACGCAGGATGTCATACAGGTTGGTCGCCTTGTGGATACTCACGTCACGGATCTGCTTGGCCCCGATGAAGAGGGGGCCGCCCGGGATGAAGTCCTTCCAGCTCGTGACACCGGCTTGCAAGGCACTAAGCAAAATCAATGGCTTGACCGTGGAGCCCGGCTCATAGGTATCGGTCACCACCCGGTTTCGCACCCGGAAACTCTGGTACTGGCCGCGGTTGTTCGGGTTGTAGGAGGGGGTGTTGACCATGGCGAGCACCTCGCCGGTCTTCACATCCAGCATCACCATGGAGCCGGAGGTCGCCTTGTTCTCGTCGGTAGCCCGTTTGAGGGCGCGATAGGCCAGCGCCTGCACCCGCTGATCGATGCTCAGTTGCAGATCGTTGGCGTGTTTGCCCTCTTTCACCAGGCCAAGTCGCTCGATGACGCGGCCCTGCCTGTCCTTGCGCACCCTCATCTCGCCAGGGGTTGCGGTCAGCCACTCGTTGTAGCTGCGCTCAATCCCCTCGATGCCGCTGCCATCGATGTTGGTCACCCCCACCAGGTGGGAGCTTATCTCGCCGGTCGGGTAGAAACGGCGCGCCTCGGGGCGCAGATAGATGCCCCCCAGCTTCAACCCCTTGATGTACTCGGCCACTGCAGGCGTCACCTGCCGCTGCAAATAGACGAAGCGCTTGCTCGGGTTGGCGATGCGATGCTTGAGGGTGTTGATGTCGAGCTTGAGCACGGCGGAGAGTGCCAGCCAGGCACGCTCGTTGTGGATGGCACCGGACTCATGCACCGTCTTGGGATCGGCCCAGACCGCTTCGACCGGCACGGATACCGCCAACTGTTCGCCATTGCGGTCCGTGATCATGCCGCGCACCGCCTGGGTGGAGGTGGTGCGCAGGGAGCGCATGTCCCCCTCCTGGCGCAGTCTGTCCGGATCGATCACCTGGATCCAGGCCAGCCGCAGGATCAGCCCCGCAAACGCGATGCCGATGAAGAAAACCAGGGTCCGAAAGCGCCACGGGTAGAGTGAGGGTGCTTTCGCCTTGGCTTTGTCCTTTGCCGGAGCCTTGGTGGCGGCCTTGCGTGTCATGGTTGTGTAATTACCTTTTCAGTGGTCACCAGGGGACGAGCCATCTGCAACTTGTCCATGGCCAGACTCGCCACCCGGGAGTGCTCAGCCAGTGTGCCCTGTTCCAGCAAGAGGTGGCGCCACTCGATGTTGAGCCTGTCCTCCTCCGCCATCAGATCGTTCTGCTTGGCCGTCAGACCCCGGGTCATGTTGGTCACCAGGATCACCGCAAAGGCGGTGACCAGCACTGCGACGGTCAACAGGACCTGCAACTTGTGGCGCCAGAGATCCGCAACGATCTCCCTGGCGAGGTGAACGCGCACGTCGCTCATCGCTTACTCCGCAAGACGCTCTGCGACCCGCAGCACCGAGCTGCGGGACCGGGTGTTTTCATTGACCTCGTGGTCGGAAGGCTTGAGTGCCTTGCCGATCGACTTCAGCTTGCGACCACCGGCCAGCTGGGCTTCGGTCAGAGGGATCCCGTGGGGTACTTCCGGACCTTTCTCATGCTTGCGAATAAAATGCTTCACCAGCCGATCTTCCAGAGAGTGGAAGCTGATGACGGAGAGACGACCGTGAGGAGCCAGCACGTCCAGCGCGCCGTTGAGGGCGGTTTCAATTTCGTCCAGCTCGCTGTTGATATAGATGCGGATGGCCTGGAAGCTGCGGGTCGCCGCGTGCTTGCCCTTCTCCTTGCTCGGGTTGACCCGGGCAATCATCTCCGCCAGCTGGCGGGTGCGCACATAGGGCTCTGTCACCCGATCGTGCACGATGGCGCGAGCAATCTTCTTGGCGAAGCGCTCCTCACCGAAGGTTTTCAGCACCCAGGCGATGTCGTCCACATCGGCACGGGCCAGCCACTCGGCGGCGCTCTGACCGGAGGTGGGATCCATCCTCATGTCGAGCGGGCCGTCCTTCATGAAGCTGAAGCCACGTTCGGCATCGTCAAGCTGGGGGGAGGAGACACCGAGATCCAGCAGGAAGCCATCGACCTTGCCCAGCAGGCCGCGCTCGGTCAGATAGCGGGTGATGCCGGAGAAGGGACCGTGCACGATCTCGAAACGGGGATCCTGGATCTTGGCCGCCTCGGCAATGGCCTGGGGATCCCGGTCGATGGCGATCAGACGGCCATTGGGGCCCAGATGCTGGAGAATGAGACGAGAGTGACCACCCCGGCCAAAGGTACCGTCGACGTAGATACCGTCCGGCTTGATGGCCAGCCCTTCGACGGCTTCGTGCAACAGCACTGTGATGTGTTCAGCGGCTTGGGTCATTTATAAAGAAAAATCCTGTAGTCGTGGTGAACTTGCCCAGTCGTCCTCGGGCAGGCCCAGGATGTCGTCGTTGATCTGTTGTTGCCAGCGGGCTTCATCCCACAGCTCGAATTTGTTGAGCTGGCCCACCAGCATGACTTTCTTGTCCAGCCCGGCATGGCTGCGCAGCGGCTGGCTAAGCAGCAGACGGCCATTGCCATCCAGTTCGCATTCGGCCGCGTGGCCGAGCAGCAGACGCTGCAGGCGGCGTTCCGCCGGGTTGGTGCTGGAAAGGGTCTTCAGCTTGCGCTCCACCTCTTCCCATTCATTCAGGGGATAAAGCAGCAGACAGGGATGGGCGATGTCGATGGTGCAGACCAGCTGGCCGTCGCATTCGTCGCGCAGCCAATCACGAAATTTGGTCGGAATCGCCAACCGCCCCTTGCTGTCCAGGCTGATGGCGTGAGCGCCACGCAACAAATTGCAGTCCCCGAAAGGTGAGTTATGGGGGCTAGATGCCCAATAAAACCACTTTGATCCACTTTTCTCCACCATGAAGTTTAAGGACGAGCAGGGGGCTTTTCAAGCAAGGATCTCGGGCATGGGGAACATATTGACGCAGCGTGATGGGACTACCGATTAAATGAATTGATTTTCCACAAGTTATTTGTGTTACCCGCAACTCGATTAATTTTCAGCAATTAAAAAACTGACAAATTGCACGAATAAACATCAGCCATGCAGGCCGCGCTTCTCCAGCGCCATCACGATATTCAGAACATGGAAAAATTCCACATAACAGATTGATATAAAATACATTTGTTAAACATAGCTAGCCCAACAGTAAATATCACGAGTCAACCGAGGCAGTACTTTATGGTTAATAAAAAGAGCCTTGCGATAAATCGCAAGGCTCTTCAGGAAAGAGGTCGGAGTCGGCCTGTAAGCCGGGTTCTGTACCGGGTTGCCCCGGGTAGCAATCATTCCTCTAGGCCAGCAATCGCTCACTGGCTCAAGCAACCTACCCGCCCCCAACGCGGGCCGCGCCAATAGGGGCCTATTTGGTCTTGCTTCGGGTGGAGTTTACCGTGCCACGAACTGTTGCCAGTCGCGCGGTGCGCTCTTACCGCACCCTTTCACCCTTACCTGATCCCTTGCGGGCCATCGGCGGTCTGCTCTCTGTTGCACTGGTCGTAGGCTCGCGCCCCCCAGGCGTTACCTGGCACCCTGCCCTGTGAAGCCCGGACTTTCCTCCCCTCCGCCCGTCTGTCCCGAGGGACACAACGACGAAGCAGCGATTGCCCAGCCAACTCCGAGGCGCGGATTATAGCCTCGCGAGACGGACGGGGTAAACCGTCAATTCCGGTTTACGGCAATTAATAGTGCTCAAGACCGTATTTGTAGAGGGCGTTCTTCTTCACCCCGTGGATCTCGGCGGTGAGGGCTGCAGCCTTCTTGAGGGGCAGCTCGCTGACCAGCAGGCCCAGGGTGCGGATCGCCTCCGCAGGCAACTCGTCATCCACCTTGCTGGCACCGGCGACCACCAGCACGATCTCCCCGCGGCAACGGTTATCGTCCTCTCCGAGCCAGGCCAGCATCTCGGAGGCGGGCAGACCGTGGATGGACTCGAAGGTCTTGGTCAGCTCGCGGCACACCACCACTTGGCGCTCACCAAGGATGCGAGCAATCGCTTCCACCGTCTCCTGCACCCGGCGCGGCGATTCGTAGAACACCAGAGAGCGGGTGTCTTCGATGACGGCTTGCAGGCGATCATCCCGCCCCTTGGCCTTGGCCGGCAGGAAACCCTCGAAGGCGAAGCGGTCGGTGGGCAGCCCGGCGGCGGACAGCGCCGTGATGGCAGCGCAGGGACCGGGCAGCGGCACCACCTTGACCCCGGCTTCACGACAACGGGTGACCAGGTGATAACCGGGGTCGCTGATGAGCGGCGTCCCCGCATCGGAGACCAGGGCCACGCTCTTGCCCTCCTTGATGCGGGCGATCAGCACATCCGCCTTTTGCTGCTCGTTGTGATCGTGCAGAGCAAAGGTCGGTACCGAGATCTGGTAGTGGCTGAGCAGGATCCCGGTATGCCGGGTATCCTCGGCGGCCACCAGATCGACGCTGCGCAGCACGTCCAGTGCTCGCTGGGTGATGTCGGCCAGATTGCCGATCGGAGTGGGGACTATATACAGGGTTGGGATGTCACTCATGGGAGCTCCGAGTGTCCCGACAATTGTGTCGCCATATTGGCCCGTTTACACTATGGAGAATTTCAACACTGGTCGGGGAATGAACTTGAACCGGGTTATAAAGCAGCTAAGTGTATCACGACTCTTCGGCATCCTACTCGCGGCAGTCCTGCTCGCCGCCTGTGCGTCGGAGCCCAATCAATCTTCCGGACAACCCGGCATGCCGTCAGCCTTCTCGGATCTGACCAAGAATGCCCAGTGGTATCTGGAGCAGGTGGATCCCGCCAAACCGGCAGAGGCCTTCGTGTGGCAGATGATGGCGGCGCGCAGCTATCTGGCGCTCGGCCAGGCCAAACCGGCTGCCGCCCTGTATCAGCAGTTGCAGAAGCAGGCGAAGAGCCCGGTGCAGCAGGCGCAGTTGCAACTGCTGCAGGCACACCTGCTGCTCGCCCAGGGCAACGCCAACCAGGCGCTGATCCTGCTGGAAGGCAAGCCGGATGTGGTGCTGGATGCCGATACCCAGAAGGACTGGTACCGCCAGCGCGTGGTGCTGCAGCTCGACATCAACAACAAGTTTGGTGCGGCCAAGTCGCTGATCCTGCTGGAACCTTATCTGGCCAAGAATGAACTGGCCACCAATCACCAGCAGATCTGGTCACTGCTGAAAAGCATGACCCCCTCCACCCTGCAGGCGCTCGAAGAGGAGCCAGCTCCCGATGTGACCACCGGCTGGCTGCGTCTTGCTGCGCTGGTGAACGAATTCGGGGCACAGCCGAGCCAGCTGGCCCGCCAGCTTGCCGGCTGGAAGCAGAGCTTCCCTAACCACCCTGCCCAGAGCGACATGCCGGCCGGCCTTGGGGATCTCGCTACTACGGACAACGGTTCGCTGCAGCAGATCGCCGTCTTCCTGCCGCTCTCCGGCAACCTGGAAGCCCAGGGCGCCGCCATCCGCAACGGCATGTTGATGTCCTACAAAGAAAATCAGAGCCAGTTCACCCTGAACTTCTATGATACCCAGGGCAAGGCGATGGGGGACCTCTACAAGCAGGCCATTCAGGAAGGGGCCAACATGATCATCGGCCCCCTGCTCAAGGATCAGGTGGAGGAGCTGCTTAAGTCGAGTCCGACCGTGCCGGTGCTGGCGCTCAACGAGCTGGACAAGCCGATCGTCAACGACAACACCTTCTATTTCTCGCTCTCCGCCGCTGCCGATGCGAGCCAGGCGGCCCAGTACCTCTATGGTCAGGGCTACCGCAAGCCGCTGCTGATCGCGGCACAAGGCCGGATTGGCTACAGCAGTATCAAGGCGTTTGAACAGGCCTGGGCCGGCGTCAGCCAGGAGAAGCCCGTGGTTGCCACCTTCGGGGCGCGCAACGAAGTGCAGGGCATGGTCAAGAACGCTCTGAGCGGCCGTTCCACCGCACGAGCCGGGGAGATTGTCCAGCTGTCCGATGCCGCGCCGCGCAGCATCGACGCCGTCTATGTGGTGGCCAACAGCCTGGAGACCCGGATGATCAAGCCCTATGTGGACATCTCGGTCAATCCCATGGGCAGCCTGCCCATCTACAGCAGCTCGCGGGGATACGACGGCGGGACGACCGAGGTGGCATCCGAGCTCAACGGTATGCATATCTCCGACATGCCACTGCTGCTGGGTGGCTTCGAGACGCAGCGTGAACAGATTGCCCTGCTCTGGCCCCAGACCCAGGGCGACCTGCTGCGCCTGTTCGCCCTCGGTTACGATGCCGTCAGCCTGGCAGGCAACCTGCCGCAAATGCGCAAGGTCAATGCCATGCAGCAACCCGGCATGAGCGGCCAGCTGAGCGTGGATCCCCAGGGCAACATAGTGCGCATGCTGGACTGGGCCACCTACCAGAATGGCAAGCTGGTCAGCGACAGCGCCGCCCCCCAGCTGGAGGATGCGACTCATGAAGAGGCTACTGAGACAACTTCACCAGCAGTGGTTGAACCTGTTGCCGTCGGCAGCGACGAGCAAGGGACAACACTTTGAGCAAATAGCGGAACGCTGGTTGCAGGCACGAGGCCTGCAACCCGTGACCCGCAACTACCGCTGCCGTGGCGGCGAGATCGATCTCATCATGCGCCAGGGGGAGACCCTGGTGTTCGTTGAAGTGAGATATCGCGCCAACGCCACTTATGGCGGTGCAGCCAGCTCGGTCACCCGGCGCAAGCAGCACAAGATCGTGCTGGCCGCGCGCCACTATTTCAAGCAACATGCCATCAATGAGGCCAACCAGGCCTGTCGATTCGATGTGATCGCGTTCGAGGGCGACCAGCCGGACTGGATCCAGAACGCGTTTTAAGAGGACCCCATGACTGATCCCATCAAAGAGAATTACACCGAAAGCATCCAGACCAAGATAGCTGCCGCCGAAGCACTGCCGGATGCCATCCATACGGCAGCCCAGATGCTGACCATCTGCCTGCTCAATGGCCACAAGGTGATGGCATGTGGCAATGGTCCTTCCTCGGCATTGGCACAGCTGTTCATTTCCGAACTGGTGAACTGCTATGAAACGCCTCGCCCCTCCCTGCCCGGTCTCGCCCTGACGCCCGACATGGCGACCATCAGCGCCATCGCCACGGATCACGGTTTCGAAGAGGTCTATGCCAAACAGATACGTGCTCTGGGACAACCAGGCGACATCCTGGTGGTCATCACCACGACAGGCAACAGCCGCAGCCTGATCAAGGCTGCGGAGGCCGCCCTCTCCCGCGACATGACCATCATTGTTCTCGGTGGCGGAGACGGGGGAGAGATCGCCGGTCTGCTGGGCCCCAATGACGTGGAGATCCGCGTTCCTTCCGCTCGCCGTCCTCGTATTCTGGAAGTGAACCTGTTGACCCTGCACTGTCTCTGTGATCTCATCGACCAGACACTTTTCCCGCAACAGGAAGACTGAAACCATGAAGAAGCCTATTCTCGCTCTTGCCCTGCTGACTGGCGTCCTGCTGCTGCAAGGCTGTGCTGCCGTGGTGGTCGGTGGCGCGGCTGGCACCGCCAAAGCGAGCGGCGATCGCCGCACCCTGGGTGCCCAGTGGGACGATCAGACCATAGAGCTGAAAGCCGCCAACCTGTTGGCCGACAACAAGCCCCTGAGCGCCGCCAGCAAGATCAGTGTCTACAGCAACAACGGCCGTGTGCTGCTGGTGGGTCAGACACCCTCTGACGCTTACAAACAGGAAGCGGGCAGAATCGTGAGCCGGATTGAAGGGGTTCGCCATGTCTACAACGAGCTGCGCCTTGGCAAACCAGTCAGTATCGGCGTGCGCAGCAATGACACCTGGATCACCTCCAAGGTGCGGGCCGACATGCTGGGCACCAAGAACTTCGACAGCGCCAAGGTGAAGGTTGTCACCGAGAATGGCGAGGTATTCCTCATTGGGCTGGTCACCCGCCAAGAAGGGGATCAGGCCGTAGAAATCGCCCGCCACGTCAGTGGCGTTAAGCAGGTGATCAAAGCCTTCGAGTTTGCCCAGAATTGACCATCTGGCAGGATGAAAAAACGCAGCCTTCAGGCTGCGTTTTTTATTTGATGACTTTCAGGGTCGGGCGACCGCTCGGGCGCGGTGGTTCCGGCTCGGGGTCAACCGACGTTGGTGTCTGTGCCTGTTCCAGCCAGAGGTCATACCCGGGCTCCGGCGGGAACAGGGTCCCCACTCCGTTCTCCCTGGCATGGATGGCCAGTACGGCCGCCATGGGGATATAGACCTGCTGCGATACGCCACCGAAACGGGCGCTGAAGCTGACAGCGTCATTGTCCATGTGGAACTGGCCCACGGCCCGGGGGGCGATGTTCAGAACAATCTGGCCATCCTGCACGAACTGCATCGGTACCATCACATGGGGAATGTTGGCATTGACCACCAGATGGGGTGTCAGATCGTTATCCAGCAACCAGTCAAAAAACGCCCGCAACAGATACGGGCGACTGGGTGTCATTGTCGGTTCCATGCTCATACGCCGGCACGGATCTCGCGCTCGGCCTCGGTCAGGGAAGCCTGGAAGGATTCACGTTCGAACAGGCGTACCATGTAAGCCTTCAGCTCTTTGGCGCCACGGCCGGTGAAATCGATGCCCAGGCTCGGCAGACGCCACAGCAACGGCGCCATGTAGCAGTCGACCAGACCGAACTCTTCGCTCATGAAGTAGGGCATCTCGCCGAAGATGGGGGCGATGGCCAGCAGGTTGTCGCGCAACTCGGCACGGGCGGCTTCGGTATCGGTGCCCGCCATGATCTTGTCGGCCAGAGAGTACCAGTCCAGCTCGATGCGGTGCATCATCAGACGGCTGTTGCCGCGCGCGACCGGATAAACCGGCATCAGGGGCGGATGCGGGAAACGCTCGTCCAGATACTCCATGATGATGCGCGAGGTGTACAACGCCAGCTCGCGATCCACCAGAGTCGGTACAGTGTTGTACGGGTTCAGCTCGGCCAGCTCATCCGGCAGGTTGGCAGGATCAACCTGGCAGATATCCACGCTAACACCCTTCTCCGCCAGGACAATACGCACCTGATGGCTGAACATATCGTTGGCACCGGAAAACAGCGTCATTACCGAACGCTTATTGGCAGCTACAGCCATTGAACCCTCCCGTCATTAAAAAGCAGAAACGGCAATGAAGCATGTCTGTCTTCATTGCCGTGCGTCATATTACTCCGATCTGGTCGCTTAGTGAACGTCGCGCCAGAATTCCTTCTTCAACAGCACAGTGAAGATGAAGAAGATAGCGATGAATCCGAGTACCCAGAAGCCCATGCGTTCGCGCTCCTGCTGCACCGGCTCAGCCGAGTAGACCAAGAAGTTTACCAGATCCAGTACCGTCTGATCATATTCTTCGTTGTTCATTTCACCGTTGCCGTCAGATTTGATGCTGACGACTTGCTGCATCTCCACGCCATCCAGGGTGTGCGTCTCGAACTCGGCGCGGGGCGTCCCCTGCAACGGCTCCAGCACATGGGGCATACCCACGGACGGGAAGACGGCGTTGTTCACCCCGAATGGACGGGTTTCGTCCACGTAGAAGGAACGCAGATAGGTGTAGATCCAGTCTGCACCACGCACCCGGGCAACCAGGGTCAGGTCGGGGGGCGGCGCGCCGAACCAGCGCGCAGCATCCTTCTCGGACATGGCGCTCTTCATCAGGTCGCCGATCTTGGCGCCGGTGAAGACCAGGTTCTCCTTCATCAGATCGTCCGGAATGCCAATGTCGGCCGCCACCCGGTTATAACGCTGGTACTGGGTGGAGTGACAGCCGGCACAGTAGTTCATGAAGGTGGCGGCCCCCCGTTGCAGGGATGCCTTGTCACTCAGATCGTACTCCGCCTTGTCGAGGGGGAAGCCACCGCCAGAGGCCAACACCAGACCAGGCAGCAGGGCCAACACTGCAAAAATTATTCTTTTCATTTGAATGTCACCCTCTCCGGCAGCGGCTTGGTGTTCTCATTCTTGCTGTAGAAGAACAACAGGACGAAGAATCCGAAATAACCCAGAGTACAGAGTTGTGCAATCAGCGTCAGGGTCGGGGTTGATGGCAGCACGCCCAGCACCCCCAGGATAATGAAGCAGACCACGAACTGGGCGATGTTCAGCTTGTGCAGGGTGCTGCGGTAACGCACCGAGCGCACCTTGCAGCGATCCAGCCAAGGCAACAGGAACAGCACCACGATGGAGAGGCCCATCATGATGACCCCCAGCAGCTTGTCAGGCACCGCACGCAGGATGGCGTAGAAGGGGGTGAAGTACCAGACCGGAGCGATATGCGCCGGTGTCTTCAGGCCGTTGGCCACCTCAAAGTTCGGTTTCTCGAGGAAATAGCCCCACATGTCCGGCTTGAAGAAGATGATGGCACAGAAGAAGAACAGGAAACCGGCTACCCCGATCATGTCCTTCACTGTGAAATAGGGGTGGAACGCGACCGCATCCAGTGGCCAGCCGTTCTCGTCCTTGTGCTTCTTGATGTCGATGCCATCGGGGTTGTTGGAGCCCACCTCGTGCAGCGCCAGGATATGCATGGCCACCAGCATCACCAGCACCAGCGGCAGAGCGATGACGTGCAGGGCAAAGAAGCGGTTCAGGGTCGCACCCGAGATGACATAGTCCCCCCGGATCCACAGGGTCAGATCGTCACCGATAACGGGGATGGCACCGAACAGCGAGATGATGACTTGGGCCCCCCAGAACGACATCTGCCCCCAGGGCAGCAGGTAACCCATGAAGGCCTCGGCCATCAGTACCAGGAAGATCAGCATGCCGAAGATCCACAGCAGTTCCCTTGGCTTCTGGTAAGAGCCGTAGATCATGCCGCGGAACATGTGTAGGTAGACCACGATGAAGAAGGCGGATGCCCCGGTTGAGTGCATGTAACGCAGCAGCCAGCCGTAATCCACATCCCGCATGATGTATTCCACGGAAGCGAAGGCACCTTCCGCCGAGGGGTTGTAGTTCATGGTCAGCCAGATGCCGGTGATGATCTGGTTGACCAGCACCAACATGGCAAGCGAGCCGAAGAAGTACCAGAAGTTCAGGTTCTTGGGCGCCGGATACTTGGCCATATGGTCGTTGTACATGGCCGTGAGCGGGAAACGATCATCGATCCAGCCCATGAGTTTGGCAAACATGGTCAGGCCTCCTTGCCATCGGCACCGACCAGAATGGTGGTGTCGCTAAGAAATTGGTATGGCGGAATGACCAGGTTCAGCGGTGCGGGGACGCCCTGGAACACTCGACCAGCCATGTCGAATTTGGAGCCATGGCAGGGGCAGAAGAAGCCGGAAGTTACCCCTTGAACCTGCTCGCCGAAGCTGTCGGGCAGATAGGAAGGGGAGCATCCCAGATGAGTGCAGATGCCAACGGCCACGAAGATTTCCGGTTTGATGGATCTGTAGCCATTGTGGGCATAGTCCGGTTGCTGTGGCTCGTCTGACGCAGGATCCCGCAGCTTGTCATCGTGTGCAGCCAGAGCATCCAGCGTCTGCTTGGTGCGCTTCACCACCCAGACCGGTTTGCCACGCCACTCGACGCGGATCAGCTGACCCGGCTCCAGCTTGCTGATATCCACTTCAACCGGGGCCCCTGCCGCCTTGGCTTTGGCACTCGGATTCCATGACTTAATAAACGGCACTGCGGTAAAAGCAGCTCCTACACCGCCAACGGCAACCGTTGACCAGGTAAGAAATCTGCGGCGACCGGTATCAACTGGCGCATTGCTCATCCAAAAACTCTCCCATGTGGACTCCGCTCATTCTTATAGTGTCCCTGTTTACTTCTCCTCTCCCTCTGACAACTGCGATGGAAGCGGAGTGGCAATTGACACAGAAAGACCATGGAAATTTTAAAGAAAAGATAACAATTTGACAAGAAAGGGAGTCGATGGGCAAAAACAATAAATACACAATTTTTTGTCTTTTGTGACGTATGCTTAGCATTGTCACATGTAACATTACCAATAAAAAAAGCCTGGCAAATTGCCAGGCTTTTTTGACACTCCTGAGAGTGCGTACCAAAAGCGAATTAACGCTTGGAGTACTGCGGACGCTTACGCGCTTTGTGCAGACCGACTTTCTTACGCTCAACCTTACGGGCATCACGAGTAACAAAGCCAGCTTTACGCAGTTCGGAACGCAGGGTCTCGTCGTACTGCATCAGAGCACGAGTGATACCGTGGCGGATCGCACCAGCTTGACCGGAGATGCCACCACCGTTAACGGTAATGTACAGATCCAGTTTCTCGGTCATCTCGACCAGTTCCAGCGGCTGACGAACTACCATGCGGGCAGTCGGACGGCCGAAGTATTGCTCCAGGGAGCGCTGGTTGATTACGATTTTACCGCTACCCGCTTTGATGAATACGCGAGCAGTGGAGCTTTTGCGACGGCCGGTACCGTAGTATTGATTTTCTGCCATGTTGCCAGTTCCCGTTAGATATCCAGTACTTGAGGTTGCTGAGCAGCATGAGCGTGCTCTGCGCCTGCGTAAACTTTCAGCTTACGGAACATGGCACGGCCCAGCGGGCCCTTCGGCAGCATGCCCTTGACGGCAGCTTCGATTACCATTTCCGGCTTACGCTGAATCAGCTTGTCGAAGCTGATGGACTTGATACCACCCGGGAAACCGGAGTGAGCGTGGTACATTTTGTCGGTAAATTTCTTACCGGTTACGTGTACCTTCTCAGCGTTTACAACGATGATGTAGTCACCGGTGTCAACGTGCGGAGTGTACTCGGCTTTGTGCTTACCACGCAGACGAGCAGCGATCTCGGTTGCGATACGACCCAGAGTTTTACCTTCTGCGTCCACAATGTACCAGTCACGTTTTACGGTTTCTGGCTTGGCAACGAAAGTTTTCATTAAGTTAAACCCAATTACCTGTTACAGACCCAATTGCTTATGGGGGCTCTCCCACAAACAACAAACGATGGCCTACCTGTACCCCTTCGAATACAAGTAAAGCTTAAAGTGTTGCTGTCTTATCGACAGCTGTAACGTGGGCCGGGCGATTATAAGTGAAGTTGCCTTAAATATCACCTGCTAATTTCACTGCCATGAAGCTAGCAAATGTCGCCCGGCCCTACCTGCCGCAGATGCCCATCCGACTGGCAGGCGCGGTATTGTGACTAAGGAAGGTGCACTCTGGCAAGGTATTCGTGCGATTGCATCTCTTGAAGCCTTGAAAGGCAACGCTTGAATTCGAAATTCAGCAGACCTTCGCCATAGAGCCCGGTCATGGGGACCGCCGCCGATATGATGAGCTTGACGTGCCGCTCATAAAACTCGTCCACCATGGCGATGAAGCGGCGGGCCGCGTCATCCGTGCCGCTGCCCATGGGTTGCACATTGGCCAGCAGGACGGTGTGGAACTCACGGGCCAGTTCGATGTAGTCACCCTGGGAGCGTGGAGTACAGCACAGCTGTTCAAACTCCATATAAAGCACCCCTTCCCCCACGCCCAGTGCACTCAGTTGGCGATGGTTGACTTCCAGTGCGGCGGCAGTCACCGGCCCAATCCCGGTCAACTGGCTGAAATAATGATCCAGGTTGCTCCTGGCCTGCTCATCCAGCGGGAAGTGATAGATCTCTGCCTGTTCCAGGGTTCGCAGCCGGTAATCGACACCGCCATCGACATTGATCACCTCGCAGTGACGCTCGATAAGCGCGATAGCAGGCAGGAAGCGAGCACGCTGCAACCCGTTGCGGTAGAGATCCTGAGGGGGGATGTTGGATGTGGCCACCAGCACCACGCCATGGCCAAAGAGTTCCTGGAACAGAGTGCCGAGCAGCATGGCATCCGTGATATCCGAGACGAAAAACTCGTCGAAGCAGATGACGTCGGTCTCGTCGGCCAGCTTGCGGGCGATCAGCTTGAGCGGATCGGACTGACCGGTCAGCCCTTTGAGCTCATCGTGCACCCGGTGCATGAAACGGTGGAAGTGGATGCGCAGTTTGCGCTCCCCCGGCAGGCTCTCAAAAAAAGTATCCATCAGCCAGGTCTTGCCTCTGCCCACACCGCCCCACATATATAACCCCTGGACGGGGTCACGGGTTTTCGGCTTTTGCAGCCAACCTAGCAGGCCACGGGATCTGGTCGGAGTCGGGCTTGCGCACAGATCCTGATAGAGTCGCTCCAGGCGAGCGACTGCCATGGCCTGGGCCGGATCGGCCACAAAGCCGGGGCGCTGCAAATCCTGCTGATATTTTTGCTGCGGGGTCATCCTGTAAACCGCCTCCAAGTCCCTGAATGAGGGACAAAATGGTATCACGCTCTCGGGGGGCACGGTATAGTGCCAACGAGGCGTTGCGGTCCATCCGACCGCTTCAAATTCATCGTGTTAGCTGTAACAAGGAGCTTCTATGACTCTGTTTAACGGGATCCTGCTGGCGATCGCCGCCCTGATCATCGGCGTGCTGATCGGCCGCTTCTCTGTCCGTAGCCGAGATGCCGGACGCCTGGAACAGGAGCTGAAAAAAGCCCACAAGGAGCTGGAAAGCTACCAGGGACAGATCACCACCCACTTCGCCGACAGCGCCGCCCTGATGGAGCAACTGGCCGAACAGTACCAGACCCTTTATCGCCACATGGCGGAACAGAGCAAGTTCCTGGCCAAGGTACAGGAACCACTGTTCCGCGAACCCGAAGTGGAAGAAACAGGCGATGCCGCCAACAGCGAGGAGCCGGGCCTTCCTCCCCGCGATTACGCCGGTGCGTCCGGCCTGCTCAAGCAGCCGGGCTGATCGTCGGTTGAACTAATTACGCTTTATCGTGGTCAGACCTTGACGATTGCACTGCAACTTTTTCTGGGAGCTGTTTCTCATATGCGTAAATCTCTTTCTGTATTCAGTGTCTTAGCCCTCAGTGTCGGTATCGCCATGTCCTCAGCACCGGCGCAGGCCGCACTGCCCCTGATGGCGAACAACCAGGAGATGCCGAGCCTGGCCCCCGTCCTCGAGCAGGTGACCCCTGCCGTGGTCAACATCTCCGTCTCTGGCAAGAAGATCACCCGCCAACGCCTGCCGGAACAATTCCGCTTCTTCTTCGGCCCCAACATGCCTGACGAGCAGGTGAGCGAGCAGCCCTTCCAGGCGCTTGGTTCCGGCGTCATCATCGATGCCAAGAAAGGCTACGTGATCACCAACGCCCACGTGGTCCACGAGGCGGACGAGATCAAGGTCAACCTGAAGGATGGCCGTGAGTATGCGGCCAAGAAAATAGGGGAAGACAAACAGTCGGATATCGCCCTGCTGCAAATCAAGGCCGAGGATCTGGTGCAGATCAAGTTCGCCGACTCCGACGAGCTGAGAGTCGGTGACTACGCGCTGGCCATCGGCAACCCGTTCGGCCTGGGCCAGACCGTCACCTCCGGCATTGTCAGCGCCCTGGGTCGCAGCGGCCTCAACATCGAAAATCTGGAGAACTTCATCCAGACCGATGCGGCCATCAACTCCGGCAACTCGGGCGGCGCCCTGCTCAACCTGCGCGGGGAGCTGATCGGCATCAACACCGCCATCCTGGGCCCCAACGGCGGCAACATCGGCATCGGCTTTGCCATCCCGTCCAACATGGTGCGCGATCTCTCCGAGCAGATCGTGAAATACGGCGAAGTGCGCCGTGGCCAGCTGGGGATTACCGGCACCGAGCTCACCAGCGAAATCGCCAAGACCTTCGGCTACAACAAGAAGGACGGTGCCTTCGTCAACCAGGTCATGCCTGACTCCGCCGCCGCCAAGGCAGGCATCAAGGCAGGCGACATCATCATCAGCATCGATGGCAAGCCCATCCGCTCCTTCGGCGAGCTGCGTGCCAAAATCGCCACCATGGGGGCCGACAAGCAGGTCTCGCTCGGCCTCATCCGTGACGGCAAGGAGCAGACCGTCAAGGTCACCCTGAAGAAAGCGGATGACAGCGAGATCCTGGCCAGCGCCCTGCATCCGGCACTGGAAGGGGCCAAGCTGAGCACCATCACGGACCCCGTGACCGGCGTGGCCGTCTCCGACATCGATCCCCGCTCACCGGCAGCCGCCTCCGGCCTGCAGAAGGGTGACATCATCATCGGAGTCAACCGCCAGCGCATCAACTCCATGGGTGAACTGACCAAGGTGTTGAAAAACAAGCCGGAAGTCCTGGCGCTGAACATTCAGCGCGGCGACTCCTCGCTCTATTTGGTGATCCGTTAAGCCCCTCACACCCGCGGCAACCGCCGCGGGTGATTTTTATCCATCGATAATGTTATTCTCTGCCCGCAGCCTGTACGGACGAGAAAGACATGAAAATCCCACCTCTGATCAGCTACTTGGGCAAGTCCGTCGGCTTTGGCCTCGCCATGGCTGCGCTTTTGTTGCTGGTGTTCCCCGATTTTCGCGGCGGCGCTCCCCTGCCGGGCCTCATCACCAACGCCCGCGAGCTGAGCTTCTCCTACGCGGCCCATCGCGCCGGCCCTGCCGTCGTCAACATCTACACCCGCAGCTTCGCCGGCAATCGCGGTGAAAAAGCCGAACTCAGACCCCAGGGGCTGGGGTCCGGCGTCATCATGAACCAGCGCGGTCACGTGCTCACCAACTATCACGTCATCGCCGATGCGGACCAGATCATCGTCGCCCTGCAAGATGGTCGGGTGTTCAGTGCAGAGCTGGTCGGCACCGACAAACTGACCGATCTGGCGGTGCTCTACATCGAATCGGACAACCTGCCGGTGATCCCTCAGGACCCGGATCGTCTGCCGGACGTGGGAGACGTGGTGCTCGCCATCGGCAACCCCTACAACGTCGGCCAGACCATCACCCAGGGCATCATCAGCGCCACCGGGCGTATCGGCCTCTCCAGCATGGGGCCGGACAGCAATGGCAGACAGGATCTGCTGCAAACCGATGCCGCCATCAACGAGGGCAACTCCGGAGGCGCCCTGGTCAATGGCCGTGGCGATCTGGTGGGTATCAATACCGCCGCCTACCACCTCAACGGCAATCAAGAGAGCTATGGCATCAGTTTTGCCATCCCCTACAAGCTGGCCAAGCGCATCATGGACGAGCTGATCGCCAACGGTCGAGTCATCCGCGGCTACCTCGGCATCTCCAGCGTCGAGATCAATCCCATCGTCGCGCGCATGCTGAACCTGGGGGACTTGCAGGGGTTGGTGGTGGAGAGCCTGGATCCCAATGGCCCAGCCACCAAGGCCGGTCTCAAACGTGGGGATGTGCTGCTCAAGATCAACGGAGAGGCCATCACCGGCGTGCGTCCCGTCATGGACAAGATCGTAGAGAGCCGCCCCGGCACCAAGCTCACCATCTCGGTGATCCGCAACGGCAAGCCGCTGGACGTCGATGTCATCATCGAAGAGGACCTGCGCTACCAGAATCAGACCCTGCCGACCAGCAGTGCGGCACCCGCCACCTGAGAGGCGGATCCTCGCAGGGCCCGACAGGGCCTTTTTTGTGCCCGCTTTCCTCCGGCTCCCACCTGTGCGTGAGACAGCTCACACATTGCGCCAATGAGCAATCGGGCGAAGGCGACGTCAAAACCCGCCACCGATCACACTCCCTTGCCGCCAGTCCGCTCCTTTCCTCTTCTTGATCGCCAAAAGGGCTTCTTTTGATGCCTTTCCCTCCGGATTTCCACTTCGAATCGGAAAAAACCTGCCTCCTCCCGCACTCTCCTCCGCTTTATGGTGATCCCATCTTTTCTGCCAGCCTGGAGAGCCGACCTTGAATACCGACACCCATGACGCCCCCCTGACCCCGGACAGCCCGGCACTGCTGCGCAAGACCGACCTGACCCTGGCCCGCATTCACAACCTGCTGGCGGATCAGGGCATATGCCCCAACGACGTGCAGCAACAGATGCTGGCCTCCCACGTCAAAGCCATGGTGTGGCGCTCCTACAGCGGGGAATCCCTGCCGGAGGTCGACCTCAGCCTGTTCGAGGAGATCTCCCCCCTCTCCCTGCGCCTGGCAGAGCAGGTCGTTGCCTGGCTCGACCGCCTCGCCTACGAGGAGGCACACCTCTTGTCCGTCCATTTTGAAGTGGCCAAAGAAAACGAACTCAGCTCAGTAAAAGGAGAACGCTAAATGACTGCCATCAAACTCGTGATTGGAGATCGTCTCGGCAAGGGTCAGAAAGTGGGGGCGGGCGCAGAAGCCGCCGGCGCCACCGTGACCGTCATCCCCGGCATGGCCGCCGACATGAAGCTCGGTGATGTGATGAACAAGGAGCAGGCCGACCTTGGCATCTCCTTCTGCGGCAGCGGTGGCGCGGGTGCCATCACGGCCCAGACCAAGTACGGCTACAAGTGCCGCTACGGCATGCGATCCATCGAGGAGGGTGTCACCGCCATCAACGAGGGGTGCGTGGTACTGGGCTTCGGCTTCATGGACAAGGAAGAGCTGGGCCAGAAGCTGATCGAAGCCTTCGCCAAGAAACACGGACGCGCCTGATGAAAGAGCACTTCACCACTCGGATCACGGTCAACGGCAAGGGGGCGACTCGCCAGCAGGCGTTCGCCGCCGCCCTCAGCCAGGTGCAACCCAGCCTGCTCAAGGAGAGCCCCAAGGTGATGCTGCGCATCGAACCCCTCGAGGTCGAGGTGCTCGAGGCCGAGGAGTCGGCACGGGTGGAGAAGTTCCTGTTCTTCTTCCTGCCACGCCAGCGCCACGAGTTCCGGGTCCGGCTGGCGATCACCGTCAAGGTCACCAGCCTGGATGTCGACAAGGTGGATTTCACCCGGGCCTGACCCCACAACCAAAAGGACAAGTTGGATGTTTCTAATCATTTTGATGAAGTCACTCATCATCGGCGGCCTGGTAGGCGTCGGGGTGGGGGCTGGCGCGGCGCGGATGTTCCACGCCCCGACCGTACAGGGGATGGGCGCGTTCCGTACCCTGGGCGAGCTCAACTCCTGCGAAGGGGACCCGCTTCCCACTTCTCGTTCGGTCTGGGCTTCTTCTTCAACGCCTGGGCCTCCACGGTCGCGGCCGGCGCCTTCACCCAGGACGTGGATCACCGCATCCTGCCGAACTGGGGTGCAGCGGCCCTGATGATCAAGAACCGGGATCTCGCCACCACCCTCCATGATCCCAAAAAGATGGCCATCGCCTGCGGCATCATTGGTGCCATCGTGGTCGCCTTCCTCAACAGCACGGCCGCCGCCGTACCTGCCGCCCTGCAGGTGACCGCGGTCAAGGTGTTGGTTCCCGCCGCCAACCTGCTGGTCAACACCGTCATGCCGGTGATTTTCTGGCTGGCCGCCATCGAGGCAGGCAAGAAGTCCGGCTTCTGGGCCACCATCTTCGGTGGTCTGGCCCAGCTCATCATGGGCAACGCGGTACCAGGCCTGGTGCTTGGCATCCTGATCGGCAAGGGGGTGGAGGAGAGCGGCTGGAACCACGTCACCAAGGTGATGATGAGTGCCATCGTCCTGCTGTTCGTGCTGAGCGGCTTCTTCCGCGGCTTTGACATGAAACTCATTGAATCCTTCCACCTGGGCGTTCCCCTGTGGCTGGAAAACGTCCACAACCTCATGAGCGGAAAATAAGGAAGCACACCATGGATGAGAAACTGAGAAACAACTTCTGGTATGCCGACTGGTCCTTCCCCATCTTTGTCGGTCTGCTCTCTTCCGGCGTCTTCGCCGGTACCCACATGTTCTACCTCTACGGGGTCGGCGCCTTCAACGAGGTGGCCTTCGTTGCCATGCTCAAGGCCGGCATGGACACGGGGGCCTATGGTGCAGTCGCCGCCTTCGGTGCCAGCTTCCTGTTCGCCCGCATCATCGAGGGCTCCCTGGTGGGGATCCTCGACATCGGCGGCGCCATCCAGACCGGAGTCGGCCTCGGAGTGCCCGCCCTGCTGCTGGGGGCCGGCATCATCTATCCGGTGGAAAACTTCACCGCTTCCCTGACCACCGGCATGGGGATTGGGATGGCCATCGGCTACGTGATCATCCTGGCGCGCAAGTTCACCATCAACCAGAGCAACTCCACCTACGGGGCGGACGTCATGATGGGGGCTGGCAACAGCTCCGGCCGCTTCCTCGGTCCCCTCATCATCCTCTCCGCCATGGGCGCCTCCATTCCCATCGGGATAGGCTCCCTGCTGGGTGCCCTGCTGTTCTACATCTGGGAGAAGCCCATCACGGGCGGCGCCATTCTGGGGGCCATGCTGTTCGGGACCTTCTTCCCCATCGCCCTGGCTTAATCCAAGGCCGTCTCTTGGGCGGCATTCAAGAACCTGTTTGCGCTCTGCCGCGAAAGGTCGTCAGCAAGGTGAAGAGCAGCGCAGGGGCCGGAGCGTATGGATAGACGTGAAAACTCCTGGTTACAAATACGCGAGCAGCACATGAGCCTTGGAAGCGGCCTCGCAGTAAGAGCACAAGCAGGTTCCAAGAGGGATATCAGCATGTACGACATGATCATCAGGGCGGGACGCCTGGGAAACGGGCAGCTTGTCGACGTCGCCATCAAGCATGGCAAGATAGCGGCGCTGGGTTCGCTGCCAGAGAGCACGGAGGCGAAGCATACCCTCACTCTGGGCGGGCAGGTCCATGTGAGCGCAGGCTGGATTGACGGCCACACCCACTGCTACCCCGCCTCCCCCATCTATCACGATGAGCCGGACAAGGTGGGCGTGGAATCCGGCGTCACCACCGTCATCGACGCCGGCAGCACCGGAGCCGACGATGTGGACGACTTCCAGCGTCTCGCCGCCACCTGCAAGACCCGGGTGCACGCCCTGCTCAACATCTCCCGCATCGGTCTGCTGCGTCAGAACGAGCTGGCGGATCCGGCAGACATCGATCCCGCCCTCGCCCAGGCGGCCATCCGGCGCCATCCCGGCTTCATCGTCGGCATCAAGGCGCGCATGAGCGGCAGCGTGGTGGGTGAAAGCGGTCTGCAACCCCTGCGCATGGCCAAGCAGATCCAGCAGGCCAATGGCAACCTGCCACTGATGGTGCACGTGGGCAACACGCCGCCGGATCTGGACGAGATCGTCGCCCTGCTGGGGGATGGCGATCTGCTGACCCACTGCTTCAACGGCAAGCCCAACCGCATCCTGACCCCTGCGGGTGAACTGCGCCAGGCGGTGCGCGAGGCGATGCGGCGGGGACTCTTGCTCGACATCGGCCATGGCGGTGCCAGCTTCAGCTTCGAGGTGGCAGAGCTGGCCATTGCCCAGGGCATCCTGCCCCACACCATCAGTTCAGACATCTACTGCAAGAACCGCATCAAGGGGCCCGTCTACAGCCTTGCCCACGTGATGTCGAAGTTCTTCGCCATCGGCATGACTCTGGAGCAGGTACTCGCCTGCGTCACTCACCAGGCCGCCGATGCCCTGCGCCTGCCCGGTAAGGGGCGACTCGAGGTGGGCGCCGATGCAGACATCACCCTGTTCCAGGTGAGCTGCGGCCCCATTCTCTTTACCGATACCGAGGCCGGCACCCGCAACGGTGACCGGCAACTGCTCCCTCTCGCCGCCCTGGTGGGCGGCGAACTGGTTCTGACTCACTACGGGAAATCACACCATGCCTTCTGTGTATGAGAAATACCGGCTCAAACCGGTGATCAACGCCTCCGGGCGCATGACCATCCTCGGCGTCTCCACCCCCGAGCAGGAGGTGGTCGATGCGGTCAACTTCGGCCTCGGCCACTACTTCGAGGTGAAGGATCTGGTCAACAAGACCGGCGCCTACCTGGCCGATCTGCTGGGCGTTGAAGATGCGGTTGTGGTCTCCTGCGCCAGCGCCGGCATCGCCCAGTCGGTGGCCGCCGTGATCGTGCGCGGCGACCCCTATCGCCTCGAGCAGTTGCATGCTCATGCCCACGACGTGCCGAGCGACATCGTGCTGCCCAAGGGCCACAACGTGAACTTTGGTGCCCCCGTCGGCACCATGGTCAACCTGGGGGGCGGCAGGGTGATGGAGGCAGGCTACGCCAACGAGTGCTCACCCGCCCAGCTGGCCGCCGCCATCAATGCCAATACCGCCGCCATCCTCTACATCAAGTCCCACCACTGCGTGCAGAAGAGCATTCTGTCGGTGACCGAGGCGGCCGAGGTGGCCAAGGCCCACGGGATCCCGCTCATCGTCGATGCAGCGGCCTAAGAGGATCTGCGTCTCTACTACAACCAGGGTGCGGATCTGGTCATCTACAGCGGCGCCAAGGCCATCGAAGGGCCCACCAGCGGCCTGGTGCTCGGCAGACGTCAGTATGTGGAGTGGGTCAAGCAGCAGGCTGGCGGCATAGGCCGCGCCATGAAGGTGGGCAAGGAGGGGATCCTCGGCCTGACCCACGCCATCGAGCGCTACCTGGCCAAAGAGAAGGAGAGCGGCACCGCCATGGTCGCCAAGATGACCCCCTTCATCGAGCGCCTCAATCAGCTGCCCGGCGTCACCGCCAAAGTGGTGTGGGACAGCGCGGGGCGCGACATCGCCCGCACCGACATCGCCTTCGACCACCAGCAGATCCGCATGACCACGGTGGAAGTGGTCTCCCGTCTGCAACAGAGTACCCCCGCCATCTACTGCCGCGGCTACAAGGCCAACGAGGGGCACATCGAGATAGACGTGCGCAGCGTCACCCTGCCCCAGCTCGACCAGATCCACTCCGCCATTGCCCACCTCGTTCAGGAGAACAACTGATGTCTCTTACCCCCAATTACTACCGCGATCGGGTCTGCCTCAACGTGCTGGCAGGTTCCAAAGAGAATGCCGTCGACATTTATGAGGCCGCCGAGGGCCACGTCCTGGTCGGTGTGCTCTCCAAGAACTACCCGGACATCCCCTCTGCCGTCGCCGACATGCAGGCCTACGCCAAACTTATCGACAACGCCCTCTCCATCGGGCTGGGAGCAGGTGATCCGCGCCAGTCCGCCATGGTGGCCGAGCTGGCCCGCCAGTTGCAGCCTCAGCATGTCAATCAGGTGTTCACCGGGGTCGGGGCCAGCCGGGCGCTGCTCGGTCAAGCTGACACCCTCGTCAATGGCCTTGTCTCCCCCACCGGCACCCCCGGCATGGTGAAGATCTCCACCGGCCCCCTCAGCGCGCAGCAGGCTGACGGCATCGTCCCCATCGATACCGCCATTGCCCTGCTCAAGGACATGGGCGGCAGCTCGGTCAAGTTCTTCCCCATGGGGGGACTCGCCTGCCGCACCGAGTATCAGGCAGTGGCCGAGGCCTGTGCCCGCCACGGCTTCTGGCTGGAGCCCACCGGCGGCATCGATCTTGAGAACTTCGAGGAGATAGTGCGGATCGCGCTGGAGGCAGGAGTCGAGAAGGTGATCCCCCACGTCTACAGCTCCATCATCGACAGTGTCAGTGGCCAGACCCGGCCGGAGGATGTGCGTACCCTCCTCGCCATGGTGAAGGCACTGCTGGCATAACAATCCCACAGGCACCGGTCCGATCACTGGGCGGTGCCTGGCTTGTTAATGACCCCCTTGTTAACATCGACCCACCATGCGCGACAGGAGTCCTCACCCCCTCATGACCAAGCTGCCCCACCCCAGACTCCAGCAACTGCTCGCCCTGCTTCACGCCGAGCCTCTGCCACAGGAGGAGCTGGCCCGCCGTCTCAATGTTTCCACCCGCACGGTGCGTACCGACGTGGCGACCCTGAACGAGCTCATTGCCACCCGGGGCGCCCACCTGATCCATCAGCGGGGCAGCGGTTACCAGCTCAAGATCTACAATCAGGGACTGTTCGATGCGCTGCTGGCCGCCCAGGGGCAGGAGAGCCCTCTGCCTCGCACCAGCCGCGAGCGGGTGCTGCACCTCCAGGTCTTGCTGCTGACGGCGGAACAGGGGATCAAACTCGACGAGCTGGCGGACACTTGGTATCTAAGCCGGGCGGCTTTGCAAGGGGACATGACGGAGGTGCGGGAGCGGCTCGCCCACTTCGGGCTCACCATCGACAGCAAACCCAGAGTGGGGATGCGCATTGCGGGAAGCGAGATGGCGATCCGCGCCTGCCTCACCCAACTGCTCTGCCAGGAGCTGCTGCACCAGCATCCGCTCCAGAGCCTGTTGCCCACCCTCTGCCCCAGCAAGACGCTGGAGGTAGTGGGCAACCACATTCACGAGCAACTCGGTCGCCATCAGCTGCGCCTGGCCGACGAGAGCCTGCAGCAAGTCACCGTCTACTGTGCCGTCGCCCTGCTTCGCCAGGCGTCTGGCCACGAGTTGCGCCAGTTTGCCAGCGACGACATCACCCCGCCCCTGGCAGTGGTGGCCCGCGACATCTATGCCGAGCTACCAACCCTGACGTCACCGGGGCAGGAAGAGATCGCCTGTCTCGCCATCCAGATCCAGGCTCGCCTCACTGCAGAGACGCCCCTGCTCAGCCCGGCCATGGCGGCCGAGAGCGAGCAGCTGACTACGCACCTGCTGGGTTACATCCACCACCACTACCCCTATGACCTGCGCGGCGACCCGCAATTGCGAGCCGACCTGCAGACCCATATCGGCGCCATGCTGCTGCGGGTCAAATACCAGATTGGCAGCCACAATCCCCTGGCGGACCACATCAAGCAGTATTACCCCCTCGCCTACGACATCACCCTGGCGGCCATCTCTGAGTGGATCAGGCAGACCCCCTACCGGTTGACCCACCACGAGATCGGCTACCTGGTGATCCACATCGGGGTCGGCCTAGAGCGCCACTACGACATCGGTTACACCCGGCGCCCCCAGGCGCTGCTGCTGTGCGATGCGGGCAACGCCACCTTCCGGGTGCTGGAAGCACGCATCCGGCGGGAATACCCCCAACTGCAGCTGACCACGCTGGAGTCGGTGCGGGACTATGAGGGACTGGTACGAGTCGAGCAGGATTTCGTCATCAGCACCCTCAAGGTGAGCGAGAAGAATGCTCCCGTGGTGCAGGTCTCCCCCTTCCCGACCCAGTACCAGCTGGAGCAGCTCGGCAAGCTGGTGCTCGTCGATCGCACCCGTCCCTATCTGCTCGACAAGTATTTCGATGCCGACCACTTCATGGTGCTTGATGAACCCATCAGCCAGGGGGCGCTGTTTGATCGCATCTGCAGCCAGCTTGAGGCGGAGGATCTGGTGGAGAGCGGATTCCGGGGATCCTTGCAGGAGCGGGAGCAGATCGTCTCAACCATGCTGGGGGACGGCATCGCTCTGCCCCACTCCCTCGGCCTGCTGGCGCGCCGCACCCTGGTCTATACCGTGCTGGCCCCCCAAGGGATCGATTGGGGCAACGGCGAGAGCGCTACCCTCATCTTCGTGCTGGCCATCGCCAAGGCGGATTATGAGGAAGCCATGGGACTTTATGATCTGTTTCTGGCACTGATGAACGAAAAAGCCAGCAGAAGTCTGCTGGCTTGTCGGGATTTTGCCGCTTTCAAGGCGCTGGCTCGCAGCGCACCTTGAGCACGCCGAGGCGTATTACTCCTCATTGAAGCCCGAGGTGAACAGCGCCACCACGGCGGCCAGGGCCTCTACCTCTTCGGGACCCTCCACCTGCACCTCCACCTGTTTGCCCTGGGCGGAGTCCAGCATCAGCAGGCCGATCACGCTGTCCGCGTCGGCCTCGACCCCCTCTTCGTTGCGCAGCAACACGTGGGCATCGAACCCCTGCACCAGCTCGAACAGCATCATGGCCGGTCGGGCGTGAATGCCTAACTTGTTTTTGACTTCTACTGAGGCGGAAACGGTCATCTGAGCATCCTGTGGATCTGTCAGGCGGGGTTTGAACGCTTGTCCAACGTACGATGGCGGATCTGCACGTTCTTGCCAAGCAACCGGAATGCGCTGGCCAGCCGCTCGGCGATGAACACCGAGCGGTGCTGTCCGCCGGTACAGCCGATCCCGACGGTCACATAGCTGCGATTGTTGCGCTCCAGGTGGGGCAACCAGGTCCCCAGCATGTTCTCGATCTGCTGGATGAACAGCATGACATCCGGCTGGCTGGAGAGGTAGTTGGCCACGGGCTCATCCTTGCCAGTGAAGGGCTTGAGCTCCGGGATCCAGTGCGGGTTGGGCAGGAAACGGGCGTCGAACACGAAGTCCGCATCCTTGGGAATGCCGTACTTGAAGCCGAATGACTCGAACACCAGCACCAGCTCGTTCTCTTTCTTGCCGAGCACCCGGGTTTTGATGAGCTCGCTGAGATCGTGAATGCTGAGGTTGGTGGTGTCGATGCGCAGGTCGGCGGTCGAGGAGAGCGGTGCCAGCAGGTGGGTCTCTTCCCGGATCGCCTCGTCCAGCGAAAGCTTGTTGCGGGACAGAGGGTGCAGACGGCGGCTCTCACCGTAGCGTTTGAGCAGGGTCGCGTTGTCCGCATCGAAGAAGAAGCTCGAAAACTTGACTCGCCCCTCGTTGCGCACCTGGCTCAGCAGGTTCTCCAGCCTGTCTGCCTGGGCAGGCAGGTTGCGCACGTCGATGCTGACAGCCAGCTTGTCATACTGGCTCTCCACCGACACGATCAACTGGGGCAGCAGGTTGACCGGCAGGTTGTCCACGCAGTAGTACCCGAGATCCTCGAGCACCCTCAGGGCCACCGTCTTGCCGGAGCCCGAACGACCGCTTACTACTATTAACTGCATCTTGTCCCCTCACGCCAACGTGGCTGTGTCAGACCCGGCCTCAGGCCGACGTCATGATCTGATAGAGTTCTTCGTCGCTGGTCGCCTGGCGCAGCTGGCGGCAGACGGCCTTGTCACCCAGTTTGGATGCCATCAGGGAAAGAGTCTTGAGGTGCTGCTTGCACTCGCTTTCCGGCACCAGCAATGCAAAGAGCAGGTCAACCGGTTGATTGTCGATAGAATCGAAAGGGATGGGCTCGGAGAAGGTCATCAACACGGCGGTCGGCGCGAAGGCGTCGTCAATCCGGCCGTGGGGGATGGCGATACCGGCTCCGATCCCGGTACTGCCCATCTTTTCCCGCGCCAGCAGGCTTTCAAACAGGACCTGGCGGGAAGCGCCAAGGCGCTCTGCGGCCAGTTCACTGATGATCTCGAGCGCGCGTTTCTTGCTGGTACAAGGGACCGCACTCTTGGTGCAGTCCCGACTCAGTATGTGTTCAAGTTGCATAGTTATTTTTGATTTAACTTATCTTTGTGCTTGATGATCTGCCGATCCAGTTTATCCAGCAGGGTATCAATCGCCGCATACATGTCGGCATGCTGCGAATTGGCGAACACCTCTCCCCCGCTGACATGCAGCTTGGCTTCGGCGATCTGGTTCAGTTTTTCGACGCTCAACACCACGTGTACGTTGTTGATATGGTCAAAGTGACGCTCGAGTTTGGCAAATTTGTTGTTCACATAATCACGCAGAGCTTCGGTAATCTCGACATGGTGTCCGGTCAGGTTAATTTGCATAACGTCTTCCTTTTGTTTGCCTAAACCAGGCGTTTGCGCTGATTGGATGGCGGGATCAACAAGGATTCACGGTACTTTGCGATCGTGCGTCTCGCCACCATAATACCCTGTTCGGCCAGCAAATCCGCGATCTTGCTATCACTAAGCGGCTTGGCGGGGTTTTCCGCCGTCACCAGCTTCTTGATCAGGGCGCGAATAGCGGTCGATGAGCACTCTCCTCCTCCCTCCGTATTGACGTGACTGGAGAAAAAAAACTTCAGTTCAAAAATGCCGCGGGGCGTATGCATGTACTTCTGGGTCGTGACCCGTGAAATGGTCGACTCATGCATCTCCACCGCTTCCGCGATGTCGTTGAGTACCATGGGTTTCATGGCCTCTTCGCCGTACTCGAAAAAGCCCTGCTGCTGCTCGACGATGCAGCTGGCCACCTTGAGCAGGGTGTCGTTACGACTCTCCAGGCTCTTGATGAACCACTTGGCCTCCTGCAAATGAGAACGGATGAACTGGGTATCCGTGCTGCTGCGGGCATTGCGCGCCATGGCCGCATAGGCCTCGTTGACACGGATGCGCGGAGCAGAATCCGGATTGAGTTCAACCACCCACTTGCTGCCCTTCTTGACCACGGACACATCCGGGATCACGTACTGGGATTCACTCTGGATGATGCCGTTGCCGGGTCTGGGCTCCAGTTGCTGGATGAGATCCAGCACCTCCTTGAGATCGCTCTCCTTGAGGCGGGTCTTGCGAGCCAGAGTGCGGTAGTCGCGATTGCCGAGCAGGTCCATGTGTTCGCGGATCACCTCTCTGGCTTCGTCGAGCCAGGGCAGGTCCGGCGAATACTGGCCGAGCTGGATCAGCAGACACTCTTGCACCGAACGGGCGGCGATGCCGACCGGATCGAAATGCTGCACCCGCTTGAGCACGGCTTCGATCTCATCCAGTTCGACTTCTACCTCCTCGCTGCTGACTGCAGCCTGAATATCCTCGAGGGTGGCAGTCAGATACCCGGATTCGTCGATGGCATCGATGATGGCAAGGGCGATGGCAGCATCCACATCACTGAACGGGGTGAGCCGCATCTGCCACAGCAGGTAGTCCTGCAGGTTCTCGGTGGTCTCCCCCTGATAGACGCTGTCTTCCCCGTCATGGATGGGACCTGCGCTCTGGGCCGTACCGGCCGAGTAGACCTCGTCCCAGGTGGTGTCCACCGGCAGTTCATCCGGCATACTCTCCTGGGCCATGGCATCGCTGGAGTCGAGTTGACTGGCGTCCTGTGTCTCTGTCTGACTGGTTTCCTGCGCCTCGTTCTCCTCTTGCTCCAGCAAGGGGTTGTTGTCGAGCGCTTGCTGAATTTCCTGCTGGAGTTCCAGGGTGGAGAGCTGGAGCAGACGAATCGCTTGTTGTAATTGTGGCGTCATGGTCAGGGACTGACCGAGACGCAACTGTAATGTCGGCTTCATCTACGTCGGGATATCCTTATGTTCAGCGAGGCAGTCACCTAACAAAAATGAGGGGTGCCCCCTTACTATAGACTGAATTGATCGCCCAAATAGACGCGCTTGACCTGCTCATCGGCGAGGATATCGGCCGGCGCGCCCTCGGCAATCATCTTGCCGTGGCTGACGATGTAGGCCTTCTCGCACACATCCAGCGTCTCTCTGACGTTGTGGTCCGTTATCAGCACACCCAACCCGCGTTCTTTCAGATGCTGGATGATCTTTTTGATATCGATGACTGAAATAGGATCAACACCTGCGAAAGGCTCATCGAGCAGAATGAATCTCGGCTCTGCCGCCAGCGCCCGGGCGATTTCCACCCGGCGCCGCTCCCCACCCGAGAGGCTCTGGCCCAGGCTGTCGCGGATATGGGTGATATTGAACTCTTCCAGCAACTGTTCGACCTTATCCTCCCGCTCTTCGCGGCTCAACCCCTTGCGGGTCTGCATGACCCCCATCAAGTTGTCGAACACCGACAGGCGCCGGAAGATGGAGGCCTCCTGGGGCAGATAGCCGATGCCATTGCGGGCACGGATATGCATGGGCTGCAGGCTGATGTCCTGCTCGTCGATGGTGATGAGGCCGGCATCCCGCTGTACCAGGCCCACGATCATGTAGAAGGAGGTCGTCTTGCCCGCGCCGTTCGGGCCGAGCAGGCCCACGATCTGGCCCGTTCCCACCTCCAGGCTCACATCGCTGACCACCATGCGGCGCTTGTAGCTCTTTTGCAGACCCGTTGCTTTTAACACTGCCATGGCTGTTGTTTCCTACTTCTTCTGATCGGCGGGTTTGTCAAAGTTCTCCACCTGATCCGGCAGGAACACCGTCTTGACGCGCTGGGTGGGCCCCTTGCTCTCGGCAATCATCTTCTGCTTGACGATGTCGTAGCGAATGAGATCGCCGGTCACCTGGCTGTCTTCCTGCTTGAGCTGGCCATTGCCGGTGATGGTCACCAACCGGTTCTTAAGCTCGTAGCGGATGCTGTTGCCATGGGCATTGACCGGTTTGCCGTTGTCCAGTACCTGGAAGAAAGTGGCTGGGTTGCCATACGCGGTCATCACCTCGGCGCCCTTGTCGCCGGAGCGGATCACCACCACCTTGTCGGCCTTAATCTTGATGGTGCCCTGGGTGATGATGACATCCTCGCTGAAGGTGATGCGGTTGTCCTGCATCTCGGCCACCTGCTTGACCGCATCCACATAGACCTTCTCGGCGAAGTCGGACTCTTTGGCATTCAGGGAACCGCACAGCAACAGGGCCGTGAGGGCCAGATTAACGTTTTTCATTGAAATAAGTGGCATGGCCTTTATCCAGTAACTCGAAATATTTACGTTCCAGGTGACCCTTGAGGCCAACGCCCTCGGTCTGGAACTCCTGGCCCACAATGCTGATGTGCTGGTTGCTTCTCATCCCCTGCGTCACCAGATCCAGCTCCAGATAGGAGGTATCCAGCGTGGAGATGAAGGAGGCGGGCAGCAGACCGTCCAGATGCACCTTGTCACGGAGGATCACATTGTCATCGGTGTTGAGCACCCCGGTTTCGGCCGTCAGCTTCCATTCGGCCGCGCCCTTGTCATCGAACATGTAGACCACCGGCTTGGTGAAAGTGGCCTGCTCGAGTACCTGGTAGTACTCCGCATATTCGGATTCCAGCCGTTCGGTGCGCTTGCCCTGCTCGTTGAAGCGGGTCGTAACCAACTCTCTGGCGGTGAAGTCCGGTTGAAAATTTTCCGTCTTGGTGGTCGGCTCGGGGACCAGCTCGATCTCCCCCAGCTGCCAGGCCGCCAGCGCAGCCAGAAACAGCAGGCCGAACAGCACAGTCTGTTTGTTCATCGCGACGCCTCGGGTTGATAGTCAGCCAATCCCTGGGCCTGCAAGATCAGGTCGCACACCTCGCGCACGGCCCCGACGCCACCGCCAAGCCGCGTCACCAGATCCGCCTTCGCCAGCACAAGCGGATGGGCATCGGCAACGGCGATACCCAGGCCGCAAGCCTGCATCACCGGCAGATCGATGGTGTCATCTCCCATATAGGCGGCTTGCGATGCATCCAGCCCGAGCTTGGTCAGCAAGGCCTCGAAGTGGGGCAGCTTTTTGTCTGCCCCCTGCACCAGGTGCTGGACTCCCAGACTCTTCATGCGATCGCTGACGATGCGGGAGTTTCGCCCCGTGATGATGGCAATCTCGATGCCCGCATTGAGCAGGGCACGCATGCCGGCACCGTCACGGGTGCAGAAGGTCTTCAGCTCTTCGCCGTTATTGCCCATATAGATGAAGCCGTTGGAAAGCACCCCATCCACATCGCACACCAGCAGGCGGATCTGCGCCGCCTTCTCGTACTGGCTGCGCGTCACCGGACCATAGAGGGTCGGTACGTCTTGCATCAAATTACTCCGGCTTTCAGCAGGTCATGCATGTTGAAGGCACCCAGCGGGTGTCTCTCCCCATCCACGACCAACAACCCGTTGATTTTCCTGGTTTCCATCAGCTTGACGGCCTCGGCAGCCATCATCTCAGGCCCTACGGTAACACAGTTCACCGTCATGACGCGGCTGATGGGGGTGTGATGGATGTCCACCTGCAGGTCCAGAATGCGGCGCAGGTCACCATCGGTGAACAGACCGGCAAGCAGCCCTTGATCGTCCACCACCGCCGTCATGCCGAGCCCCTTGCGGCTCACTTCCAGCAGCGCCTGGCTGATGGTGGCATCTATCCCCACCTTGGGCAACAGCTCGCCGCTGTGCATCAGATCGCCCACTCGCAACAGCAACCGCTTGCCGAGGGACCCGCCCGGATGCGACAGCGCAAAGTCATCGGCGGTGAAGCCACGGGCCTCCAGCAGGGCCACGGCCAGCGCGTCCCCCATCACCAGGGTGGCAGTAGTGCTGGATGTCGGGGCCAGACCGAGGGGGCAGGCCTCTTTCTCCACCTTGATGCACAGGTGCACGTTGGCCTCTTTCGCCATGGTGGAAGCCGGATTGCCTGTCATGCAGATGAGTGGAATGCCGCGGCGCTTGAGCACCGGCAGCAGGGCCAGGATCTCGTCGCTCTCGCCGGAGTTGGAAATGGCGATGATGAGATCCCCGGCTGAGATCATGCCGAGATCCCCGTGGCTCGCCTCGCCCGGGTGCAGGAAGAAGGCGGGCGTTCCCGTGCTGGCCAGGGTCGCGGCAATCTTGTTGCCGATATGACCCGACTTGCCCATGCCGGTCACCACTATCTTGCCGCCACAGCGCAGCACCATCTCGCAGGCGCGCTCGAACGCCTCGTCAAGGTACTGGTAGAGTCCATCAATGGCTTGTTTTTCTATGTCCAGCACCGCTCGGGCGCTGCGACGGAAATCGAACAATTCAGACACTTTTTCAGGCTTTACAGACATAAAGGCACAGCTCCGGGCCGAAATTTGCTGCGGGATTATAAAAAAGTCTGCCGAGATAAGCGAATCGGATGCGGAATGGGCGGTCATTGACGCAGGTTGTTACATAAAACTGTCGCGTACTTGGGGGGGAAACCCGCTCAATAGTTGTTCCTCGCTGTTGCTTAGACCTAGACTAGCCCATAAAATTCGCTCTTCATTTATACCGGATGGACAATTGTTTGAACGATGACCTGATCACCATCTCCGACCTGACCTTCAGTCACGGGGATCGGCTGCTGTACGACAGGATCAACCTGACCATTCCCCGTGGCAAGGTCACCGCCGTCATGGGTCCGAGCGGGATCGGCAAGACCACCTTGCTTCGCCTGATCGGGGGCCAGCTCAAGCCTGAGTCCGGTCACATTCTGTTTGACGGGGAAGACGTTCCCACGCTCTCCCGTTCACGCCTGTATGAAGTGCGTAAACGGATGAGCATGCTGTTCCAGAGTGGCGCATTGTTCACCGGCATGACCGTCTTCGACAACGTGGCCTTCCCGCTGCGGGAGCACTCCGGCCTGCCGGAAGAGCTGATCCGCACCATCGTCATGATGAAACTGCAGGCTGTCGGTCTGCGCGGGGCGGCCAAGCTGATGCCGTCCGAGCTCTCCGGTGGCATGGCGCGTCGCGCGGCCCTGGCGAGATCCATCGCGCTGGATCCGGATCTCATCATGTATGACGAGCCCTTCGTGGGGCAGGACCCCATCACCATGGCGGTGCTGGTGAAGCTCATCAAGGAGCTCAACGATGCACTCGGCATCACCTCCGTCATCGTCACCCACGACGTGAAGGAAGTGCTGAGCATCGCCGACTACGCCTACATCATCGCCAACCGCAAGGTAGTGGCACACGGCACACCGGAGCAGCTGCGCGAGGAGCACAATCCCGAAGTCGAGCAGTTCCTCAAGGGATTGCCCGACGGTCCTGTTCCGTTTCATTTTCCGGCAGGCGACCTGCTACAGGATCTGTGATGTTGACAAGTCAGATAAGCAAGCTGGGCCGCAGCGGTGTGCGTTTCATCAACGCCGTCGGCCGGGCAACCATCATGCTGTTTCATGCACTGGCAGGACGGCCCCAGCCACGCAAGCACTTCCCGCTGCTGGTGCAGCAACTGTATGTGGTGGGAGTGCAATCCGTCGCCATCATACTGGTGTCCGGCCTCTTCATCGGCATGGTGCTCTCCCTGCAGGGCTACAACGTATTGAAGGATTTCGGCGCAGAGCAGAGCCTGGGGCCTCTGGTTTCCCTCTCCCTGCTCCGTGAGCTGGGCCCTGTGGTCACCGCCCTGCTGTTCGCCGGTCGTGCGGGCTCCGCCCTCACCGCCGAGATCGGCCTGATGAAGGCCACCGAGCAGCTCTCCAGCCTGGAGATGATGGCGGTCGATCCACTGCGTCGGGTCGTGGCGCCCCGCTTCTGGGCCGGGGTCATCAGCATGCCGCTGCTGGCCTTCATGTTCAGCCTGATCGGCATCTTTGGCGGCAAGCTGGTTGGTGTCGACTGGCTGGGGGTGGACGAAGGCAGTTTCTGGTCCGCCATGCAGGCCTCCGTCGACTGGCAGGACGACATCATGCAGGGCGCCATCAAGAGCCTGATCTTCGCCCTGGTGGTGACCTGGATAGCGCTCTTCAACGGCTATGATGCCAAACCGACCTCGGCCGGGATCAGTCAGGCGACGACCCGTACCGTGGTTCACTCATCCCTGGCCGTGCTCGGTCTGGATTTTATACTCACCGCAGTCATGTTTGGATAAGGGAAAGATGAAGTTCAGCAAAGTAGAATTTCTGGTTGGCGCCTTCATGCTGGCTGGCATCGCGGCCATTCTGGCATTGGCACTGCAAGTGGCGGGATTGAGTTTCAAACCGGAAGGAGAAACCTATACCCTGCGCGCCCATTTCGATAATATCGGCGGCCTGAAAGTGCGCTCGCCGGTCAAGGTCGGCGGCGTCGTCGTCGGTCGTGTCAGCGACATCACCCTGGATCCCAAGAGCCAGGTCCCCATCGTTTCCCTGCAGATGCAGAAGAGTGCCGGCGAGTTCTCCGAGACCAGCACCCTCTCCATCCTGACCTCTGGCCTGCTCGGTGAGCAGTACATCGGTCTGGCACCGGGGTTCAGCGATGAGGAGATGGGCACCAGCATGCTCAAGGATGGCGACATGATCGAAGACACCAAGTCCGCCATCGTGCTGGAAGATCTGATTGGCAAGTTCCTCTACAGCCAGTCCTCCCCGGCCAACACACCCGCAACCAAGGAGTAACCATGTTCAAGAAGATCGCCCTGATGCTGGGTCTGATGACCAGCATGCTGTTCTCCCTCGTCGCCCGTGCGGATGTCAACACTTCGGACCCCTATGCCCTCGTGGATCAGGCCGCCCAGCAGACCTTTGCCCGCCTGAAAGCCGATCAGGCCCAGGTGAAGAGCAACCCCGATCACCTGCGCGTCATCATCCGCGAGGAGCTGCTGCCCTACGTGGACAACCGCTTCGCCGCCTACAAGGTGCTCGGCAACCAGATCAAACAGACGACCCCTGCCCAGCGTGACGCCTTTGTGGACGTCTTCACCGAGTACATGGTGAGCTCCTACGCCGACGCCCTGGCACACTTTGACAAGCAGACCGTCAAGGTCCAACCCGGCAAAGCCGCCGAGAGCAACATCACCGCCGTCAACGTCAGCGTGAAAGAGGCCGGCAAGCCGGACATCTTCCTCGAGTTCAAGCTGCGCAAGAACAACAAGACCGGCGAGTGGAAAGCCTTCGACATGGTTGCCGAAGGGATCAGCCTGCTCTCTGCCAAGCAGAACGAGCTGGGTGGCCTCATTCGCCAGAACGGCATCGATGCGGTGATCGCCCAGCTGCGTGAACACAATGCCAAGCCGCTGGTGATCAAGTCATGATCCTGAGCGGTGACTTGCAGGCCCCGCAGGTCAACGATCTGTGGCAACGCCGCGTCGACTGGTGGCAGGACGACCGGCTCGAACTCGGTGCCGTCACTACCCTGGATTCCGCCGGCCTTGCCCTGCTGGTCAAGTGGGCCAAGGCGGCACTGGCACGGGGTGCCACTCCGACACTGGTGGGTGCCTCCAACGATTTCCATACGCTGGCCAACCTCTACGGGGTGGCCAGCCTCTTTCATTCAACCCCGCTCACAACTGAGGACTCATAATGCAAGTCTCTGAAATTGAAGCGATACTCCTCGAGGCTTTGCCATTGTCCGAAGTCCATGTCAAAGGGGACGGCAGTCACTACCAGGTGATCGCCGTCGGCGACATGTTTGACGGCATGAGCCGGGTCAAGAAACAACAGGCCATCTATGCCCCGCTGATGGACAAGATCGCCACCAACGAGATCCACGCTCTCTCCATCAAGGCCTATACCGACGCCGAGTGGAAACGCGAGCGTAAATTCCAGCTGCCCTCCTGATTTGGTAAAGAAGTAAACCATGGACAAATTCAAGATCACCGGCCCCTGCACCCTCTCCGGTGAAGTGACCATCTCCGGCGCCAAGAATGCCGCCCTACCCATCCTGTTTGCCACCCTGCTGTGTGACGAAGAGGTTCAACTCTCCAACGTACCGCGCCTGAAAGACGTGGGTACCACCCTCAAGCTGCTGGAGATGCTGGGCGCCACCACCAAGGTCAACGGCAACGTGACCGTGCTGACCGGCGCGGTAAACAATCATGTCGCCCCCTACGAGCTGGTGAAGACCATGCGAGCCTCCATCCTGGCCCTGGGCCCGCTGGCAGCCCGCTTCGGTGCAGCAGACGTCTCCCTGCCCGGCGGCTGTGCCATCGGTGCCCGCCCGGTCAACCTGCATGTCCACGGCCTGGAGCTGATGGGCGCGAAGATCGTCATCGAAGAGGGCTACATCAAAGCCCGCGTCGACGGCCGCCTGAAAGGTGCCCACATCCTGATGGACATGGTTTCCGTGACCGGTACCGAGAACCTGATGATGGCCGCCACCCTGGCTGACGGTCGCACCGTGATCGAAAACGCCGCCCGTGAGCCGGAGGTGGTCGATCTGGCCAACTTCCTCAACGCGCTCGGAGCTAACATTCAGGGCGCCGGCACCGATACCCTGACCATCGACGGCGTAGAACGTCTGCACGGTGGCAGCTACAGCGTGCAGCCCGATCGCATCGAGACCGGCACCTTCCTGGTGGGCGCCGCCGTGACCGGTGGCAAGATCACCTGCCGCAACACCGACCCCAGCCTGCTGGAAGCCGTACTGGTCAAACTGGAAGAAGCTGGCGCCCTGATTGAAAAGGGTGACGACTGGATCACCCTCGACATGACAGGTCGCCCCCTGAAACCTGTCACCATCAAGACCGCCCCCTACCCGGCGTTCCCGACCGACATGCAGGCACAGTTCACCGTGCTGAACGCGGTCGCCCAGGGCACCGGCATGGTCACCGAGACCATCTTCGAGAACCGCTTCATGCACGTGCCCGAGCTGGTTCGGATGGGTGCCGACATCGAACTGCAGGGCAATGTGGCCATCTGCCGCGACACCCAGCAGCTCAAGGGTGCCCAGGTGATGGCGACCGATCTGCGCGCCTCCGCCAGCCTGGTGCTGGCCGGCTTCGTGGCCGAAGGGGCCACCATAGTCGATCGCATCTATCACATCGACCGTGGCTACGAAGACATCGAGCACAAGCTGCAAGGCCTGGGTGGTCGCATCGAGCGCGTCAAGGAATAAGTTGGCTTCACCATGAGCCGACCATAAAAAGGCCCCCTCGCCAGGCGAGGGGGCCTTTTTCATGACTCCGAATGGCGGCACCCCCTTCTCCCCTTGCGGGAGAAGGGGCGGAGATGAAGGGAGACAAGCAGACACCCTTTCCCCGAGGGAGAGGGTCAAGGGCTCAGGCGGTCAGCCGCTCCAGCTCGCCGATAAGCCAGATGGCCTCCTGGCGATGGGAGCCGCACACGTCCGCCATGGGGCGAAAGCCGCCGCACACCGCCGGGCGCTCCGGCTGGCCGAAGATCTTGCACCCCAGGTGCGCATCGAGCTGCACACAGGGCACACCGGCGGGCTTGCCGTCCGGCATGCCGGGAATGGCACTGCTGATGCTGGGGGCGATGCAGCAGGCACCGCATCCCTGACGACATTCCATGTGATTTTTCCTCTGTGGGGCACCGCAGTGTAGCAAGGAGTCCGGTTTCTCCTAAGCCTTATCCCTGCCCGGGCACCCTGGCGCCCTGCAGAGCGCAAAAAGCCCGGCACTGCCGGGCTTTTTGCTGCGGGAGTCAGCACATCACAGGATGATGTCGCGTACCACGCTGTCCTTGCGATCCAGGAAGTGGATCGACTTGATACGACGGATGGTGCGCGATTTACCGCGGATCAGCAGGGTCTCGGTGGTCGCCATGACGCCGTCGCTGGTGATCCCTTCCAGCAGATCACCCTTGGTGATGCCGGTGGCCGAGAAGATGACGTTGTCATTCTTGGCCAGATCTTCGAGCTTGAGCACCTTGCTCACGTCGATGCCCAGCTCCTCGCAGCGCGCGATCTCCTGTTCACCCAGGGCGCGAACCTCGGGGCTGTCACCCTTGACCTGGTGGCGGGGGATCAGGCGAGCCTGCATGTCGCCGTCCAGGGCGCGGATCACCGCGGCGGAGATCACCCCTTCCGGCGCGCCACCGATGCCGTAGAGCATGTCCACTTCGCTGTCCGGCAGACAGGTGAGGATGGAAGCGGCCACGTCGCCGTCGGGAATGGCGAACACCCGCACTCCCAGGCCCTGCATCTCCTTGATCGCCTTGTCATGACGCGGCTTGGCCAGGGTGATGACGGTCAGACGGGAGAGGGGCTTGCCGAGCGCCTTGGCCACGGCCTTGAGGTTCAGCTCCAGGGCCTGATCGAGATCGATGGCGCCTCTCGCCTTGGGGCCCACGATCAGCTTTTCCATGTACATGTCGGGGGCCTTGAGGAAGGATCCCTTGTCGCCCACCGCCAGCACGGCCAGAGCATTGGCCTGACCCATGGCAGTCATGCGGGTCCCCTCGATGGGGTCGACCGCGATGTCCACGGCGTCGCCCTGACCCGTGCCCACCTTCTCGCCGATGTAGAGCATGGGGGCTT
This sequence comes from Aeromonas sp. MaB10011B, assembly GCF_017939325.1. Lineage (NCBI taxonomy): Bacteria > Pseudomonadati > Pseudomonadota > Gammaproteobacteria > Aeromonadales > Aeromonadaceae > Aeromonas > Aeromonas sp. MaB10011B. The sequence continues at coordinate 15,458 of NZ_JAGKRK010000013.1, read as the reverse complement.
CGTCGATCTCCCCTTCGCCGATCACAATCTCGCCATCGATCTGGATCTGATTGAGGATGTGACGCATGGCCGCCACGGCCGCGCCATCGGCGATATTCTTGTCACCACGTCCGAGCCACTTGTAGCCAGCCAGTGCAGCCGCTTCCGTCACTCGGGAAAATTCGATTGCCAGTTCACGTCTCATCGCATATCCAACCTTAGGAGCTCGAAAACGGGCGGCATTCTACCACAAGGGCAAACCTTTGCGCGTAAAAGTGGCGACCAGCCACATAAATCCCGGTTTTCATCCCGCTGACATGGAACCGACACGGTTTGTTCATTGCACGGTCACCCGACTGTCATCTGTCACTTCTAGCATGGCCCCGTCTTTTAAAACAAAAGCTTGCAACACAAGGGATCATGATGAAAAAGCTGACAGTAGTAGCATTGGCTCTTACCGCCGCCTTCCAGGCTCAAGCCGTTGAAGTGTACAAAAACGAGAGCACCCTGCTCGACCTCTACGGCCGCATCTACGCCGGCCAGTTCTTCGGCGAGAAGAAAGAGCTGGACGCCAACGGTGACATCAAAAACGAATACAGCGACAAGCAGGGGGCCAACCAGTTTGTCCGTCTGGGCGCCAAGGTAGAGAGCGAGATCAACCCGGGTCTCAAGGCGCTGGCCCAGTACGAACTGCAGATGTACATCAACGACAGCGAGAAGACCGTCAGCGAGAACTCCGACAACCTGCGTACCCGTCTGGCGTTCGCCGGTGTCGGCGCCAACTGGGGGACCGTCACCTTCGGTCGCCAGAAGGGGGCTCCTGGCTTCCTGGCGGACTGGACTGATGTCTCTCTCTCCGATGGTTACGGCAACGAGGCACTGGGCGCCAAGACCGACACCTTCGCCACCAACCGCGCCGGCTCCGTGCTGAAGTACTCCGGCCTGTTCAACGGTTTCCAGGTAGATACCAGCTACAAGTTCGATGGCGGTGACACCGAAGAGACCTCCAGCAAGGACAGCGATGCCGCCTACGGTGCCGCCGTGGCCTACACCTTCCCGTTCAACCTCTCCCTGGGGACCGCCTACAACGTGGGCATCCGCGACAAGAGCGGTGAAGAGGATGCCAAGCTGTGGCTGCTCTCCGCCAAGTACGACAACAAGGCCCTCTACGCCGCCCTGAGCTATGCCGACGGCAGCGACTTCCTGGCCACCGGCAAGGATCACACCGGCTGGGAAGGGGCGCTGGGTTACAACTTCGAGAGCGGCTTCGGCCTGATGGCCCTGTGGAACAAGCAGAAGGTGGAGCAGGCTGGCAAGTCTGACTACGACTCCATCGACTACTACACCCTGGGTGCCCAGTACAAGTTCAACAAGAACCTGCGCGTCATCGGCGAGTACCGCATCAACAACCTCGACAGCCATGACAGCGGCAAGCTCAATACCAAGGATGACTTCCAGCTGGCGGCCCGCTACGACTTCTAAGTCGGCAACCAACTGATGACACGGCGCGCAGAGCACTCTGCGCGCCGTTTTTTATTGCGTCAGGCCAGGGATTTGTACGCCGACACCAGCAACAGCATGGGGCGCTCCGCCTCCTCCGCCAGGGCCGGGTTGGCCGCAATCTGCGCCGCCGTCGGCCCCCACTCCTCCACGCGGCGGATCTGGAACCCGGCGGCGACAAGGGCATTGAGGTAGGTGCCCAGGGTGCGGTGATACTTGACTACCCCCTCCGCCAGCCAGTTGCTGACCCGCTTGCCCTCGGCCTGGTAGCCGTTGACGGGCCAGGAGCGGCGTCCCTCTGCATCCACCAGCCAGCCCTGCGGCTGCGGGCAGGTGAAGATGGGGTGCTCCACCGAGAACACCAGGCTGCCGCCAGCCACCAGCGCACGGTGGATCTCCGCAAACAGCGGCGCCACCTCGGGCAGGTAGTGCAGCGCCAGGGAACTGTAGATGAGATCGAAAGGCTCATCGGACAGCGCAAGACCGTCCAGATCCCCCTGCCGATAGCGGATGGTCGCATCCCGGGTCAGCTCGGCGGCACGGGCCAACATCTTCGCGGAGAGATCGATACCGACCACATCGGCAGCCCCGAGATCTCTGGCTGCCCGGCAGAACCAGCCATAACCGCAGCCCAGATCCAGCACCCGCTTGCCGGCAAGCTCCGGCAGCATGGCGTGCAGCGCCGGCCACTCCGGCGCCCCCGCCAGCCCGTGAAGGGAGCGTGGCAGTTGGGCATAGCCCTCAAAAAACCCTGGTTCGTCATAGATATTTTGTGACATTGCACTGTTTCCTCTTGAAGATGGTCAGCCTCTCTGGCCGACGACCCGGCCCTTGCCAAGCATACCCGTCGGTCATGACAGACCATAAAAAAAGCAGAGACCCGGGCGGGCCTCTGCTCTGTCTCGCACCCGCAGCCTGGCTGCGGGACAACAAAAAAGGCCATAGACGAGGCAACGTCTATGGCCTTGGTTCAGTCGTGCGGCAAGGTCACGGCTCCCGCGAGGTAGCGAGATCCGGTCGTCACTGCACGATGAATGGATGGGAGGTCTGGGCCTCCACCGGCTCCGGACAATGCTTCATCGTGCGCATCTGTACGGAGTTCATTCGGGTCACTCGCTGATCCGAAGCATAAAGGGTCATGTCACTCACCCGGCCGGGCCGGTTCCATCAACACATTGAAAAATCTGGTGCCACTCAGGGGACAGGAGTCTCAGAGGCAAGCCCGGCAGATCATGTTTGCCGACCCTCTCACCCTAGCTTCTTCTGCCAGAACATAGCCCGGCCCACCTCGGGATCGAGCTCATAACCCGCAAAGCCGCTGGCGCGATAGGCAGCCTGGGCCACCTTGTTCCCCTCCAGCACCTCCAGGGTCAGCTTGCAGCAACCGAGATCCCGGGCGAGCCGCTCCGCCTCCGCCAACAGCTGCTTGCCGATGCCCTGGCCGCGATGGGCAGGGTGCACCGCCACGTCGTGGATATTGAGCAGCGGCTGACAGGCGAAGGTCGAAAAACCCTCGAAGCAGGTGGCAACGCCAGCGGGCTCCCCATCGACCCAGGCCAGCAGCACATGAGCACCGGGTCGCGCGGCCAGTGCTTCGGCCAGATTCGCCTTCACCTCGTCCGCCAGTGCACTGCCGCCCCCCATCTCGTCCCTGGCGTATTCGTCCAGCATCGCGATCAGCGCCTCGCCGTGGCGAGGGTTGTGCAGATCCGCCCTGATGATCTCGACCATGTTTCTCTCCCTGTGTGTGCCGGATGGTGCGCCAAGGCGCGAGGCCACCATGGTAGCGTCCCCTCCGAACCGAACCAAGGTTCCCCCGGCCTTTTCCCCGAGGTTCCAGCCCCCTCAGTGCCTGCCGCCAATGATCTCTTTTTCTTGCATCTTCTCCTTGCAAGGCAAATGAAAATCAATATCATTAGCAACCTCTCGCGATGAGAGAAATCAATAATTACAAATAAATCAACAAGTTCAGGCCGATTGGTCGACAAAGAGTCACACCCAGATGAACCATTCCCCCCCCCGCGCGCCTTGCTGGGCGTCGCCTTGCTGGCGGTTTGCACCAGCCCCCGTGCCGAAGACGAAACCCTGACCGTGGTCGGCAAACGCAGCCAACATGAAGAGGTCGCCACCGCGACCCGTACCGCCACCCCGGCCAAGCTGGTGCCCCAGAGCATCGAGAGCGTCAAGGCAAGCGAGCTGACCGCCTTCGGCCAGCCCACCCTGAGTGAAGCCCTGATCGGCATCCCTGGCGTCAACGCCAGCGGCGACACCCGTTTTGACGGCGTCACCATCCGCGGTTTCAGCGCCAGCAACGACTTCTACCTCGACGGCCTGCGCGACGACATGCAATACACCCGCGACCTTGGCAACATCGAACGGGTCGAAGTGCTCAAGGGCCCCGCCGCCGTGCTCTACGGCCGTGGCAGCACGGGCGGCATCGTCAACCGGGTCAGCAAGGTTCCCCAGAAGGGGCAGGCCTCCAGCGTCAGCGCCCAGGTCGGCAGCTTCGACAGCCGACGCTTCGCCGCCGATCTCAACGGCGAGGCAGGAGAGCGGGTACAGGTGCGCCTGAACCTGGCCCAGGAGGACAAGGAGAGCTTTCGCGACGACGTGACCAGCAAGCGCACCCTGCTGGCTCCCTCCGTCAACTGGGAGATCACCGACACCCTGAACTGGCTGGTGCAATACGAGCGCAACGAGCACGATCGCACCCCGGATCGCGGCATTCCCGGCGTCGATGGTCGCCCGGCGGATGTCCCCATCGAGAGCGTCTACAGCGACACACGCCGCGACTTCATCGACGATGTGGCCCAGTCCACCCGCTCCCGCTTCACCTGGGACATCAACGATCAGTGGCAACTGCGCCAGCAGCTCGGCTACACCACCCTCGACAGCCAGTTCGACAATACCTATGTCACCAGCGTCAAGGGTGACAAGGTGACCCGCGCCCGCTGGCAGCAGGATCTCAAGGCCAGCAGCCTCACCAGCAACACCGAGGCGGAAGGCCAGCTGCAAACCGGCCCCATCGCCCATCGTCTGCTGGTGGGTCTGGAGCAGGGCTGGCAGGATCGCACCCCCAAGCTCTACCAGAACGCCAACCCGATCCCGGCAGGCAACCTCTATGATCCGGGCTCCCTGCCCACCTACGACGGCGCCATGAAACTCTCCAGCGACGCCCATCACAGGGTGCGCGGTGTCGGCCTCTATGTGCAGGATCAGCTCAGCCTGGGCGACTGGCACCTGCTGGCAGGCCTGCGCCGCGACGACTTCACCGTCACCAGCCGGCGCAACGACCTCGACAAGGAAGAGACCCTCTCGGTCACCAGCCTGAGTCCGCGCCTGGGCCTGGTGTGGAACCCCATCGAGGAGCATGCCTTCTACACCTCCTACAGCAAGACCTTCACCCCGGTGGGCGGTGAGCTTATCGGCATCACCCCGGGGGACAAGAACAACAACCTGGATCCCCAGCACACCCGGCTCTATGAAGGGGGCGTGAAGAGCGACTGGCTGAACGGCCGCCTCGCCACCACCCTCTCCCTCTACCGGCTGGAGATGTACAACAAGCGCAGCAAGGATCCGCTGGATCCCACCCGGGTGATCCTCACCGGTCTGCAGCGCACCGACGGCATCGAGCTGAGCGCCCGTGCCCAGCTGACCGACGAGATCTATCTGCGCGGCGGCGTCGCCATCCAGGATGCCGAGCAGGTCAAGGCAGACGCGGACCTGCAAGGCAAGCGGCCGATGAACGTCTCCCGTCAGAACGGCCAGCTGTTCGCCGGCTACCAGAGCGGCAAGCAGGGCTGGTTCGGCGAGACCGGGGTGACGGCGGTGGGGGATCGCTTCGCCGACAACGCCAACACCACAGTGCTGCCGGGCTACGCCCGCTATGATGCCCGCGCCGGTTACCGCTGGCAGCACTGGGATGCCCAGCTCAGCCTGGAGAACCTGACCGATCACGACTACTTCGTCAGCGCCACCAGCGCGGCCCAGATCATGCCGGGCACGCCCCGTCAGCTGCACCTGACCGCCGCCTACCGCTTCTGATCCTCCCTGTTTACCGACCCCTCTGGCCAGCTTCCGCTGGCCAGATTTTTATGAAGCACCGAGCAATGAGACGCAGAAAACTCCCCCTGCACAACAACAAGTGGGTGCGCCGCATCCACGCCTGGGCAGGCTTTGCCACCCTCACCCTGATGCTGCTCTACGGCCTCACCGGCCTCTGGCTGCAACACAGGGCCGTACTGCCGCTGCCCGGCCCCCACACCGAGAAATCGAGCGAAGAGATAGTGCTGAGCACACCGCTGGCCAGCCCGGATGAGCTGAAAAGCCTGCTGCAGCAACGCTATCCAGCAGGGTTCGAGGAGGGGCGCGTCCAGCTCACCCCGCCCCAGACCCTGCCCACCCCCGACGGCCCGCTCACCCTGCCGGCCCGCTGGGAGATGCGCGGCGTCACCCTCAGCCAGAGCGTGGCCGCCAGCTATGTGGCGGGCACCCTGCTGGTGCGTACCGAATTGCAGCAGGCCAACTTCGCCGCCAGCCTCAACCGGTTGCACCGCGGCATGGGCACCGGCCTGCCCTGGCAGCTGGTGGGGGATCTGGCGGCGCTGGCCATGCTGCTGCTGGCCCTCACCAGCCTGCTGATGTGGAACAAGCTGCACGGCCCGGCCGCGCGCGGCATCGCCCTGCTGCTGCTGGGCGCCCTGGTCACCGTGCTGGTGGCCCTGCTCTAGCGCCTTTACCGACGGCAAAACGGGATCTGTCTCTCGGCGGCGGTAACCTTGCCCGCACCTCGGGTAACAAAGGGTAACCGGCCGCCGATGGGGGTCACAGTTGCCGGCCTGGCGGCTGGATGAGGATCGCCTGCGGCTGCTAGGGTGCGCCCTCAACCCAAGCGGCAAGAGGCAGCATGCGCATCTCCAGCATCGAATGCGGGCGAGTGGTGGCCATCCTGGCCGTGATGACCATCCATCTCTCCCCTTTCAGCAACCCCTTCGACCCCGCCCTGTGGGACGGCACGCCCTACCCTCTGGTCGGGGCCGTCATCAACCAGCTCTGCCGCTTCGCGGTGCCGCTGTTCTTCCTGTGCGCCGGTTACTTCTTGCAACCCGCCTTCGCCGCGGGCCACCCGCTGACGGTCGCACTGCGCTACTGCCGACCCCTGCTGGGGCTCTGGCTGGCGTGGAGCCTGCTCTACGTGCTGATACCCTTCAACCCGCTCGCGGCGGTGAGCGAGGGCTACCTGCCCGCCATGGCGGGCCAGTGGCAGATGCAGCTCGGGGATCATCTCAACGTCTGGTGGGTGGGCGGCATGATCCACCTCTGGTTCCTGCCCGCCCTGATGGTGGCGGTGCTGATCCTGGGGCTCTGCCAGCAGGCCCGCCTGCCAAGGCTGGCCCTGCTGCTGGGGGCCCTGCTCTACAGCCTGGCCCTGATCGGTGGCTCCTATGGCCCGCTGCTGCCGGGGGGCGAGTGGGCCCTGCTGACCCGCAACGGCCCCTTCTTCTCCTTGCTGTTCGTGGCGCTTGGCGCCGAGCTGCGCCTGCGTGCCTGGCAGCCGGACGCCAGGCGCTGCGCCCTGATGATGATGGCGGGGATGGGGCTTTATGCCCTAGAGGCCGCAGGTCTGCTGCGCGTTGCCGCCGTCCCCCTCGCTCGTCATGATTTCCTGCTGGGTTCGCTCCCTTGGGCGCTGGGGCTGTTCGGCCTGCTGCTGGCCAACCCCGCATGGGGCAAAGGCAGCTGGCTGGAGCGCCAGGCCCCCAAGGTGCTCGGCCTCTACTGTCTGCACATGATGCTGGTGGTGTGGCTGATGATCTTCGGCCCCCAGGGCAAACAGGTGTGGTGGGAACTCCTCAAGGTACCCGCGCTGCTGGCGCTCACTCTGCTCGGCTACCGACTGCTGGCGGCCACCGCCCTCAGCCGCTGGTTGCTGCGGGCTCGCTAGAAACAGGACCCTGACCAGCCAGCAGATCAACGTGGTTCAGCGCAAAATCGTGCATCTGCTGAAGCAGGGGGATCAGGGCGACGCCAAGGGGGCTCAGGCTGTACTCCACCCTGGGCGGTACGTCGGGGTAGAGGGTGCGGATGATGACACCGTCGCTCTCCAGCTCCTTGAGCTGGGCGGTGAGCACCTTCTGGCTCACCTCGGGCAGGCAGCGGCGCAGGTCGCCAAAGCGCCGGGTCTGTTCGCGCAGATGAAACAGAATGGCCGGCTTCCATTTGCCGGTCAGCAGGCTTAATACCTGATAGGCGGGACAGGGCAGTGAGGGCACGGTATGGCTCGTGAGTGGTTACTTTGCGGTAACTATGCCACGAAAATGTGCCTTCTTGCAGCCAAGATACCGGCTTCCTATGATGCGGATTCCGTCAATCAACGCCCACGAGAGGTTTATCATGCCCAGCCTGCTGCAGATCCATTTCAACTTCCCCGTCGAGATGATGGGACCGGCCCTCACTGCTGCGGCCATGCCGCTGGCCGACTCCATCACCCGGGAGCCGGGCTTCATCTCCAAGATCTGGACCGAGAACCCGCGCACCGGCGAGGCGGGCGGCATCTATCTGTTCGAGGATGAGGGGAGCGCCCTCGCCTACGCCACCATGCACGAGCAGCGGGTGCTCGCCATGGGCGCCAGCGCGGTGCAGTACAAGGTGTTCGACGTCAACGAGCCCCTGAGTCGCCTCACCAAGGGCATCGCCTAGTCCGAGCGGGGCTCAGAACCTCAGGGTCAAGCCGATATTGGCCTGCCACTGGGTGATCAGCTCCCCCCTCACCCGAAAGGCGCAGATCTCGGGGTTGCAGAGAAACTGGCTGTCGTCGTTGACCAGGGCACCATAACCGCGCACCTCGGCCCGCACAGCCAGATGTTCGGTCAGGCGCGGCTGCACCCCGAGGGCCAGGGACATGGAAGGGGCCGTCTCGCTGTCGTAGGCATCCAAGCGGGTGACCCCTATCCCGGCACCGATATAGGGGGCCATCAGGTTGTCCGAGAGAGTCAGGGCCCCGGCAAACTGCAGGGTGTCCACCGTCAGCCTGTCGGGCAGTTCGGGGGACACCCGGGTCGACTGGTGGCTGTAGAGCAGCTCCACCATGCCGGGGTCATCCACCTCCCTGCTGATGAATAGCCCCCAACTGCCGGAGCGCTCCCCTTGCAGGGTGTCTATGTCGCTCCCGTGCGGCGTGGGGGCCGGCTCGTCCATGGCCCGAAAGTCGATGGCCGAGCTGTATCCCGCAAAGGGAGTCAGCTGCCAGCCCGTCGCCGGGGGCTCGGCTGCCCAGCCCGCCAGGGGCAGCAGCAGCCCCGGCACCATCCCCATCGCTCCTCTCATGTGCTCATCCTTTGGTGAAAGACCTGCGCAAAGCATATCAGAGCGCCCGTCTCCCACACTGGACGGGGGCTGTACCAGCCCCATTGCCCCGCTCCCGATGGAAATATCTGTGCTCCCAGGGGTTATTCATCCGGGATTAACCTCGTCCCCGTAAGCTGGCGGCGCCACAGCGGTGGCATCAACAGACGAGGATCTCAGGAATGGTTGCCGCGCAACTCAACGACCCCCAAAGCACGCTCTCCGATACCCTGAGGGCCACCGCCCACGCCATCGAGGAGAGCCACATCAGCCTGCGCCAGATGCTGGCCCTGGTGGGCGAGCAGGGCATGCTGCTGTTTTGCGTGCTGCTCACGGTTCCCTTCCTGCTGCCGGTTTCCATTCCCGGCGTCAGCACCCCCTTTGGCCTGCTGATCCTCTTCATCGGCATCGGCATCACCCTCAACCGGGTGCCCTGGCTGCCCGCCTTCCTGATGGAGCGCCGCTTTGCCGCCGAGCACCTCAAGCCGACCCTGCACAAGGGGGCGGATCTGCTGGCCCGCATCGACCGCTTCATCCGCCCGCGCCTGCTCATCCTGACCGGCAGCGTGACCATCAACCGCTGCAACGGCCTGCTCATCATGCTGGCCGCCCTGCTGCTGATGCTGCCGCTGGGCGCCATTCCCTTCACCAACGCCATGCCCGCCTGGGCCATCCTGCTGCTGGCCATCGGCATGTTGCAGCGGGACGGTCTCTTCGTCGCCCTCGGCTATGCCCTGGTCGCCGCCACCCTGGTCTGGTTCAGCGCCCTGGCCATCGGCCTGCTGATGGCGGGGCAGAATATCTCGACCCTGTTCGGCTGATCTGGCCCGGCCAAATGAAAGAGGGCGACCCCGGGTCGCCCTCTTTCCTGTTCACTGCGCCCCTCAGGGCGCCCCATCATGGGCCACCCGGTTGCGCCCGCCCCGCTTGGCCCGATAGAGCCACTCGTCCGCCCGGGCCAGCACGGTGCCAAGATCCTCTCCCGGCCGGATCAGGGTGGTGCCCAGACTCACGGTCACGGGGGCGGGATCCGGCGCCATGGCCGCCACTGCGGCGCGGATCCGCTCCGCCACCTTCAGCAATATCCCCTCGTCGATCTGCGGCAGCAGGATCAAAAACTCCTCGCCACCGCTGCGCACGAAGAGATCCTCCCCCCGCAACTGGGCAGAGACGCACTCGCAGACCCGGCACAGGACCTTGTCACCGGTCTGGTGGCCGAAGCGATCGTTGATCTGCTTGAAGTGATCGAGATCCAGCATGATGAGGCCGGTGAGATGCTGCCCCTGCACCCTGTGGTGATACTGGTCGAAGAAGAAGTGGCGGTTGTAGAGGCCGGTGAGCTGATCCGTCTCCCCGAGCCGCTTGAGCCGCTGTTGCAGCTCGTGCTGGCGGGTGATGCTGCGGGTCATCCAGGTCACCGCCCGCTTCCCCTCATATAAAGAGGGCAAGGGCGCTATCTTGCCCTCGAAACGCTGCATTCCCTGGGGCCCGGCGTCGGCGTCGATGCCGTCCACCTCGGCGGGGGAGAGGTCATACTCCACCACCTGCACTTGGCCGCTGGCGAGGGCCTGAGCCACCTGCGCCATCACCCACTGCGCCTTGTCCTCGGGCAGCACGTCCAGCAGTTGTCTGCCGATCAGCGGGTTGCCGTTCTGGTAGGACTGCTGCTCCATCCCGCCGATGTACTCGATGTAGTAGCCATCTTCGCTGAGGATGAAAACGGGATCCGGCAACTGGGCCATCACTTCGTAGAGTTGTGCCACTGAGAGCGCCATCCGAGCTCCTTACTATCCATGGGAGTAGGTCCCTGTACTCCTGTTATACAAGACTCATGGAGTATCGCACAGGGGCAGAAAGCTGCCTGCCGGGCGGGAAGGATGCGGTCGGTGACGTGTTCACCGGACAAGCCTCCGGCAAAGTGAATAGTAGCAATCGGGGATGCTGTCAGAACCAGAATTGTCAGACAGTCAGGAAGGTTTTTGGCCCTCAGGCAGTGCGACATGCCAACGCATATGACGCCAGGGGAACCACAGGGGTATTCCCGCCCCCGGACAAGGGGGGCAAGGCCGGATCCCGGTCAAGAGGGATCCGGCGAGCCGGCATCAACGGGTAGCGGATCGACTGGCGTTCCAGAGCAGTTCGCCGCTCTTGAGATCCATCAGGCTCATGGCGAGCCGGTAGCGGCCCCCTTCAGAGAGGAGATCCCCGTAGAGCATGTAACCCGCCCCGGTCTGGCGACCCAGACGCACCAGGGAGGCGGGGTTCATGCCCCCCTGCTGGTATTCGAGCTGACCCGTGATGGCCGCCACCTGGCCCGGATCTGCGAAACGAAAACCGCTATTGGCCTGAATGCGCTGGATCATGGCCACCGCCAGAGGCTGGGTGCTGAAGACTTCCCCTGTGCCGTTCTGGGGCGCCATCAGCAGCAGTACCGGGCTGCTGCCCGCCAGCGCCTGCACATCGGCGGCCTTCAGGAAGTCATCGGCCAGGGCGACCGCCAGCCCCGTCGGTGCCACGGGTTTGGGAGCAGGCACCGGCTCGGCCTTGTCAGGCTCGGCCACGGGTTTCTCTGGTTTGGTCACCGGCTTGTCCGGCTCGCCGACCGGCGCAGACGTCCCCCCATAGGGATTGACCGCACAACCGCCCAGCAACAGGGCACCCACCATCAACAAGGAACGCAGCTTCATCTTTTCTCTCCGCCAGAAGTGTGCAAGGCGCACTTCGTCCATCATCCAGTTTGACGGAGCCCGGCTCCGCCTCCCCTCCATGCTAGAGACAAACCCGCCCCGGGTCGATGCGCACATGGTCAGGGGGCGACAGAGACTGGCGAACAGACAGTGCCAGAGAATGCCTCGAATCAAATGAGGCCTGAGCGCAACACCGCCGTTGTGACCATATTGCGCTACTGAATAGCGAAGAACACCAGGTGATAGAGAGAGGCGGCGCTCAACCCACCAACACCTACCCAAGGGATATACCTTCCCTTGTCGAAGGGAAAAATGGCTTCACCAAACAAGATGGCGGCGTAGGACAAGACCGGCAGATATTGCCCCAGACGCCCTTGATGGATGGAGCTACCGACGAGATCAGAAGGAAAAAGGTAATAGAGGGCAAGATACAGGAGCATCAAGAATGACCCACATACAAAACGCCTCTCTGCAAAGCGCCCCCAACCCGACAAGAGGTAGCTACCTGCAACAAGCCCAACAACCAATAACATCATGATCAATGCCTATCTCTTCATGCTCGGCATCACGCGACACAGGGCGATATGACTCTCATTTTTCAGCTTTTAATTTGATCATCGGTTGCATAAATGATATCCAATTTGGCCTCATTCATGTCCGATAAAGCAGGAGAGTATCATGGGGATAGCTACATGTCCGATCAAAGGACTGACATTGAGCTCCCGTTCAATCGATGCCCTGGAGCAAATGGACCAGCTTGTAGACAGCGCCAATCAACTGGCTGTCGCCGTTTCCGCCACACCGCTTTATACGATTTTCAGCGACCCGAGAAGTGCCAAGGACGTTGCCTACAACATCAGTGATTACGATTGGGAGTTGTATGGCCAGGCGATGGAAGGCATTCCCAATATCCTGCGCCACAAACTGAATCAGGTTGTTGAACCCATGGCATGGTCTTCAGCAGGTAAAGAATCCCAGTTCTGGAAATGTGTCCATGCCTCATACAACAAGTAAATTTGCCCTTCTGCTGCTCTTCGCCTGCCAAGGCGCCATGGCGCTGTCACTGCACGATCTGGACCCGGCATTTGAGCGGTGCGAAGCCATCAAGTCGCAACACGGCACCACTCTGCCCACGAAAAGCGACCCCTTCTGGTCACTGGAGAGGGAACAACAAGTGACCGTGCTTATCTATCTTCATGAGAAAAGCATGGAGCGCTGCACCGCAGCAGAGGTCGATGCGCTGGCGCTCAAGGCTTTCCATCAAGCCGTAGCGGGAGACCGCAGTTTTCTCGACACCCTGATCAAGGCGAGAACCACCACGCTCACTCCCGCCCAGCAAGCTCAGTTACAGCAAGTCGGCCAAGCAGAGCTGGATAAATTGGCCGGGATGAAGGAATTTGCTCAGCCATTCTCACTGACCGCTTACCTCAAGCAACTGGGTAGCGCCGCCCCATAGCCACCCTCAAGCAGGAGGCCATATGCAGCTCACCCCCCTTGCCAACACCCAGATCGTGATCCGCCCCTTCGAGCCGGGTGATGCCGACAAGTTTGTCCGCGCGGCCCACGAATCCATCGAGACGGTCGGCAAATGGATGAGCTGGTGCTCCCATTCATTTACTCGGGAAAACGCGCTGGAGTGGTTTACCAACTGCGAGCAGGATTGTGCGGCGGGACGCGCCTTTGATATGGGCATTTTCTGCGCCACCACCGGCCAGCTCTTGGGTGGCGCAGGTGTCAACCAGCTGTCGCCCCATCATCGCTACGGCAATATCGGCTATTGAGTACGCCAATCCCGCCAAGGCTGTGGCATCGCCCGACAGGCGGTCGCCCTGCTGCGTTACTTTGGCTTTACGCAGTTGGGACTATTTCGGCTGGAGATCGTGATGGGGGTTGGCAACGCAGCAAGCGAAGCCGTCGCCATCGCCGCTGGGGCTACCTTTGAGTGCCAGGCCAGAAACCGCATCTTCCTCCATGACCAGCCTCTTGATGCGCATATCTATGCCCTTGTTCCCGCAGGCTGATATCTGTCAGGACGTAGCCTGTAGCGCCATCTAAATTGAGGCAGCATGTAACCTGAGTCAAAAATTTACTATGGACCGGTCGCAATTACGGAGATTCCTGAATGACCGATTCATTCAAGATTTACAACAAGTCTATAAAAGTTCCCTACGGGTCTCCACAAGAGTAAACTCTCTCACATACAAATAGCATTTTAATTTTTTAAAACTAATAGATAGGACTGAAACTGTAGCAAGACAACCTAACACGGTAAAAACCATTACAGGGCAAACTATAAACTCCATAAACATTAAAAAATTAAAATGCCTAAACGATTTAAATGAATTGACATTTACCCCTCATGCATTGACCGCGATCTTAGGGCCAAATGGAAGTGGAAAATCATCCATCTTACATGCCCTCGCAGGTGTTTATATGCCAGAGAAGGACTTTCCAGGCGAAGACAACAAACTAGGTGATTTTTTTCCTAGAAGTCCAGATTCAGAGTGGAATGGCAGTAGTTTTTTAATTTCTATGTCATATAGGAGAGGACGAGAATTAATAAATGACGAGAAAAAAAGCTATGGGAAATCTGAGGCTAGAGGTTCAAGATGGGTTCCAATATACGCTAGACGTCCGTTAAGAGAAGTTTATTATCTTGGGATAGATAAGTGTGTCCCAATGATTGAATCAGAGAAAAAGAACTCTGTGCAATATGTGACATCAAATGTAACCAACGCTTTAGTGGAAACAATCCTGAATAAGGCATCTCAAATTTTAAACAAAAGATATACATCTCTAAATAGCCATCTCCAGCCGAATGGGAAAAAGATGATCGGTGTAGAAGCGAATGGGATGAGGTATTCATCTCTCAGCATGAGCGCTGGTGAGCAAAAGATATTTTTAATTCTTGAGACCGTGTTAAAAGCTGATAAATACGCTTTAATTTTAATTGATGAAATTGACTTATTGCTACATGACAGCGCACTAAAAAGACTTATAGAAGTTCTCTATGAACGAGCTACTGACAAGAACATTCAAATAATATTCACGACTCATAGAGAAGTAATCACTACCATGTCGCACATGGTTAACATTAGACATATATTAAATCTACCAGACCGGACGTATTGTTTTGAAGATACCAAGCCAGACTCAATATTGCGTCTAACAGGGGAGAGAAAAACCTCTGTTGAAATATATGTTGAAGATGATGTAGCTGCTTCTGTTGTAAGTAAAATATGCTCATCACTTAAGGCATCAAAATATGTAAACATTATTAAATATGGAGCATCATCTAATGCATTCACAATATTAGGTGGAGCCTTGCTCAGAAATGAAGATGTTAGCAGAAACATCTACATCTTGGATGGGGATGTCTATAGAACGGTAGAGCAGAAAGAAAATGCCATCAATAAAGTAATTAGTGGTGATGACCGTAGAGCTGTAGATTTGAGGGGGAATGCTTTATCTAAAATTTCAGAATTTATTTTGCCGGAGGGGTTTAATCCAGAACGACACATCCACTCTATGCTAACTGAAATTAACGATAATGAGCTAGATAACGATTATCAAGAAATCATTGATACAGCAAGAACGATTGTATTTGAACAAGATGCTCACAACTATTTATCCAAAATAATTGACTTTCTCGGAATTGAACGTTCTGTAGGATTAGCTCGGATTGTGGATCTAGCATCTAAACACCCCTCATGGGAAATTTTCACTTCTCAAGTTGTTGGATGGCTCACCCCAATAATCGAAGATTTAAGAGAAATAGATGCTTAAATTTCGTCCTCACAGGGTGTACAGATCTAGTTATCACCTGACACCGGCCTCAAACCGGTGTCTTGTTTACGCTACTTTAGTGCGCACTTCCTTCGGTATCAATTTCAGACCCTTCTTGAACATGCTGTAGGGGGTCTGACCCTCCATCATCCTGCCCTGATG